>JACQFT010000125.1 GCA_016199925.1 Opitutia bacterium | reverse complement strand
GCGCCGCGCTGTGGCTGCGGCGCGACCTCGCCGAATTGCTGCGCCGCTGTGGGACAGCGCCGGGGGCCGGGGGCGCGCTCGCCCCGCCCCGCCAGAGCGAACTCCCCGGATTCGCCGCGCTGTTCGTGGGACAGCCCGCGTGAACTCCGCCCCGTAAACGCCCCGTCCACCCAGAAAGTATCAATCGCCCACGTTCCCGCCGCACCCCTGCTTACGCTCCCGCGCAAGCAGTTGCCTCCCCGTGCCCGCACGCTATGGGCCGGGACTGTAAATGACACTTGGTTTGGCGGGCGGGCGGGCGGGTCGTGGCGAGGGCGATGATTTCGGGCCGGCGGCGGCGGCGGCGCGGATGGCTGGATGCTGCGCGACGAGCGCGAGGGCCCGGCCGAGGAGCGTCTTGCCCGGCTCCATGCGGTGCCACGGCGACGCGCCGGACGGGTGGGGCAGGGGAATGCAGTCGACGGCGTGGCCGCGGTAGGTGATCGCGAATTTTTTGCCGATGAGATCATTGAGCGGCGCGGCGGGCATGAACTGGGTGATCGCGAGTTTGCCGACGGGGAGCACGAGTTGCGGCCGGAGCAGGGCGAACTCGGCGGCGAGCCAACGGGAGCAGTTGGCGATCTCGTCGTCGGCCGGCACGCGGTCGCCGCCGGTGGATTTTTTGCCGGGGAAGCAGCGGCAGACGGCGGCGAAGTAGATGCGGTCGCGCACTTCGTCTTCGCTCCAGCCGAGGGCGCCGTGAAACCATTTGAAGAGCGTCTTGCCGGCGGTCCACGCGAAGGGGCGGCCGAAGACGGGCTCTTTGTCCCCGGGCGCCTGGCCGACGAGAATGATGCGGCTCGCGGTCGGGCGGCCGACGACGACCGGCTGGTGCATCTGCGGGCAGAGCGCGCAGGCGCGCAGGCGGGCGAGATGTTTCTCGACGGAGGCGACGGACGGGGTCATGCGCGCCGACAGTGGCGGGCGAGGCGCGGGCCGCGACAAAATTGTCGCGGGAGCAGAGGAGGCCGGCAGGCGGGCAGAAAAAAGGCGGACCCGAAGGTCCGCCTGGGAGATTGAATGAACCGGGTTTAGCCGACGACTCAGTAACGACGATCGCCGCCGCCACGGTTGCCACCGTAGCCGCCGCCACCGCCGCGATTGCCGCCGCCGCCGAAGCCGCCGCGACCACCGCCGCCGCCGCCGCCGAAGGAACGGCCGCCTCCCTCTTCTTTCGGACGGGCTTCGTTGACCGCCAGTTTGCGGCCGCCGAGTTCCATGCCGTTGGTCTTCTCGATGGCCGTCTTGGCCTCATCGGAGGTGCCCATGGTGACGAACGCGAAGCCGCGGGGGCGACCGGTCATCTTGTCCATCGCGACATAAATGTCGGTGACGGCGCCGAATTGCTCGAAGTGCGAGCGGAGCTCGGCCTCGGAAGTGTCGAAGGACAGGTTGCCGACGTATAGTTTTGAATTGCTCATGTGATAAATCGAAGAGTCACGTTCCGTTGCCAGTCCGTTCCCACTATGGGTTTCGAAATCATCACTTAAGCCTGACGCTCAGCCTACGACTCACCAGATCCTGTCACCTAAATACGCTATCTCTTTCGAGGCGGGTTAAAACGCAGACCCGGCGCGGCGATGCAAGCGGATTTTCACGCGATCTTGCGCGAGAGCGGGTTAGACGCCGAATTTGCCGCGGATCGCCGCCGGTATCCGCACGGCGCGGCCGGTCTCGACCGACACCATCACATAGTCGAACCAGCCGTCGCAGGCGAGTTTTTGGTCGGCGAGGCGGATGATTTGGAACTGCACTTTCACGCCGATGAGAGTGAATTTCTCGATCCAGGTGCGGACGACGAAGCGGTCGCCCATTTCGAGCGGGCTTTTGAAATTCATCTGGGCCGTGGCCATGAACCAGCCGTAGCCAAGCCGGGCGAATTCGGCCATCGGCATCTGGTAACCGTGCTCCATCTGGTCGAAGCGGGCGGCGAGCACGTAGTCCATGTAGCGGCTGCTGTGGACGTGCTGATACATGTCGATGTCGTCGGGCCGCACCCGGAGCTCGGTCTCGAATCTCGCATAGACCGATGGTGGCGGTGGCGGCGGCCCGGCTGGCCCTGCCGAATCAGCCCGGTCGTGGGGCGCAAGGTCGCGGGGGTCGTCGCTCACGGTCGCAGACTGCCGGGGGCCGGCGGAGAGCGTCAAAAGAAAAGGCGCCGGACCACGCGGGTGCGGCGCCGAACGCGTCCCGCGCGGCGGCTGGCCTAAGAGGGCCGGCGCAAATCGCGCCGCATCCAGTCGCTCAACATTTCTTTGTCGTAGCGCAGGCCGTCGCTCGAGGGAAACGCATTGCTCATGAGGTAGCCGAGATTCTGCAGGTCGCGCTTGCCCTCGGAAATCACTTTGCCGTCGGCGCCGGTGAGCCGGTATTCGATCGTCATCCGCGGCGGATAAATTTCTTTGAGGATACGAATGTCATCGAAGTTCGGCCCGTGCCACGGCTCGAAATCGCCGGCGAGGTCGATGTCGGTGATCCGGACGGTCAGGTGCTGGCCCGCGGTCAGGTAGTGGCCGGCGCGCTTCTCGACGTAGGATTTGATTTCGCCCAAAATCTGCTCGCGGCCGCGGTCGGAGTCGTAAGCTTCCGTTTTGGCGTCGGTGAATTTTTCCGGCTGCACGAAAGTGACATCGACTTGGGACGACGGCGGAGCCGAAGCCGCGGCCGAGAGGGCCCCGGCGGCCACGAGACTCAGGGTGGCGAACAGGAGGGTTTTTGTTTTCATGGTGCGGGTTGGGTTGCTAGCTGAAAGCTAGCGCACCGGGCGGCTTTAGCAAACCCGGATATCGGTGCCGACGGGCCCCGAGGCCGGGAGTCCGCCGGCCGGTTGAACGTGTCCTCGGAGCGCAGGGCACGGCTCCTGCCACGCGGAGGAGGGATGGAGGCATGGTTTTGCCCATCGGCCAACACGGCCGGGCGGAAGCGCCGGGGCGGAGGCAGTTTCACGAAACTCCTCCCTGCCCCTCTGCTCATCGCCGTCACCACCGCAACGCTTGAGCGCCAGGGGCCCGCCGGTCGGTGCGCGGTCCCGCGCGGTCCCCGGCGGGCGCGAGGTCGCCGGCTCCACCGCGGTTTCCGTCGGCGGCTCCGCTCCGGGCGTGGCGCCCCGGCGATCCGCCCTTGCCAGCTCCGGCGGGCGGGCCAATCTGCCCGGAGGTGCCAGCCTCCGACTACTCTTTGCTGACCAAGGACGATTTGATCGCGCGTCTCCGCGGGTTCGAGCGCGAGCAGGAGGCGGCGCAGCGGGAGCTGCTCGCGGCGATGAAGGACCTGCGCGACGTGAAGGCGGCGCTCGACGAGCACTCCATCGTCGCGATCACCGACGCCGCCGGAAAGATCACTTACGTCAACGACAAGTTCTGCGCGATCTCGCAGTATTCGCGGGCCGAGCTGATCGGTCAGGACCACCGGCTCATCAATTCGCACTACCACCCGAAGGAGTTCTTCCACGACCTCTGGGCGACCATCGGCCGCGGGCGCGTCTGGCACGGCGAGATCCGCAACCGCGCGAAGGACGGCAGCCACTACTGGGTCGACACGACGGTCTGCCCCTTCGTCAACGCCGAGGGCAAACCGGTTTCCTACGTCGCCATCCGCACCGACATCACGCAGCGCAAGGCCGATGAGGCCGATCTCCAGCGCGCCGCCGAGGAGCTTGCCGAGAAAAACAAGGAGCTCGAAACCATCGTCTACACCGTCTCGCACGACCTGCGCTCGCCGCTGGTCAACGTCCAGGGGTTCAGCCGGCAGCTCAGCCGCGCGTGCGACACCATCCGCGCCGCCGTCGCCTCCGCGCCCGGCGGCGCGGTGCCGGCCGCGGCGTTGCAGCCGCCCGTCGAGGTTGCGATCCCGCAGGCGCTGCGCTTCATCAATGCCGGCGTGAACAAGATGGAGGCCCTCCTCAAGGGCCTGCTCCACTACTCGCGGCTCGGCCGCGTGGTGCTGACGCCCGGCCGGCTCGACATGGACCGGTTGCTCGTGGAAATCATCGCGGCGATGAAGTTTCAGCTCGACGAGGCGCGGGCCGAGGTGAGCGTCGGCGCGTTGCCCGCGTGCATCGGCGACCGCGAGCACACCAGCCAGGTGTTCGCCAACCTCCTCGACAACGCCCTGAAGTATCGCGCGCCGTCGCGCCCGCTGCGCATCGCCGTCACGGGCCGCCGCGACGGGGCGCACGCCGTCTATACCGTCGCCGACAACGGCATCGGCATCGCGCCGCAGCACCAAACCAAGGTGTTTGAGATTTTCCACCGGCTGGATCCCGACAGCGTCGGCGGGGAAGGCCTCGGGCTGACGATCGCCCAGCGCGTGCTCGAGCGGCAGCGGGGCCGGATTTGGATTGAGAGCCGGGTGGAAGTGGGTTCGTCTTTCCACGTTTCGCTCCCCGCCGGATAGCCGGCCGGCGCCACGCATGAATTCTACCCCCACGATCCTGATCGTCGAAGACGACGAAGGCCACGCCATCCTCATCCGCGAAAACCTGGAAATGGCCGGACTGAAAAATCCCGTGCGCCACTTTCGCGACGGGCAGGCGATCTTAGATTATTTTTTTGACCGGTCGGGCAAGGCGGTGCGTGCCCACGACGGCACCTACCTCGTGCTGCTCGACATCCGCATGCCCAAGGTCGACGGCATCGAGGTGCTCCGCCGGCTCAAGGCCGACCCCGGGCTCCGCACGCTGCCCGTCATCATGCTCACTACGACCGACGACACGCGCGAGGTGCAGCGCTGCCACGAGCTCGGCTGCAACGTCTATATCCAGAAACCGGTCGACTACGACAAGTTCGCCGAGGCCATCCGCCGCCTCGGCCTCTTCGTCTCCATGCTGCTCGTGCCGCCGGTCGGGGCGCATTAGTTCCGCGGGCCGTGTCCAAGCCGAACCAGCCCTGCCGGATTCTCGTCGTCGATGACGACGAGGGCCTGCTCCTCCTCATAGCCGGGGCGTTGCGCACCGAAGGCTACGCCGTCGCGACCGCCGATTCCGGCCGCGCCGCGCTGGCGTGGCTCGACGCCCACCGGCCCGACCTGATGCTGCTCGATCTGAAAATGAAGGACGTCGACGGCCCGGCGCTCCTGGAAAAATTGCAACACGGCGAAGCGCGCGTGCCGTTCATTGTCGTCACCGGCCAGGGCGACGAGAAAGTCGCCGTCGAGGTGATGAAGCAGGGCGCGCTCGACTACGTGATGAAGGATACCGCGCTGCTCGACCTGCTGCCTGCCGTCGTCAAGCGCACCCTCGCCACGCTCGCTCAGGCCCGCGCGCTCGCCGCCGCCCGGCTCGAGCACGAACGCCTTGAGAGCGAGGTCGTCGCCGCCAGCGAGCGCGAGCGCCACAGCATCGGCGGTGATTTGCACGACGGCCTCGGCCAGCTTCTCACGGCCGTCGAACTCATGTGCGCGGGCCTCCGGGCCGAGACCGCCAAGACCAATCCCGCCGTCGCGAAACGCCTCGGCGAAATGGGCGGCCTATTGCGCGAAGCCGTGGCGCAGACGCGTTATCTCGCGCGCGGCCTCGTGCCCGTCGGCGGCGAACCCGACGCCCTGCAGGTCGGTCTCGCCGAACTCGCCAGCCGCACCAACGGGCTCGGGCGCGTCCGTTGCGTGTTCGAGTGCCGCGTCCAAGTCGCGCTGCCCGACCCGGCCGTGACCGGCCATCTTTACCGCATCGCGCAGGAGGCGGTGAACAACGCGCTCAAACACGCGCGCGCCAAACTCATCACCGTCCGCCTCGCCGTGCCGGCCGGCCGGCTCCGGCTCGAAGTGCAGGACGACGGCACCGGCCTCGCGAAGGACCGCGGCGCCGGGGTGGGCCTCGGCCTCATGCGGCATCGGGCCGGCTTGATCGGCGCGGAGTTGTCGGTCAAATCGAAGTCGCGTGGCGGCGTCACCGTCGCCTGCGAACTGCCCCTGCCTCAATGAAGCCGGCTCCGAAAAAATCTTCCGCCAGATCCGCCCCGACCTCCGCGCCGGTCCGCCGCCGCGTGCTCGTGGTCGACGACCACCCGTTCATGCGCGCCGGCCTCGCTCAGCTCATCAACCAGCAGGCGGACCTCCTCGTCTGCGGCGAAGCGGGCAATCCCGCCGAGGCGGCGCGCGAGCTCACGCGCTGCTCGCCCGACCTCGTGCTGACCGACATCACGATGCCCGGCCGCAGCGGGCTCGAGTTCATCAAGGATCTCCACGCCGCACACCCGAAACTCGCCGTGCTCGTCGTCTCGATGCACGACGAGTCCATCTACGCCGAGCGCGCGCTGCGCGCCGGCGCGCGCGGCTACATCATGAAGGAGGCCGGCGGCGAAAACCTGCTCGCCGCGATCCGCCAGATTCTGCGCGGCGAAATCTACGTCAGCGGCGCGATGGCGGCGCGTCTCCTCGAAAATCTTTCCGCCCGCCGCCCGCGCGGGTCGAGTTCGCCCATCGAAAAACTCACCGACCGCGAGTTCGAGATCTTCCAGCTCGTCGGCCAGGGCAAGAGCACGCGCGACATCGCCGCGCAGCTCCACCTCAGCCCGAAGACCGTCGACGTGCACCGCGGCAACGTGAAGACGAAACTCGAGCTCAAGGACTCCACCGCGCTCGTGCGCCACGCCGTCCGCTGGGTCGAGACGCAGGACCAACGGCCGGGCTAGCGCGAATGTCTCGTGGAGATGCGGCGCCCTCGCCGCGTTTTGCCCGCAGCCTGAGGCGGGGGCGCCCCGGCCCCAAGTGACCGCCGGTTCGACCCTCGCGTGGCGACGGGCAGATTTCCCTCCCCTTGGTTGGTTGCGCTCCGGGGCGACTCAGGCAAAGTGCCGCTGTAACCTTTGGCCGGCCGCGGCATCGAATCGCCTGATGAACCTCACCCTGCACGAACCCACCGACCTGCACCCGGAGATTTCAGATTTGCAGGCGGTCGACGAGGTCAATCGCGGGAACCGCGAGATGTTCGAGGTGCTCGTGCGCCGCTACAACCGCCAGCTTTTCCGGGTCGGACTCAGCTACCTGCGCCAGCACGAGCAGGCGGAAGACGCCATGCAGAACACCTACCTCAAGGCCTTCGTGCACCTGGGAAATTTCCAGCGGCAGTCGTCGTTCTCGACTTGGATCACGCGCATCATGATCAACGAGTGCCTCATGCTGCTGCGGCGCCGCCGCGGCGTCCGCGAGGAGACTTTGGCCGAGGATCCCGAGGCCCATGAAACTACCGCGCCGCAGGGCGCCGCCCGTTTGAATCTCAAAGAAATGAAGGTCCTCTTGGAAAACGCGATCAGCGCCCTGCCGCGCAATCTGCGCACCGTCTATGTGCTCCGCGAAGTGCAGCACCTGACGACCGCCGAAGCCGCGGCCTGCCTCGGTGTCACCTCCGGCAGCATCAAGGTCACCCTCCACCGCGCCCGCGAACGCATGAAGACGACGCTGCTCGGCAGCGCCGCCGGCCTCGAGCTGTTCCAGTATCGGGCCGAGTATTGCGATCCGATGACGATGCGGGTGATGGGCGCGGTCCTCCGCGGGTAGGCCGGCGGCACCAGTGAGCTTGCGCGCGCCCGGCGGCAGGCACCGTCTTATTGAGGCTCGCGCTTTAGCCTGACAGCGGCCGGACGACTTCCCGGGGAGCGCACGCGTCCCGCGTGCTGGAGCTGGCGTCCCGCCGGCTCCTCCGGAAATCCTCGGCGGGACGCCGAGGATACCCCCCCGAGACGCGGGCGCTCCCCGAGAAAGGGACGTCTGTCTGTTGC
>JACQFT010000132.1 GCA_016199925.1 Opitutia bacterium | reverse complement strand
AAGGCAAGGGCTTTTTTTCTTCTCGGCGCGGTGGCCGTCGCCGTAGCGGGTTGCGGTCGCCGCGCCGACCCCGCCGACCCCGCGACCGCCGACCCCGCGACCCGCGAAAACGTGTGGGCGGCGATCCAGGCGCCCGCCGCGCGCTACCGGATCGAGCCGGCGTTCATCTACGCGCTGGTGGCGGCCGAGTCGAACTTCGACCCCCGCGCGCGCAGCGACGAAGCGCGCGGCCTGCTCCAACTGACCCCCGGCGCATGGCGCACGGTGTCACCCGCGCCCTACGAGCCGGCCGTCTGGGACTGGCGGAGCAATCTGGAAACGGGCATCGAATATCTCGCCTGGTGCCGGCACACGCTGCACGCGAAGCACCAGTTTTCGTATCCGCGGCTGCTCGCGTCGTTTCACTACGGACTCGACCGCGTGACGGCGGCGAATTTCGACCTCGCGCGGTTTCCCGCGCCGGCGAACCCGATCTACCGCGAGCTCTGGCGCGGCCACCTCGCGCCCGTCCCTCCGCCCGGCCCGGCGGCACGCACGGGCCGTTGAGCGAAAAACGGTTTGTCACGTAATACGTGACAAGTTTAGCCCGGGGAGTTTCAGAGGGACTTGTCACGTATTACGTGACAAATGTCGCGGTGGAGCGGGGGCACGTTTTGGGGCGGAGAAAGGGAGGGGGCGCTGGAAAGGGCGCCGACGCGGCGGGGGCGGAAACGAAAGGGTCGGAAACGAAAGGGACAGAAACGAAAGGGACGGAAACGAAAGGGGGCGGGAACGAAAGCGGGGCGGGAGCGCCGGGAACGCGTGGTGGGCTTCGGGATCGGGGGGCGTGTGACGGGCTTCGGGATTGCGGGGCGGGCGCGGCTCAGGCTGGCTGTCGCCGTGACCGGAGCGCCTGCCAGTTTGCGGCTGTTGTTTGCGACGCGCATGACGCGGATGTTCGCCTACGGCGTGCTCGGGGTCGTGCTCGTGCTCTATCTGGTCGAGGCCGGGCTGAGCACCTCGCGCATCGGCCTGCTGGTCACGCTGACGTTTCTCGGGGACGCGGCGATTTCGCTCGGGCTGAGCACGCGGGCGGACCGCTGGGGCCGGCGGCGGGTGCTGGTGGCGGGGGCGCTGCTGATGGCGGCGGGCGGCGCGGGCCTGGCGGTGACGGGAAATTTTCTGTGGCTCGTCGTGGCGGCGACGATCGGCGTGATCAGCCCGACGGGCAACGAGGTCGGGCCGTTCCTCGCGGTTGAGCAGGCGTGTCTGGCGCAAGTCGTGCCGGCGCCGGAGCGCACGAAGTTTTTCGCGTGGTATAACCTCGCCGGCTATCTCGCGACGGCGACCGGCGCGCTCGTCGCCGGCGCGGTGGCGCAGGGGTTGCAGAGCGCCGGCGGGAGCGCGCTCGCGAGTTACCGCGCGTTGCTGTGGAGCTATGGCGCGCTCGGCCTGATCATCGCGGGGCTCAGTTGGCGGCTCGACGCCGCGGTGGAGGTGACCGAGCCGGTGACGGGCCCGGCGGCGCGGTCGCTGCTCGGCTTGCACGAGTCGCGCGCGACGGTGTTCAAGCTCAGCGCGCTGTTCTCGCTCGATGCTTTCGCCGGCGGTTTCATCGTGCAGAGTTTTCTCGCCTACTGGTTTCACCGGAAATTCGGCGTGGGCGAGGCGGCGCTGGGCGGCGTGTTCTTCGGGGCGAATCTCCTCGCGGGCCTGTCGTCGCTCGCGGCGGTGCCGCTGGCGAAACGGATCGGCCTGGTGAACACGATGGTGTGGACGCATCTGCCGTCGAACGTGCTGCTGATGCTCGTGCCGGTGATGCCGACGTTCGGCTGGGCGGTGGTGGTGTTGCTGTTGCGGCACTCGATTTCGCAGATGGACGTGCCGGCGCGGCAGTCCTACGTGAACGCCGTGGTGCCGGCCGCGGAGCGCTCGGCGGCCAACGGCGTGACGGGCACGGCGCGGCAACTGGGCACGGCGCTCGCGCCGTTGTGCGCCGGGCCGATGCTCGGCGCAGTGGCGCTCGCGAGCGTGCCGTTCTTCATCGCGGGCGGATTGAAGATCGTCTACGACCTCGCGCTCTGGCGGAGCTTCCGCGCGTTGCGGGCGCCGGAGGAGATTTCCCGGCAGCGCTAGGGCAATTCATCCCTGTTCTTGCGTTTGGGGCGCCGAGCCGCCAGCTAGTGTTCCGAGGAGGGCCCCTTCCACGCTGCGGGCGGGGCTCGCCGCCGGTCGATGCCCATCCCCCCAAAGCTGAAAATCCTGCTCGTCCGCGAGGCGCACCTGAAATTCGGGCGCGATGCCATCGCCCCGCTGCTGGGGGAAAAGGAGGCGGAATACCAGGCGCTCGAAAAAGCCCGACCCGGCCTGTTTGCCTCGAAGGAAAAAAAGCTGGCGCACGAGCAGCAGTTGGCCGAGGCGATGGAAACTTTGCGCCTGCTCCGCAACGGCATCGCCCAGCTCGACCGGGTGGAGCCGCACCTCAAACGCATGGTGGAGGAGGAGGCGGAGTCGCACCTGCGCGCCACCTCGCCGGCGTATCTCACGGCGCTGGCCGCGCGCCAGCACCGCGAGGACTGGATCAAGTGCCTCGAGCGCTTCGGCGAGAAGGTTTACGGCCTCAAGCAGGCGCTCGGCAACGTGCGCAACATGGCGTGCTCCGGCTACCAGCGCGAGGCCCAGAGCTATTCGCAGGCGACGGTGCAGGCGTTCATGCTCGCGATCAGCGCCGGCAAAAAAGTCGAGGAAGAGGTGAAGTTCGCCAATCGCATCTCCGACGTGCAGGAGAAGACGCTGCTCGAGTCGGGCTTCAAGACGGTCGCGTTGCCCAAGCTGAAGGAGATCGCCTTCTCCCAATGGGTCGCGCTCATCAGCAACATGCCGCTCGCCGAGGCGCAGCAGCAGTTCGACCAGATCATCGGCGAGGCGCGCAAACTTTACGAGGAAGGCCTGCCGCAGATGCGCGAGCAGGCGGAGGCCGCGCACCATTCGCAGGGCGAGGTCATCATGGGGTTCGCGCGCCAGCGGCTGGAAGAGATGCGCCTCGCCATCGTGCCCGAGATCAACCTCGAAGAAACGGAGGAGAGCGTCGCGAGCAGCGAGCGGATGCTCAACGAAATGTCGCGCGCGAGCGTGCTCGGGCGGCTGCCGACGATCTGAGGACGTGCGGGGAGGCCGTGTTTGGGGCGCCGCGTCGGATCACTCGGGGGCGAGTCGCGACCAAGGTCGCTCCCACAAAAACCGGACCAGAGGCGGATGGCCGCAAGGCCCCGGGCGCGGGGGCGTTTGTCCACGCTCCACGCCCGCTTCGCTGCTCAAAACCGGCGCGGATAGACGCTGCCGGTTTCGTCGGCGAAGAGCAGTTGCCCGTCGCGGATTTCGCTCAGGGTGATGCCGGGCGCGACTTCGTCGCCGACGTGGTAAGCCTTGCCGTTGATGACGGCGCGGCCGTCGGGGCCGGCCTTCACGGCGGAGACCGTGAACTTGCGGACTGTGGCGAAAATCTCGTCCGACGGCACCGGCTCGGCGGCGAGCGCCGCGGCGGATCCTGCCGGGGCGCCAGCGGCGAGCGTCGGGGGCGCGCCCGGCGCGGGGGCGGGGGAAGGGTTCCGGGCGAAATCGACCTGCTTGGCCGGCTGAGCCGCGGCGGGGGCGGCCGGCGCGCGGCTGCGGACGGCGGCCGGAGCCGGCTGCGGGTCTTTTTGCGAGAGAAGAAACCAGGCGCCGGCGCCCAGAATCACGAGGGCCGCGGCGGCGAGCAGGAGAATTTTTTTCTTCCGCGCCTCGCCGGCGCCCGGCGCGGCGTTGGCCGGCATCGACATCGGCGGGCGCGAGACGCCGGCCGCCGGGCGGTCTTTGGGCACGTCCTCCGTGACGGGTTGGACGGCCTTGCCCTTGCTCTTGGCGAGTGCGGCGGCGATGTGGCTCACGCCAGAGGCCTAACAAAGTTTCGGCGCTTTGGCAGAAAAATCTTTCGTTCCGGCCGGGCGGGCGAGCAAAACTATTTGCCCCCGGCCGGTTGCCCGGCCTTGCTGGCGGCAATCTTTCCCCATGCCCAAACCGAAACTCCCCGTCAGCCTCTCCGAGCGCGATCCCGAGCGCAGCCTGGAGTTCGAGTTCATCCGCGCGACCGAGAACGCCGCGCTCAACGCCATCCACTGGCTCGGTCGCGGCGACAAAGAGGGGGCCGACGCCGCGGCATGCGACGCCATCAGCGGCTGCTTCGACCACGTCGATATGTGCGGGGAGGTCGTGATCGGCGAGGGCATCAAGGACAACGCGCCCGGCATTTTCCTCGGCGACCGGCTCGGCAACTGGAAGCGGGGTTCGCCGCGGTTCAACATCGCGCTCGACCCGATCGACGGCACGACGAACATCTCGAAGGGCATGCCGAATTCCATCTCGGTGCTCGCCGGCGTGCTCGCGCCCGCGCAGGGCACGGCGATGCTCAACATCCCGACCTTCTACTCCGAGAAGCTTTCCTACGGCCCGAAGGTCGCCGAGGCGTTCAAGCAGGACAAGGCGCTGCGTTTCGACCTCGACACCCCGACGCCCGAGATCGTCGCGAAGACCGCGCGGATTCTCGGCAAGGAGGGCAAGCAGATCGTCGTCATCGTGCTCGACCGACCGCGTCACGGAAAACTCATCCAGGAGCTCCGCGCCTGCGGCGCCGCGCTGCGGCTCATCACGGACGGCGACATCACGGCGGCGCTTGCGCCGTCGCTGCCCGACAGCGGCGTGGACCTGTGCATGGGCATCGGCGGTTCGCCCGAGGGCGTGCTCACGGCGGCGGCGCTCCGCGCGCTCGGCGGCGACCTGCAACTGCGCATGTGGGTGCGCGACGACGAGGAGCGGCGGCGCATCGCCCGCGATCCCGCGGCGAAGCGGCTGAAGCACATTTTCCGTTCCGACGAGATTGTCACGGGGCCGAGTGCGATTTTTTGCGCGACCGGGATCAGCGCCAGTTGGCTGCTCCCCGGGGTGCGCCTGATCGGGCGCAAGGCGATCACGCACTCGATCCTGATGCGGGCGCGCAGCCGCACGGTGCGGCACATCGTCGCCGAGCACGATCTCGACCACAAAACGATCTACCTCCGCAGCCAGCGCCTCGAAGCGCGGGTGTGAGCGGCGGGCGGGCCGCGGCGGCCCGCGGGGCCCAGTCTTCGCCAAGGCGAGGGCGGGCCGGCCGAATCCAGCGACGGACGTTTGGCCGCGGGCCAGCGCCCAGGAACGCGCTCGGAAAAAAGAGCGCGAGCAAGCTCGCTGACCTACGGCAGAACGGCCTGGCGGCAAGCGCCAGCCCGTTTGCGCGCATGGGTGATGGCAACTGTGGCCGCTATATTTGGCCACGGATTACTCGGATCGGGACGGATCATGCACGGATTGCCGGCGGTCATGACCGAGAATTGCATCGGTCGAAATCCGTGGAACCCGTGGTAAAGAAAACGGGCGGTCGCGGCGTGGCGGCGAGACCGTTGGGGCACGACCAACGAACGCCCGCGCCGATTTTCGGTTGAGGCGGCGCGCGGTTCCCGCTGTCGTGGCGGGATGAAGAACTCTGCTGTCTTCGCCGCCCGCGCGGCTCGGTGCGTTGCCCTGTTCGCGTTCGCCTGGCCGGCCGTCGCCGCTGTCGCCGAGTCCACTCCGGCCGCAGCGTCGAAGGCGATCCTCATCCGCAACGCGCGGGTGTTCGACGGCAAGGGCGACGCGCTGATCGACGGACTGAGTGTGCTCGTGGTCGGCGACAAAATCGCGAAGGTATCCAAGGACGCCGTCGCTCCGCCCGAGGGCGCGTTGGTGATCGACGCGCGGGGCCGCACGCTGACGCCGGGTTTCGTCGACGTGCACATGCACGCGTCGGCGTTTCTGCCCGGCTCCGTCGCCGACCATGCCTCGCCGTGGCAGATGGGCGTTTACATGGCGAAGTCCCTTGAGGGATTTTTGCAGCGCGGCTTCACGACGGTGCGCGACGCCGGCGGCGCCGACGGCAGCATCGCCGAGCTGATCGACCAGGGCTACATCGCCGGTCCGCGGCTCTTTCCGTCCGGTCCGGCGCTCTCGCAGACCGGCGGGCACGGCGACCGGCGCGCGCCCTACGCGGCGCACCCGTATTTCGGCCGCGCGCAGGAGCTGGCGATGAGCCGCGGCCTGAGCTGGCTGGTGGACGGGCCCGACGAAGTGCTGCGCGCGGCGCGCGAGAATCTCAAGAACGGCGCCACGCAGATCAAGATTCTCGCGAGCGGCGGCGTGCTCTCGCAGTTCGACCCGTTGCACACGGTGCAGTTCACGCCCGAGGAAATCCGCGCGGCGGTCGCGGCGGCGTCGAACTGGGGCACCTACGTGATGGCCCACGCCTACAACGTGAAGGCCGTCCGCCAACTGCTCGACAACGGCGTGCTCCAGATCATGCACGGGCACCTGCTCGACGAGGCGACGATCAAGCTGGCCGCCGAGAAGGGCGCCGTCATCGAGTTCGAACTCGTGTGGCAGTGGAGCGACGATGTGCACGGCAAGGCGAACGGGCTCTCCGACGTGAACCTCGCGAAGCTGCACCAGATCAAGGAGGGCATGACGGGCTACCTCGCGAATCTGAAAAAATACCATGTGCTGACGGGCTTCGGCACCGACCTGGTGGGGAACCAGGAGTTTGAGAACAAGGAGTTCACGCTGCGCGCCGAGTATTTCACGCCGGCCGAAGTGCTGCGGCAGGCGACGAGCGAGGGCTACGCGATCATCAGCCGCTGCGGCCCGCTGAACAAATACGGCAAGTTCGGCACGATCGAGGAAGGCAACCAGGCCGACATCCTCCTCATCAACGGCGACCCGCTGAAGGATATTTCCCTGCTCGAGCAACCCGAGACGGCCCTCGCGCTGATCATGCGGGACGGGAAGATTTTCAAGAACACGACGGGGCGGTGAGGGGCGGTTCGAATTTGACGCGGAGGGCGCGAAGAAACGCGGAGCCGGAAGGGGCAGAATCGCGGCGCAACGCCGCTCCTCCAGTTCGGAGGGCGGAGCGCCGCGGCCGTCACTCCGTGCGCAGGGCGGTCAGCGGGCTGACGCGGGTGGCGCGGCGGGCGGGGAGCCAGCACGCGGCGAGCGCGGCGGCGCTGAGCAGCAGGATCGACCCGCCGAGGGCGAGCGGGTCCGCGGGGCGGACTTGGTAGAGGAGGCCGGAGAGCAGCAGCCCGGCGACGAGGGCGAGCACGAGGCCGAGGCCGACCGCGACCGCGGTCTGGCGGGCGGCGCGGCCGAGAATGAGAGCGAAGATGGCGCGCGGTTCCGCGCCGAGGGCGAGGCGGATGCCGATCTCGCGGGTGCGGCAGGCGACGAGATAGGCCATCGTGCCGTAAACGCTGATCACCGCGAGCACGAGCGCGAGGGCGCCGAGCAGCGCGAAGATTTGGGCGACGCTGCGCGCGATCCAGAGATCGGCACTGGCGGCAAGGTGCTGGCGGAAAGTCTGCACCTTGAAAATCGGCACGCCCGGGGCGACGGCGGCCAGTGCCCGGCGCAGGGCGTCGGGCGGGACGGCGCCGGGCGTGGCGAGCCGGACGTGGAAATAGACCTGGTCCTGGTAACCTTGCGCGAACGGCACGTAGATGGCGCTGCCGACGGCGGCGTTGAACAACGTGCCGCGCACGGCGGGCACGATGCCGACGATTTCGAGACTCGCGGGGTCCGACGGGCGCGCGGGCACGTCCTCGGTTTCGCCGAGCGGCGCGACATCCTCGCTCTCGCCGGCGGCGGAAGCTTCGACGCTGAGGCCGTCGGCGGCGCGGGGGGCGTCGCTGCGGGCGAAGCGGAGGCGCTGGCCGAGCGCGTTGCCGTCGGGCCAGAGGCGCCGGGCGAGGACTTCGTCGATGATGGCGACGGCGGGCGCGCCGGGGGCGTCGCACTCGATGGCGTGGAAGGGACGGCCGCGCAGCAGGGGCAGGCCCACCGTCGCGAAATAGTCGGCGCCGACGCTGTTCCAGCGGGCGTTGTAGGCGAGGCCGGCGGCGGCGGTGGCCGGGCGGGTGCGGGCGTCGACGCGGAGGCCGGCGCGTTGCACCGGGCGGCTGATGCTGAGGTTGCCGAAGGGGAGAGTGGTCGCGAGGCTCGCGGCGCGCACGCCGGGGAGCGCGCGGAGGCGTTCGCCCAGGCGTTGGTAGAGCTGGAGGCTGTCCGGCCGGTGGTAGCCGCCGAGCGCGGCGTTGGCCGCGATGACGAGGGTGTCGTCGGCGTTTTTGAATCCGACGTCGATCGTCGCCGCGCGCCAGGCGCTGTGGACGAGGAGGCCGGCGACGGCGAGGAGCACGAGCGAGAGGGCGAGCTGGGCGACGAGCAGCGGATGGCGGGGCCACCACGGGGGGCGGCGGACCGCGGGCGGCTCGCCCGCCTGCTGCTTGAGATCGGCGACGGGATCGGCGCGGGAGAGGCGCAGGGCCGGGCCGAGGGCGGCGAACAGCGTCGCGAGCAAGCAAAAGCCAAAGGTGGCGGCGAAGACGGGGAGGCTGACGCCGCCGTGGAAAAACAGGGGCACCGGCAGGATGGCGGCGATGCTGCCGGCGAGCAGGCGGGTGGACCAGACGGCGAGCACGAGGCCGAGCGCGCCGCCGGCGAGCGCGAGCACGAAGCCTTCGGTGAGCATCTGGCGGACGAGGCGGGCGCGGCCGGCGCCGAGGGCGAGGCGCACGGCGAAATCGCGCCGGCGGGCGGCGCCTTGGGCGAGGAGCATGCCGGCGAGGTTCAGCCCGGCGACGAGCAGCACGGCCGCGCCGGTCGCGAGGAGAAGTGCGCCGACGAAACCCAGGTCGCCTTCGGCCGCGGGCGTGCTGCTGCTGGTCAGGCGCGGCAGCGGGCCCGCGAAAAAAGTCTGGTGGCGCAGCGCGAGTGGCTGTTGCTCGGCGAGGTGCGCGGCGAGCACGGCGAGGGCGGAGGCGGCGCTGGCGGCGGTGAGGCCGGGCTTGAGCCGGCCGACGACGAAGAGGCGGTAGGCTTGCGGGTGGTCGAGGGTGCGGTGGGATTCGTCCTGGAAGTCGTTCGCGAGGGTGTCGAACACGCCGAGGGGAAAATAGAGCTCGGGGCCGAGGAGCATCATGGTGCCGCTGAAGCCGGCGGGGGCGATGCCGACGACAGTGAAGGCGCGGTCGTTGACGCGGATGGTCTTCCCGACGAGGCCGGGATCGGCGCCGGTGCGCTGCCAAAAGACGTGGCTGACGATGGTGACGGGAACGTCGGCGCCGGGGCGTTCTTCCTCGGGGCGGAAGGCGCGGCCACGGGCGAGGGCGACGCCGAGGGTGGGGAAGTAACTCGCGCTGACGACGGCGGCGAGCGCGCGGCGGGCCTGCGCGCCCTGGCCGACGCCGACGAGGGTGAGGTTGTGCGCGAGCAAGTCGGTGAAGACGGTGTTCTGTCGCGCACGATGCTGAAGAGGGCGGCGTTGACGCCGATGCCGAGCGCGAGGACGGCGACGGCGGTGAGCGAGAAAGCGGGAGCGCGGAGGAGCAGCCGGAGGGCGGAGCGAAAATCGGACATCGCACGGTGAACGTAGCCAGGTGACGGCAAAGGTAAAGGGTCCGATGGCTGGGGCGCCGGCGGCGGCGAGGCCCCCGCGCGCGAGCAAGCTCGCTGGGCCACCCACGGGACGCGACGCCCTCGCTGCGGCTGATTCGTCGGAACGCGGCGAGGGCGCCGCATCCCCACCAGCAGCAGTCCAAATCAACCTAATTTCTGCAGTTGAAACGCGGAGATCGCGGAGGACGCGGAGCAGAAATAGAGAGAGGATCCTTCACTCGAAAGGCTCACCTGCCGAGTGAGGGGACTCGGGACGCAAAAGCCGGGTTTTCTCCTCTGTGCTCTCCGCGCCCTCCGCGTTTCAACTGCGTTTTCTAGGATCAAGAGACCCTGCGGGGCGGGGCGGCGGGCGGCCGCTTGAGCGGGAAAAAAGGAAACCCGCCGCGGCGCCGCGGCGGGCGGGCTGGTGGCCGGCGTTTGGTTTTCCTTCGCGGCAGCGAGGGGCAACGGGGGCCGGGCGCGATGGCGTTTAGCCCTGAAGGAGTTTGAGGACGGAGTTGGGAGTCTGGTTCGCCTGCGCGAGCATGGCGGTGCCGGACTGCACGAGGATGTTGTATTTGGCGTATTGGGTGGATTCCTCGGCGACGTCGACGTCGCGGATGCGCGAGATGGCGGACGCGAGATTTTCGTATTCGACCTGCAGGGTGGTGGTGGCGAGTTCGAGGCGGGACTGCGAGGCGCCGAGGGTGGCGCGCTCGGTGGCGACCTGCTGGATGGCGCCGGTGATGTTGGTGATCGCGGTGGAGTCGGTGACGGAGGCGGTGTAGGCGCCGGCGCTGTCCTTGTTGACCATGGCGAGGATGGAGCCTTGGCGGAGGTTGCTCTCGGCGATGGTCATGCTCTGGCCGACGGCCTGGCCGATGGTGACGGTGAGGCCGGCGGAGTTGGAGCCGAAGAGGGTGATGCCGTTGAAGGCGCCGAGGGGGGTGGCGATGTCGGCGGTGCCGCCGATCTCGGCGGTGGTGCCGCCGATGGTGTCGCGGAGCTGGTCCTGGAGGGAGACGAATTCTTTCTGGTAGAGGGCGATGTCGGTGGAGTTCTTCGTGACGTCCTTGGCGAGGATGGCGAGTTCGCTCATGCGGGAGAGGATTTTCGTCATGCCGCTCATGAAGCCGTCGGCGGTCTGGATGTAGGAGACGGCGTTCTGGACGTTGGTGGTGGCGGCTTTGACGCGGCGGCTCTGGGCGTCGAGTTTTTCGGAGACGGCGAGGCCGGCGGCGTCGTCGGAGGGGGTGACGATTTTGGAGCCCGAGGAGAGCCGGGTGAGGGAGCGGCCGAGCATGTCCTGGCTGTGGTTGAGGCTGCGGGCGCCGACGAGGGCGTTGATGTTGGTGTTGATGACGCTCATGGTGGGTGGGTGGGTTAGGCGGCGACGACGGGTTTGGGGGCGGGGGCGGTGCAGGTGGTGAGGGCGGGGTGGCCGTGGGAGCGGGGCGGGAGGCTTGCGGGGCGGGTGAGGTTGGCGCGGGCGGCGAGGAGTTGGAGGGCGGCGGGGTCGTGGCGGAGGGAGGCGGCGATGTTGGAGGATTTGATTTCGTCGAGCACTTCCTTGCGGAAGATGGGCACGTCGCGCGGGGCTTGGATGCCGATCTTGACGATGTCACCGTCGATGCGGGTGATCTTGATCTCGATCGTGCCGCCGATGACGATGGTCTCGTTAACTTTTCGGGTGAGGACGAGCATGGCGGGTTAGAAGCTGGCGGCGTTGGCGGTGGGCGTAGTGTCGACGAGGGGGTGGTGGGTCGAGAACTGCGTGTGGTTGGCGAGCACGACTTGCTTGCCCCGGCCGTTGCGGCGGTTCACGACGATGGGGCCGACGAGGTTGACGGTGGCGGCGAGGGGGTTGCCGTCGCGGAGCGTCACGATGTTGAAGAGGGCGATCTCGCCGGGGGACTTGAGGTCGAGGAAGGCGGCGTCTTCGTCGAAGATCTCGGGTTCGTAGTCGGGGATGAGGCCGGCGGGTTCGATGACGACGAAGCTGAGCGGCTGGGGGCCGTCGAGGCGCAGCCAGAGGAAGGGGAACTGGTCGGGCTGGCAGAGGAACTCGCCGTGTTTGTGCTCGGGAAAGCCGATGAGGCCGAGGGGCAACCGGATCTGGCTGGCGGCCGGAGCCGCGAGATCGGTGGGGGAGGTTTCGGAGAGAACTTTCATGCGGTGGGTGGGTTGGCGGCTGGTGGTGGTGGGAAGGGGGGGACGGGTGGCTCAGCGGAGGTAGTCGAGGAGGGAGAGTTTCATGATGCTGGAGGCGGACTGGAGGGCGGCCTGGTAGGCGGTCTGGGTCTGGGTGAGTTTGACGATGGTCTCGGGGAGGTCGGCGTCGGTCTCGTTGGAGATGAGTTTCTCGG
Organism: Opitutia bacterium; assembly: GCA_016199925.1. Lineage (GTDB taxonomy): Bacteria > Verrucomicrobiota > Verrucomicrobiia > Opitutales > Opitutaceae > JACQFT01. The sequence continues at coordinate 10,517 of JACQFT010000132.1, read as the reverse complement.
AGTCGTGAAAGCGGGAGATGAGCTGGTCTTTGGCGACTTCGATGCGGGTCTGCACGGCGCCGGTCTCGCCCATGACCTCGATGAGTTTGTTCTCGGAGTCGTCGAGGGGGGAGCGGACGGCGGCGACGGCGGTGGTGCTGCCGGCCTGGAGGGCGTCGCGGAGGCTGACGAGGCGGTTGAGGAAGTCGGCGAGGTTTTGGTTGGTGGCGCCGCCGGTGCCGGGGGTGAGGGTGGAGGTCTCGGAAATCTGAATGGGGGCGGAGCTGGCGGTGCCGTTGTAGGTGAGGGCGGTGATCTTGCCGCTGCTGTTGCGGGTGGCGGTGAAGGGGGAGGCGTCGGCGGCGGTGCCGGCGAAGATGAAGTCGTTGCCGAGTTTGGTGTTGGCCTGCTGGAGGCCTTGTTCGAGGAGCTGGTCGATCTCGGTGGAGTAGGCGTGGAAGGATTCGGGGCTGATGGCGCCTTCGCCGAGGGTGGCGAGTTCGCCGGCGCGGTCGGAGATGCGTTTGACGGCCTGGAGGCCGGCGAAGGAGGCTTGGGAAATCTGGAGGGCGTGGTCGGCGTTGCGGGCGAATTGCTGCACCTGGCTGCGTTCGCTCTGGATGGTGAGGACGCGGCCGACGGCGGCGGGGTCGTCCTCGGGCTGGAAGATGCGCTGGCCGGTGGCGACCTGGTTTTGCAGTTTGGCCTGGCGCGAGGAGAGCTGCGCGAGCTGGCGGGTGATGCCGTCGGAGACGGACTGGGTGGGGATGCGCATGGGGGCGGGAGATTATTTGCCCAGACGGTTGACGACGGTGTCGAGCAGATCGTCGACGGTGGTGAAGACGCGGGAGGTGGCCTGGAAGGCGCGTTGGAAGCGGAGGAGGTCGGCCATCTCTTCGTCGAGGGAGACGGAGGAGACGGCGTCGCGCTGGCCGCGGACGATGTTCGCGACGTTGGTCTGGTCGTCGAGGCGGGAGTTGGTGGAGGAGAGGGCCTGGCCGAGGTCGGAGACGGTGCGGTTGTAGTGGGTGCTGAAGGTGCCGTCGAAGGCGGCGCCGCCGGCGGTGGTGAAGGTGGTGTTGGCGAGGTTGGCGACGGCGAGGGCGACGGTGTTGGCGCCGGCGGGGCCGCCGTCGCTGGCTTTGAGGGCGGCGGCGTTAAGGCCCGGGGCGAGGGCGAAGGTGGCGGCGGTGAGGCCGGCGGGGGCGAAGAAATCGCCGGTGGCGGCGGTGGGGTTGTAGGCGCCGTTGACCGAGGTGACCAACTGGCGGGCGAGGGCGTCGAGGCCGTCGCGCATCGTCTGGACGGTGCCGTCGCGGGCGGTGAGGGCGCCTTTGACGGAGCCCGAGGCGAGGGAGAGCGCGGTGGCGGGCAAGCCACCGGTGACGACCGAGCCGGTGAAGGCGAGGGTGCCCTGGACGAGGGCCTTGGTGACGAGCACGGTGCCGGCGACGGAGAGCTCGAGCTGGCCGGTGGAGCCGGCGATGGGCTGCACGTCGAAGGGGATGATTTTCGCGAGGTCTTCGAGGCGCGCCTGGCGCTGGTCGCGGAGATCGACGGCGGAGCCGGGTTTGTTGACCTCGAGGCGGCCGATCTGGCCGTTGAGCTCGGCAATGGTCTGGAGGAGGCGGTTGGCCTCGTTCACGTCGGTGTTCACCTGCGAGTCGATGTCGGTCTGCACCTGGGCGAGGCGGCGGTCGGTGAGCTGGAGGCGGTCGGCGAGGGTGGAGGCTTTCTGGAGGAGGTTCTGGCGTTCACCGCGGTCGGTGGGGCTGGCGGCGAGGCTCTGGAAGGCGTTGAAAAAATCGTTGATCGCGGAGGAGATGCCGCGGCTGGAACTGTCGATCTGGGTGACGGAGGTGGAGCCGGAGGCGCGGTCGATGTTCTCGCCGAGGCCCGCCTGGGCTTTCTGGAGGGCGGCTTGTTCGGAGGTGAGGGCGGATTGCAGCGCGGTCTCGCGGAGGACCTGTTTGTCGAGGAGGGTGTCGCGCAGTTGGGTGATGGAGAGGGCCTCGAGGCCGAGCGATTGGGGGCCGAGGTCGGTCTGCACGGTGCCGCGGTCGCCGAAGACGACGCGTTGGCGCGCGTAATTCGGGTTGTTGACGTTGGCGAGATTGCGGCCGGCGGTCTCTATAGCGCGGCTCTGGGCATTGAGCGCCTTGACGTTGTTGGAGAGACTGGCGAAGAGGCCGGACATGGAAATTTTCGATTTGGGATTGCGGGTTTTGGATTTACCAAAGGGCGGCGGGCGACGGGAGAGAGCGGCGGAGTGACGAGTTGGGTTTGGTTGGCTGGCTGAATCGAAAATCGAGAATCAAGAATCCGAAATCAGTTCAGCCGGCGGCCTGATAGGCGGAGGCGATCTTGGGGGTGCTGAGCGCGACGCGGCCGCGGGCGGAGTAGGTCTTGGTGAACGAGTCGGGACGGAGCGTCTGGAGCAGTTCCTGGCGCACCTCGACGGCGCGGGCGAGGAGCAGGTGGTTCTGGCGCGAGCGGCGGCGGGTGCGGTGGACGAGGTGGTTGATCTCGTCGATCAGGGCCTCGAGGAGCGGGCGCGCGTCGGCGGCGAAGAACGGGAGGAGCGAGCGGAGCGTGGCGGCGGGCGGCTGGCCGAACTGGGCGGCGAAGGCGCGCACGAGCGCCTCGCGTTCGTCGCGCAGTCCGGCGAGGTGCCGCATCTGCTCCTCGATGGTGGCGACGGAGAGGAGGATGGCCTCGGAGTCGCGGCCGAGGATGGCGTGCTGCTGGGTGTCGAAGAGGCCGACGAGCGCGCCGTATTCGGAGAGCTCGGCGCGGAGCGCGTCGGCGAGGGGTTGCCAGTCGGAGTTCATGGTTGGGCGGGGGCCGCGGCGGGCGGGGCTTTCGGGGCGAATTGTTTTTCGAGCATCGGGGCGAGGCCGAGGCCGCCGCCTTGGGCGATCTTGTCGGCGATGGAGTCGGTGAGCATGAAGCCGTAGATGTCGCTGCCGGTGTCGCTGCCGCCGGAGCCGCTGGCGAGCATCTTGCCGACGCTCTGGGCGAGGAGCTGGCGGATCAGGATGGCCTCGAATTGCTGGGCGGCGGCGTGGGCCTGCTGGGCTGGCGGGAGCTGCGGCCGGACGCGGCCGTCGGCCAGCGCGGTGAAATCGACGGCGGGGGATTTGGCGGTGAGGGCGGAGACGTGCATCGGAGGCGGGCGGGCGTCAGTTGATGATGAGCTCGGCCTGGAGGGCGCCGGAGCGTTTCAAGGTCTGGAAGATCGCCATCATGTCGCGGGTGGAGACGCCGAGGGCGTTGAGGGCGGCGGCGAAGCGCTCGATGGTGGGAAGCTCCTGGACGATCTGGAACCCGCCCTTGGTCTCGTTGACGGTGGTGCTCGTGCTCGGCACGACGACGGTCTGGCCGGAGTTGTTGAACGAGTTGGGCTGGGAGACGCCGAGGCTGTTGCTCACGGTGATGGTGAGCGAGCCGGTGGAGATCGCGACCTGCGAGATGCGGACGGTGGCGGTGGCGACGATGGTGCCGGTGCGCTCGTTGATGACGATGCGGGCGAGCGAGTCGGGGGTGACCTCGGTCGTGCCCAGGTCGGCGAGGAACGCGACTTCCTGGCCGGTGTAGTCGGCGGGGACTTTGACGAGGACGGTGGCGGCGTCGGTGGCGCGGGCGGAGTCGGTCCAGCGCTGGTTGAGCGCGTCGGCCATGCGGGCGGCGGTGGTGTAGTCGGGATTCTGGAGGAGGAGGCGCATGCGGCCGTCGGTCACGATGCGGGTGGGGATCTCGCGCTCGATGATGGCGCCGTTGGAGATGACGCCGACCGTCGGGTGATTTTTCTGCACGGTCGCGCCGCCGGCGCCGCCGGCGCCGCCGCTGAAACCGCCGATCGCGACGGGCCCCTGGGCGACGGCGTAAACGCGGCCGTCGGCGCCGAGCAGCGGGGTCTGGAGGAGCACGCAGCCTTGGAGGCTTTTGGCGTCGCCCATCGAGGCGACGGTGACGTCGATGCGCGCGCCGGATTTGAGGAAGGCGCTGATGTCGGCCGTGACCATGACGGCGGCGGCGTTTTTGCCTTTGATCTGGTCGGGGGCGACGTTGACGCCGTAGCGCGCGAGGAGATTGGAGATGGAGCGCAGCGTGGTGCCGGCGTTGCTGTCGCCGTCGCCGGCGAGACCGACGACGAGGCCGTAGCCGACGAGCTGGTTGTCGCGGCCGCCCTCGACCATCGCGACGTCCTTGATCCGGGAGGCGAAAGCCGCGGCGGCGGACACGGCCAGACCGGCGGCCACCGCGAGCGGGAGCAGCCGGAGAGAAAAGCGAGAGGGCAACGTCCGTGTCATGAAAAGAATTTCCTCAGTAAGGGCGGAGCAGGTCGTAGAGTTTGGTGAGCCAGCCTTTTTTCTGCGCGTCGGTGAGCGAGCCCATGCTGACGAACTCGACGCGCGCATCGGCGATGCTGCTGGAGAAAACATTGTTGCCGGCGGAAATGTCGTCGGGGCGGACGATGCCGTGGAGGACGACGTATTGGGTCTCGCCGGAGAAGGTGACGAGGCGGACGCCCTGGATGACGAGGTTGCCGTTGGGGAGGACGTCGGTGACGAGGACGGCGGTCGTGGCGGTGAGCGACTGGGCGTTGCTCACGTCGCCGCCGCCGGAGAAATCGTTTTTCGCGCTGAACGTGGTGGCGGGGAGCGCGCCGCCTTTGGAGCCGCCGAGCGAGGCGGCGAGGGGGAAAAGGAACTGGCTGACGGAGGCATCGACGCTGGAGGCGCGGTCGGATTTTTTGCGCTGGCTCGAGGAGCTGGCGGCCGTCTCCTGCACGACGACGGTGAGGATGTCGCCGACGGCGCCGGCCTTGCGGTCGGCGAACATGCTGCGCTCGGGCACGTGGCCGGCGGCGGTCCAGAGCGATTCGGCGCGCAGCGCCGGGGCAGCGGCGAGGGCGAGGGGGAGGAAGAGGGAGCGCGCGGGGAGCATGGGATCAGAAGCGGACTTCGACGCGGTTCTCGGAGACGACGAGGGCGGGAAAATCGCGTTTGGATTCGAGATTGCGGACGACGACGGTGTCGCCGCGGGCGCCGTTGGCGAGGGCCTGCGCCTTCATGGTGATGGAGAGGCGGCCGTCGATGGCGGCGACTTCGACGATGTCGCCCTTGCGGACGAGGGATTTTTTCGCGAGGTCGCGCCAGGTGAGCAGGCGGCCGGCCGTGATGGGGCGGCTGAAGGCGAGGGTGCCGTCGGCGGCGGCGACGGGCATGGTGTCGCGTTCGCGGAAGGCGTCGATGCGGCGGGTGTTGACGAGCGCGGGGTCGAAGGTCTGGCCGCGGTCGACCGGCACGCGGGTGATCCAGGCATCGCGCCAGAGTTGCGCGCGGACATACAGAGACCACTCGCCGAGGGTCGCGCCGGCGGCGGTGAGGCGGCAACGGAGCATCATGTTGGCGGAGGGAATGGCGGGGAGATCGAAGACCTCGAGCTGCCAGGGCGTGTCGGGGGCGAGGCGCGGGCCGGCCCACGGGCGGGTGAGCTCAAGCTGGAGTTCGCCCTCGAGCTTGAGCTGCGTGGCGACCTGGTGGGTGAGCTCGGCGAGGAACGGCTCGCGGGCGAGGGGGAGCGCGGCGACCTTGACGATCGCCGCGCTCTGGGGGGGCATCTCTTGCTCTGACATCTGCCCGCCGGCCGGCAACGACGCGGACACGGCGAGCAAGGGGACGAGAAAGCGGGCGAGCGGGCGCATGAAATTATTTCTTCATCTGGTTGACGTTTTGCAGCATCTCGTCGGAGGCCTGAATGGACTTGCTGTTGATCTCGTAGGCGCGCTGGGCGACGATGAGGTTCACCATTTCTTCGACGATGTTGACGTTGGAGCCTTCGGTGTAGCCCTGGATGACGGTGCCGAAGCCGTTGTCGCCCGGGCTGCCGGTCTCGGGCGTGCCGCTGGCGGGCGTCTCGTCGTAGAGGTTGGCGCCGAGGGAGCGCAGGCCGGCGGGATTGGGGAAACGGGTGAGCGAAAGGCGGTAGGACTGCGTGCCGCTCGTGCCCTGGACGGTGACCTGGCCGTTCTCGGCGATCGAGACCGAGGCGGTGCCGGTGGGCACGGGCTGGAAGCCGACGACGGGCAGGCCGTCGTTGTTCACGATGACGCCGGTCGCGGAAATTTTCAGCGAGCCGTCGCGCGTGTAGGCCTTGGTGCCGTCGCCCTTGGTGACTTCGAGGAAGCCTTCGCCCTGGATGGCGACGTCCATGTTGTTGCCGCTGGCGGTGAGCGAGCCCTGGGTGAAGACCTTGGAGGTGGCGGCGACGCGGGCGCCGTTGCCGACCTCGACGCCGGTGGGCGCGAGGTTGCCGCCGCCGGTGTCGGCGCCGGCGCTGCGGGGCTTTTGATAGAGGAGATCCTGGAACTCGATTTTGCTGCGCTTGAAGCCCGGAGTGTTCACGTTCGCGAGGTTGTTCGCGATGGTGTTGAGGTTCAGCTGCTGGGCTTCCATGCCGGTGGCGGCGGAGTAGAGGGAGAGATTCATGGCGCGGGAGGGAGGAGGCGGGGCGGGATCAGCCGAGGGCTTCGAGGGTCTTCTGGAAGGTGCCGTCGCGGCTGGAGATCATTTTCTGGTTGGCTTCGTAGGCGCGGGAGATCGTGACGAGCTCCATCATCTCGCGCAGGGGCGTGATGTTGCTCTGCTCGAGGCTGCCCTGGAGGATGTCGGGTTTCTCGACGGCTTCCGCGTCCATGCCGTTGGCCGAATACATGCCGCCGCCGATGGACTTGAGGCGGTTGTTGTCGGTGAACTTGTAGATGGTGAGTTTGCCGATCTGCGCCGCGCCCTGCAAAATCGCGCCGTTCTTGGTGATGGTGACGGCGCCGTTGGCGTTCGTGAGCTGGATGGGGTTGCCGCTGTCGCCGAGGACTTCGAGGCCGCCGCCGTTCACCAGCGTGCGGTCGGGGCGGAGATGAAATTCGCCGGAGCGGGTGTAGCCCGTGTCGCCGTTGGGCAACTGGATCGCGAAAAAACCTTCGCTCTGGATCGCGAGATCGAGATCGCGGCGCGTGGGCGAGGACTCGCCGGGCGCGAAGTCGATGCCGAAACTGACATTCGGGAAAACCGTCTGGCGGCCTTCCCCGAGCTCGAGGCGGTCGGCCGAGTTGGTCTGGATTTTGCCGGCGGCGCTGCCGGTGAACTGGATCGTCTTCTTCTTATACGCCGTCGCGCCGCTGTTGGAGATGTTCTGGGAGACGGCATCCTGCCAACGCTCAAGCGCCGAGATCGCGGCGGCGCTTTGATACAGACCGATGTTCATGCCCGGCCTTGAGCAAGGCCGATGCCAAGTGCGCAAAACGCAGGCCGGCAAGGCCTAGGAGTCCGGTCCGGAACCGAGGCAAAATTTGCCAGCGCGGACCCGGCAGAATTTGCAGCCCGGCGTCAGGCCGGCAAACTGGCGGCCGGAAAACGCAGCCGGTCCGACACGTGGACGGAACTGGTCAGCGTCTCGATGGCCAGCAACGGGCTCACCTCTTCGAGGCGCAGCACGACCTCGGCGGTGATGGACGGGAGCGCGTTCGCGGCCAGCCGCAGCAACGCGAGCACCCCGGCGTCGGGGTCGGGCGGCGTGCCGGCCGGCGCGCAGGCGGCGGCGCCGATGTATTTCGCCGTGTGCAACGCGGCGGCCAGAGCGGGGTGCTCGCCGGCGGCCGGCGTTTCCTGCCAGCGCACGGCAGAGAAAACCGTCGGCGGAAACCCCCAGTGCTTCAGCAACGCGGCGCCGGCCTCGGCGTGGGTGAAGCCCAGGAGGGCGCGCTCCCGGGCACTCGAGCTCCCGCCGGCGTCGTCGGGCGCGAGGGCGACGGGGTGCCGTGCGCGCAACGCCCATTCGTCGATCGCGACCATGCCGATGGCGTGCAGCAGCCCGACGGTGTAGGCGTTCGAGGCGTCCTGGTCCATGTGCCGGGCGAGCGTCTCGGCGGCGAGGGCGCACGCCAGCGACTGTCGCCAAAGATCGTCGGCCTCGAGGCCGTAGGCGGCGAGCGGGCGGATCAGCACCTGGGCGGCGACGGCGTAGGAAACGAGTTCATAGACCTGGTTAAAACCGACGCGGCCCACCGCCTCGTCGACGGTCGCGCACGACGTGCCGCTGCCGTAGTAGGCGCTGTTGCCGACGCGCACGACTTGGGCGGCGATGGCCGGATCGATCCGGATCAGCGCGACGATGTCGTCGATCGACGAATTGCAGTCGGTGAGCAGTTGTTTGATTTTCGGCAACACCCGGGGCGCCGAGGGCAGGTGCTTGACCGCCCCCACGATGTCGGCCGGGGTCAGCGGCCCGGCCGGGCAGACGAGCGTCGAGCCGTGGTGCATACCGGAAAAGCGGCCGCGCCGGCCGCTCAGCGGTGGTTGGCGGGCGGGCGGCAGCGCGTGAAGCTGCGGACGAGGGAGGGGAAGGCTTCGAGCATGACCCGCGGGTTCGGCAGCGCGGGCGGATGAAACACCGGCCGGCCCCAAGTCAGGTCCGAACTGAAAAACGCGCGCGAACCACGGGGGGCGTCGGTCGGCGCGGAGGACTGGGGATGAAAGGGGGAGTTCATAACCGATGCAGGAATAACGACCCGAGTCGCCGCCGACTTTAGCGCGCGGCGGATCTTTTTTCGCCGAAACCGGCCGGCGCGCGGACTACGCCGCGGTCGAGACGGCCGCGCCGCCCGCCGGCACATAGCCGAACATCCGGCGCTGTTTGATGATGTCGGCGACTTTTCGCGGCACCATGCTCTCCCAGCGGGCGTCGCCCGCGCGGAGGTATTGCAGCACATCGCGCGACGAGATCGAAAGGCAACTGGGCTCGAACCCGACGACGCACTCGACGCTGTGGTTCTCGAGCAGGTGCGCGTAGAGGTTGCTCAGGTGCTTCGCGACCTGGAGATTTTTCGCCGTGATGAGCACCTCGGACACAAACGCCTCGCCCGAGATTCCGCCCGGCGGCGGCCCGGCCTGGCCGATGGCCATGTAGCGGTCGAACGCATCGTGGCGCATCGGATACGCGTAGAGTTTGACCGCGTGGCGGAACAGCCGGCCGAAAGATTCGAGAATTCCGCCCTCGAGGTTCTCGTAGTATTTTTCGTCGAAGACCTGCAGCAGCGTGTTGATGCCCATCGCGACGCCGATCATCTCCTTCGTGTAGCGCCGGAAGTAGGAGACGAGCCGGTAGAACTCCGAGTAGTTCGAGATCAGCGTCGTGAACCCCTGGTTGGCGAGCATATCGACGCGCGAGAGAAAATCCGGGGCGTCGAGATCGCCCTCGGCGAGCAGGTTGTTCATCGTGATCTCGAGGAGGATCACCACGTCGTTCGCCTTCACCGTCGGCTCCTGGATGAACTGGGCGGCGGCGCAGTTGAGCATGTCGACGTTCACGTGCGTGATCGGGCGGAAACTCCCGCGCTCGACGAGCACCGGGCGCTTGTAGAGCACCTCGGAGGGCTGGAGCACATCGCCGCCCGGGCCGAACATCACGGCGTTGGTCAGGCCGCTCTGCACGAGGTGCAGGGCGAGCAGCCGGTTGTCGAGATTGGCGAAGGCCGGCCCCGAGCAATGCAGCATGTCGATCTCGATGCGGTCGGCGCTGAGGTTGTCGGCGAGCGACTGCAGCAGCCGGCGCGGGTCCTGTTGGTAGAAAAACGCCCCGTAGATGAGGTTCACGCCGACGATGCCGAGCGCCTCCTGCTGGAGCAGATTCTCGCGGTCCCACATCCGCACGTGCAGCACGATCTGGTTGGGCTCGCCGTTCGGCTCGTTCTGGTAGCGCACACCCATCCAGCCGTGGCAGTCGGACCCGCCCTTGAAACTCTTGGCGGCGACGGTGTCGGAGAACACGAAGAAATTCGTGCGCTCGCCGCGGGCGCCCGCGAGCCGGTCGCGGAGCAGCGTGTATTCGTGGTCGAGCATCTTCACCAGCCGTTCGCGCGAGACATAGCGCGGCGCCTTGCCGTAGATGGCGTCGCTCACCGTCATGTCGTAGGCCGACATCGTCTTCGCGATGGAGCCCGAGGCTCCACCGGCCTGGAAGAAGATGCGCGCGACCTCCTGGCCCGCGCCGATCTCGGCGATGGTGCCATAGCGGCGGCCATCGAGATTGATCGTCAGGGCCTTTCGGTTCGTGGTGAGCAGGCCCTCCTTTTCGGCGGGTTCGAGCATACTCATAGAAACGGACGTTTTGCCGGAAACCAAAGGGCATTCCCCGAAATTCTTCCGCGCGGGGCGGGAGCCCGGGGAGTTTTGAAGCAGCCTCGCCCGAGCGCCGGCGCCCCCCGCGGCGTATCGGCGGGGCACGGAGCCGGGCGCGGCGGCTCCGTTCTTTCCCACCAAGCGGCCCTCGGGCGCGGCCAGCGAGCCGCGGACTTCGCCGCCGGTTTTCGCAGGCGGAAACGCGCGCCCGGTGCGCGCCCAAATGGTTGGAGCGCGCCCCACGGACGGCCCGGCTGAAGGCGGCGGCCGTGCGGGGCTCTCGGCCCGCGCCTCGAGCGGAGAGACGCGGGCTGCGGCGCCGCGCCACCGCCGGCACCGGCGTCAGGCCTCCGAGCG
>JACQFT010000131.1 GCA_016199925.1 Opitutia bacterium | reverse complement strand
GCGATGCTCGGCAAGCCCGTCGTCTACGACGCGCTGACTTACCGGCTGTCGCGGATCGGGCTGTGGTTGCAGGACGGGCGGATCGCGCACTACGCGACGGACGACGCGCGGTTGAACTATATGCCGGTGGCGCCCGATCTGGTGATGGCGTGGCTGCTCGGCGCGCATCGCGACGGATTTCAGTGGGCGGCGCTCGCGCAGACTTTCGGCGGCGGCTTGCTGCTCGGGGCGACGGCGGGCCTCGCACGCTTCACCGGGCTGAGCCGCGCGGCGGCGCTCGGCGCCGCGGCGCTGCTGCTGGGGATGTCCAATGTCGCGCCGCAGTTCACCTCGCTGCACACCGACCTGTTCACCGCCGGAGTTTTCGCGTCGTCGTTTTATCTCTGGCTGGCCGCGCTGCGGCGCGGCGAAGGCTCGGGACTCGCCGGCCTCGGCGCCGGCCTCGCCCTCGGGTCCAAGGGCACGCTGCTCTACCTCGCGCCGGGTGCGCTGCTCTGGGTGGGCTGGCTGGCGTGGCAGCACCGGTTGTCCTGGCGGGAGTGGACCCGAACGTTGACGGCGGGCGCATTGGGCGTCGGGCTCTTGGCGGCCCCGGTGCATTGGCGGAACTGGCGGGAATACGGCGGGCTCTTCGGCCCGGCGGAATATGTGGCACAGCACCATGCGGGCGGCTTTGCTGAGAAACTGGGATTGAATCTGCGCTCGGGGTTCGTGCAGAGCTTCGATCCCAACTCGCAGCCGTGGGGTTTGCAGTCGGCGGCCGCGGCGGTGGGTCGCCGCTTGGCGGCGACCGAGCCTGCGGACGACCGCCTCGTGTGGGAAAACATGCGGCGGCAAGCCACGCTGCGGCAGATCATGGACCGCGCGACTCCGGACGCGGACGTGACTTCGTTCGGGGTCGTGCCGCTGGGATTTTTCTGGCTCGGAGTCTGGATGGCGGCGAGGCGTTGGCGCCGCGGCGGGACGGCCCGGCTCGTGGCCGTCTGGGCGGCCGGGTTGCTGGCGTTTTTGGTGTTCTTTCACGGCATGCAACGATGGCATCCCTTCGGATTTCGTTACTTCGTGCTGATGGCCCCGTGGCTGGCCGTCGTGGCGGCGTGGGGCATTGAGCAGCAGCAGCGCGGGTGGCGGCCGTGGCTCTGGGGCTTGGCCGCTTGGGCAACCGTGAGCGTCGCCTGGCTGCAAAACGTGCAGACGGCGCAGGCCGGTTGGCGGGCGGCGACGGCGCCGGAGCGCTCGCTCACGTATCATGTCTATCGCGGCTGGCGAAACTGGTGGTCCGGACTTCCTCCTGCAGGCGGAGGGTTGACCGTGGCGTTGCCGGCGAACCGGCCTCTGGCGGCTTTTTTTCGCGGCGACCGGGCGCCACGCCTCGGGTTGGCTCCTGTGCCTGCGGCGCGGTTTCGCACGGCGGAGGAATTTTCCCGGTCGAACGGAGGCGGCTGGATCATCGTGCCGGCCGCGCGTTTTCTGGGCCGTGAAGGCGCGGTGCAAGGACGGGTGTGGCTCGACGGTGGCGAGGAGGCGGGCCTGTTCAGTCTGGCGGCCTACCGGTTGTTGCAGCCCGGCGAATCTCCGGAGGTGCTGTGCTACCGTCGGCAGCGGTCGGCCGGCCCGGAGGGCGTCAGCGTCTCGCTGCTGGTGAAAATCTGGACGGCGGCGGAAGTGCCGCTGGCGTTGCACAACGCGGGAAGCGCGGCCTGGCGCTACGAGTGCCTGTCGCCGGCGGGCCGCCAAGTCGGGGTGATCCCGGCACACGCGCGGATCGAACTGCGGCTGGCCCTGGCCGCGGCGGTTTCGGAAGTGATCGTGCGTTTTGCGCCGGTGGCGGCGGGGGCCGCAGCGGACCGGGAACCGGAGGTCGTGTGGCCCTGACCGGTATCACCGGGCGGTTGAGGCGGGCAGGGCGGAACGACGCGCGAGCAGCAGGAAATCGCCGTCCTGCTGGACGATCAAAAAGTCCCGCCGGAAAATCTCCATCCAGCGCGCGCGGTTTCTTGCGGGAGAATTTCTGAACGAGGGCATGCTCCAACTGTAGTTCAAGAATGCATTTTCGGAAAAGGCCAGCATCGGCACCCGGGGATCGAGGTAGCGGGCTTCGAGTTCCGGGAAGGTGGCGAGATGGAGCCGGTCCGCCACCGCGGGTGAAAATTCGGCGGTGGCGGCGAAGGGGCCCATGCGAAGTTGGCGCGGCACCGGCCGGCCGGTCTCGACCGCGAGGATGATGTTGGGTCCGATCAACGGCTGGCCCGGCGCGAGCAAGGCGGCGGTGCGCCGGGTCGCCTGCCAGAGATGTCCGGGCAAGTGCGGGTTGTAGGCTGGCACACCGGGCGGGAGCCACCAGGAAGGCCAGTTGCCCGGCGGGGTCCGCAGGTAGTGGAAATTGAGCAGCGGCGTGGCCGCGAGGCCGGCGGCAACAACCAGAACGACCGGCGCGCGCCGCCGCGCGGGCGTTTCGGCCAGCGTGGCCCGATGGAGGACGGCGGCGGCGACGGCGGCCAACGGGAGCAGGAAGGGCACGCCATATTCCTCGTAAACGCCCGCCGGCAGCAGATTGGCGGCGAGCGCGCTGAGGGCTGCGCCGGCGACCCAGCGTTCGCGCCGCGGGAGAGCGTTCTTGACGCAAAGCGCCGCCGGCAACGCGCAGAGCAGCGCGACCCACACGGCGGGAGCCAGAGTGGCGATGGATTGCCACGCGAGCTGCCAGTCCTTGTGCGGCACGGAGAGGCGATGAAAGCGCAGCGTCCAGAACACGCTCGCCTCCGGTGCGGCCAGATAAAACGGGAGCAGCGCCGCAGCGCCAAAGACAACGAGCACTGCGCCTCCGCCCAGCACCCGCGTCGTGACGCGGCCCGGGCCTTCGAGGAGCGAGGCCAGCCAGAGCACCGCAAAGAAAGGCGCCGCCGGCAGCCGGCATCCGACTCCGACGACCCCGAGCGCGCCAAGCAGCGTGGTGCGCGGCCAGCCGGCCGGCCGTTCCAAGAAGACCCAGGCGGCGACCATGACGACGAAACCGGTGAAAGCGTAGGTCTTGCCGAGGTGAACGAAATACATCCACGCCGGAGAAAGCGAAAAGACCGCGACCAGAAGCAGCCCGAGCCAGGCGCGCGTTCGCCGGGCGAGCCAGACTCCGGCGAGGATCAGGGCGAGTGCTCCCCAAACGCCGTTGATCGCCCGCTGCTCAAAGAGGCCGAATCCGGTCAGGCGCATGAGCGCCCCGTCGACGTAAGGGTAAAGCGGCGTCTGCGTGTAGCCGAAATCGCGGTAGGGCAGTTCGCCTTGCATCACGGCGCGGGCGGCGACGGCGTAGAATCCCTCGTCCGGATTCAAGGCGCCGAAAAACACGTGGCTGATCGCACTCACCAGATACACCAGCGCGACGGCTGCGGTGCCGAGGCGCAGTCCGTTCCAGTCGCGCACTCCGGGGGTGACTTTCATGGCGGGCGGGTCACGACGCCCCGGCTCAGCGGAACAGGTTGTATTTTAGGATGGCGTAGATGGCGCGCACGCCGTCCTTCCACCCGATCTTTTTGCCCTCGGCGTAGGTGCGGCCGTAGTAGGAAATGCCGACCTCGAAGACACGGCAGCCTTCCAGCGCGGCCACCTTGGCCGTGATCTCCGGCTCGAAACCGAAGCGGTTCTCCTCGATCTTGATTTTCTGGAGCACCTCGCGGCGGAACATTTTGTAGCAGGTCTCCATGTCCGTGAGATTGATGTTCGTGCAGGCGTTCGAGAGCAGGGTGAGGAAGCGGTTGCCGAGCATGTGCCAGAAATAGACGACGCGGTGCGCCTCGCCGCCCATGAAGCGCGAGCCGAAGACCACGTCGGCGCGGTCCTCGAGGATCGGCTGGAGAAGTTTCGGATACTCCTTGGGATCATATTCGAGATCGGCGTCCTGCACGACGACGGCCCCGCCGGTCGCGGCGGCGAAACCCGTGCGCAGCGCGGCGCCCTTGCCCTGATTGCGGTCGTGGTAGATGACGCGGTCGACGAGCGGCTCGATCTCACGCTTGAGAATGTCGCGCGTGCCGTCGCCGGAAAAGTCATCGACGACGATGATCTCCTTGTCGGCCACCGGCGCGCCGCGCACCGCCTCGACGATCCGGCGGATGGTGCCCGCCTCGTTGTAGCAGGGGATGACAATGGAAAGTTTCATGGACGCAGGCCGCGACGCTAGCCGCGGGCTGCGGGTTGGGAAGCATTTTCCCGGCGGCGGTGGCAGCCGTAGGGACAGGCGTCTCGCCTGTCCGATTGGATGTCCGGCAGCAGACTCGACAGGCACGGAGGCCTGTCGCTACGAGGATAGCCTTGCGACTTTCGCGTCCGGTGGGTGACATGGAGCGATTCCCCGTGGACGCCGCCGTTCTCCTCTGCCGATTTGGTTTCGACGCCTGGCTGACTGCGGGCGCGGCGTGGCTGCTGGTGCGGGCTTTCTCCGAGTGGAGCCGTGGCGCCCCCGCCACGGACGAAGCAAACGCGGCGAGGGCGCCGCGTCCCCAGGGAGTGGCCGCGCTCGAAAGGTTGCTTAGCTGGGGGCTGGC
>JACQFT010000130.1 GCA_016199925.1 Opitutia bacterium | reverse complement strand
GACAACGTCCTTTCGATTTTGCAGAACCTCGAGATCGAGAGTCTCGAGCCGGATCAGGTCGAGGATTACAAGCATCGGATGGAGGAGGCCGAGGAGGAAGAGTCGCGCACCTCGCAGAACGACATCCTCGACGATCCCGTCCGGATGTATCTCAAGCAGATGGGCCAGGTCCCGCTGCTCACGCGCGAGCAGGAAGTCGAAATCTCCAAACGCATCGAGACCGCCGAAATGCACGCACAGGCGGCGCTCTTCGCGCTCGGGCCGGTCGGCAAGCACCTCTCCGACCTCGGCGAGAAACTCATCCTCCGCACCGAGCGTTTCGACCGCCTCGTCATCGACAAGAAAATCGAGAGCCGCGAGGTCTATTTCAAGAACCTCGAGAAACTCGTCGAGACCACCCGCAAGAACGACGAAGCCGCGACCGAGGCCTGGCACGACATGCAGAAGGCCCGTGACGAGAAGGCCCGCAAGAACGCGCACATCCGGTTCAAGAAACGCGACGCCGTCCTCCGCGCCTGCTACGTCAAATATTTTTTCAAACTGAAGGTCTTCGAGGATTTCCTCATCGAGCTGCGCCCGAAGCTCGAGGAAGTCGACAAGTGCCACCACGACCTCTACCGCGCGAAGCACCCGAAGTCGAAAAAGGACGCCGCCATCGACGTCCGCGCCGTCAACGCCCACCTCAAGCAGCTCGAGACCGAGCTTCGCATCACGCCGCAGCAGTTGCAGGAGACGATCAAGACCGCGCGCGGCTTCATCCGCGACGCGCACCAGGCCAAGACCGAGATGGTCGAGGCCAACCTCCGCCTCGTGATCTCGATCGCCAAGAAATACACGAACCGCGGCCTCTCCTTCCTCGACCTCATCCAGGAGGGCAACATGGGCCTGATGAAGGCCGTCGAGAAATTCGAATACCGCCGCGGCTACAAATTCTCGACCTACGCCACGTGGTGGATCCGCCAGGCCATCACCCGCTCCATCGCCGACCAGGCCCGCACCATCCGCATCCCGGTCCACATGATCGAGACGCTGAACAAAGTGATGCAGGTCCAGAAGCAGCTCCTCCAGGAATTCGGCCACGAGCCGACGCCCGAGGAAGTCGCCGAGGAGATGAACCTGCCGGTCGAACGCGTGCAGCAGATCATGAAGATGGCGCAGCAGCCCATCTCCCTCCAGTCGCCCGTCGGCGACGGCGACGACACCAGCTT
The DNA here is from genome assembly GCA_016199925.1 of Opitutia bacterium. Classification (GTDB taxonomy): domain Bacteria; phylum Verrucomicrobiota; class Verrucomicrobiia; order Opitutales; family Opitutaceae; genus JACQFT01. The sequence goes on along the minus strand of JACQFT010000130.1, from coordinate 12,135 downwards.
CGGTGACTTCATCGAGGACAAGTCCGCGGAAAATCCTTACGACATGACCGCCTTCTCGCTCCTCCGCGAAAAGATCATGGACGTCCTCGACTCGCTCACCGAGCGCGAACGCCGCGTGCTCACGCTGCGCTTCGGCCTGGTCGACGGCTACAGCCGCACCCTCGAGGAAGTCGGCAAACAATTCAAAGTCACCCGCGAGCGCATCCGGCAGATCGAGGCCAAGGCGCTCCGCAAGATGCGCCACCCGACGCGCATTCGCCAACTCCACGGCTTCTTCGATGCCGAGCAGATCGACAACCCGCAGAACCTGCTCAAGAAACCGCCGATGATCCCGGCGCATTTCATCAAGCAGGGCGGCCCGCTGTCGCCCGGCAAGATGCCGCAGTTCTGAGCCGCCGGTTTCCGCCTTTACTCGTCCCTCCCGCAAACTAACCTGCCCGCACCATGTCCTCCCCCGCTCTCCTTTTCGCCGGCATCTTCGGCCTCGGCGGCCCCGAGCTGATGATCATCCTCGTGATCATCCTCCTGCTCTTCGGCGGCTCCAAACTTCCGCAGCTCGCCAAGGGCCTCGGCGAATCGGTCAAGGAATTCAAGAAGGCCGCGAAAGACACCGACGACGCGACGAAGACCACCGACGAGAAGAAGCCCGACAACCACGGCAAGAACTGAGCCAACCCCGGGTGCCATTTCCGAGCCGCGTCCACCGGACGTGATTAAATTTGTGCCAGCCGGTCGCCCCGGGTAGGGCGAAGCCTCCGGCTGAGCCGTGCGGCCGACCGCAGATCACACGCGGCTCACCGGGGACGGTTCGCCCTACCGGCACAGATTTAATCACACCCGCGTCCGCCGACGCGGCTTTTTCTTTGCCCGGAAACGACGGGCTCCGGCAACGTGCCCGTGGGCCGCCCCGGGGTCGGGCGAAAGCTTTCGGCGGGGCCTTTCGGGCGCACGAGCATCGGAACGCCCGCTCGCCGGCGACGAAGTCCGGTGCGGCCGCGCTTCGCGCCTCTCCGCCCCTGCACACGCTCCAGTCGCGCCCGAGGAATTGCCCGCGGCGCGAGCCGTGGGGTCTTTCGCGGATCGCTGGAACTTGGACGGTGGAGCCGGGGACTTCCGAACGCCGCCCTTCGTTCCCGCGCCCCGATGCATCGTCGCGTTTGCGTTTCCCGAGCGGACGGCTTCGCTGGTCGCCCATGATCTCCTATGAGCACCCCGACCTCACCCAGCATCCGCCGCGCAGCCCGCGCGTCCGCCTCGGCGGCTACGCCGTGCTGCCCCGCATCATCGACAAGGCGCGCGCCCAGCTCGCGGGCAAGCTGGGCGAATACCTCTGGAACAATCCGCTCGACCAGCGGCTGTTCACTTTTCTGGGCGTGAGCGCCGAGGCGTTCCTCGCCGCCGTGCAGACCGCGGCGAGCGACGCCGACCTGCTGACCTGGGTGAACGCGCACGCGAAACGCCAGCCCTGGGAGATCGCGGCCTGGACCGCCTGGATCGAGAATCTCGGCCCCGGCGACATCAGTCGCCATACCGTTTTCGCCGAGCAACTGGCCCGGCAGAACCCGAAGCGCGACGATATGCGCACCTTTTGCGACCGGCTCGACATGGACGACTACGCGTCGTTCGGCGGGCGGGCGTGAACACCGGCCGGATAATTTTTCCGCAGAATAGTATGCGGCAGGGCCGGCGCTTGTCGCCGCGCCGTCGTTCGCTTGCCGACGGCACGGCCGCCCAGGCCGGCCCCGCAGTCAATCAACCGCATTGTGCGCGGTGAGCTCACCGTCGCAAGAATCCACCACCGTCACGGCATCAGCCGGTCGATCGCCCATTGGTCGCCAGTCTGCCGCGCATAGCGGAAACGGTCGTGCAGCCGGCTCGGCCGGCCTTGCCAGAACTCAAAACTCTGCGGCGTGACGCGGTAGCCGCCCCAGAAACCCGGGAGCGGCACTTCGCCCGCGCTGAACTTGGCCTTCATCTCCGCAAACTTCGCCTCGAGCAGCGAGCGATGGGTGATCACCTGGCTCTGCTGCGACGCCCAGGCGCCGATCTGGCTGTCGCGCGGGCGGGACAGAAAATACTTGAGCGACTCGGCGGCGGAGATTTTCTCCGCACGGCCGGTGATGCTCACCTGGCGCTCCAGCGGCAGCCACTGGAAGAGCAGTGCCACGCGCGGATTGCCGGCGATCTCGCGGGCCTTGGTGCTCTCATGGTTCGTGTAGAAGACGAGACCGCGCCGGTCGAAACCCTTGAGCAAAACCGTGCGCAGCGTCGGTTGCCCGTCGGCGCCGACGGTCGCGAGGCCCATCGCATTCGGTTCGAGCAACTGCGTCTCGATGGCTTCGCGCATCCAGTGGTCGAACTGCTCGAACGGATCCGGCCGCAAGTCCGGCAGGTCGAGCGAACGGCCCGCGTAGTTTCGGCGCATTTCTTCGAGGTTCATGTTCAGCGGGGGCGGAGCGGCGGTGTTTCTCCCAAGGTGAACGACGCCACGCGCGCTGTCACGATTTGTCCGGCGGCCATCCCGCCAACAAGGTAGAAGAAACCCCGGTGACTGATCAGGCCGCGATGATCCATGCTCGGACGCTCGAGCCCGGCGGGAGCGTCCTCCAGCCGCGGGCGCCCGAGGCCGCAGACCACCACCCGGGCCGAGGCCTCGCTCGGCACCCGGTCGTAGCCGATGCCGTCGTAGTTGTAGGGTCGCGCGGTGCCGCCGGCGAAAACCACCCGCTGGTTCTCCGCGTCGCCGCACGCCGCCATGCGATAGAGCGGCAGGCCGGGGCCCGGCAGCTCGCGCCAGACAATCTTCGCCCCGTCATCCGGATCAATCGTGCCCAAAAAGACCGCCCCGCTCGGCGCATACTTCAGCCCGTCCTTCGGCGGCGAAAGCACCTGCACGCCGCCCGCGATCACGAGTTGCCGGCCGACGATGCCGCCCGCGTGGCCGAACACCGCCGGACCGGGATAATCCGTCGCGCGCCGCCAAGTGTCCGTCGGCGGGTCGTAGATTTGGACCGCGTGCGTGTTCCCCGTGTCGTGCCAGCCGCTCACGAGATAGACGTAGCGGTCGGCATAGACGAGCGACACCGCATCGTCCACCGGGACGGGCATCGGCGCGCACGGGGCGTAGGTTTCAGTCGCCGGATCGAAGCAAAATACCTCGGGCGTGGAGACCTCGCCGCCCTTTTCGTCGACGGTGTAGCCGCCGAAAAGATAAATTTTTCCGGCGACGGCGCAGGCGGTGCTCGCCAGCCGGCCGCGCACGACCGGCACCGGCGGGAGTTCGCGCCACGCCGCGTCACCCTCGCGCCACGCCCACGCACGGTTCGTGATGTCGCGCCCCGTCTTGCCGGCGCCGAGCCCGAGGAAGGTGAAAATCTCCAGCCGGCCGCCGCGCACGACGGCGGCGACGGCGTGGTTCGTCAGCGGCTGCGGCAAATCCGGAACGGCCAGCGGCTCGTTCGCCGCCGCCGCCGTCAGCACGCTCAGGAGAAACAGAAACCGGATCATGTCGCCAAGAGACGCGTTTGCCGCCGCGGTTGCAAGGCGCAGTTGACCCGCGCGGTGCTTCCCGCTTCCGTGCCGTCATGCCCGCGCCGTCCGTCGACACCGCGATGATCATCCTGCTCGCGTTCAACCCGAGCAACCAGCTCGCCGTGCGCAGGCTCGGGCCGAGATTCGCCCCGCTCTTCGTCTGCGCCGATCGGCCGATGGCGGCCGAGCGCCTCGCGGCCGAGTTCGCCGCGCACACGCCGCCGGCGGAGTTCTTCACCGTCGAGGCCGGCGACGCCGCCTACCGCGTGTTTTTCACTCAAGTGCGGGGCGCCCCCGCGGATGCGGCGGTGGTCTTCAGGACCATCGAGCAACTGCAACGCGCGCGCGACTCGCTCGTCCCGGCGCTCGCCAGCGTGCTCGACCAGATCGACCCCTACCTCATCGAGATCCCCTACCTGCACCTCGGCGAGAACGACTACATCTACAAGTTCCGCGTCGAGCGCGACCGCAACCGCGCGCTCTACGAGCAGGACGCCCCCGCGCGCTGCCTCTACCAGAGCCGGCTGTGCGAGGCGATCAAGGCCCTCGCCCGCACCAACGAGCGCTCGGCCACGCGCCCCGCCCTCCTCGACTTCGGCGCCGTGCGCTACGTCATTCCCAGCCATTTCGGATTCTGCCTCGGCGTGAAGAACGCCATCGAGCGCGCCTACGAAACCCTCGCCGAGAATCCCGGCCACCGCGTGTTCATGCTCAGCGAACTTATCCACAATCCGTTCGTGAACGACGATCTGCTCCGCCGCGGCCTGCGTTTTCTCCAGACCGACAAGGGCCTCCCCTACACCGCCGACGGCCACATCGCGCAGGCCTACAGCATCGAGCCGCTCCTCTGGGATTCGCTCACCTCGGACGACATCGTCATCATCCCGGCGTTCGGCGCGACCGACGACGACAAGCGCCGCCTCGTGCGCAAGGGCATCCGCGTCGCCCAATACGACGCCACCTGCATGCTCGTGGAGAAAGTCTGGAAGGCCGCGCGCACTTTCGGCCGCGAGGGCTACACCGTCGTCATCCACGGCAAGAGCGAGCACGAGGAGACGAAGGCGACCTTCTCCAACACCCGCCGCCATGGCCACGCCATCATCGTGCGCCACCTCGCCGAGGCGCGCCTGCTCAGCGACTATGTGCTCCGGCCGACGGAGGCGAAGCGCACCGCCCTGCTGGACAAATTCGCCGCGCTCTGCACGCCGGGCTTCGATCCGGCGCGCCACCTCGACCGCCTCGCCGTCGTGAACCAGACGACGCTGCTGATGAACGAGACCGCGGCCATCATCGACCATTTCAAGAATGTCTTTGTCGAGAAATACGGCCCGGCCGACGGCCCGGCGCATGTCGGCGGAGCAGGCAAGAAAGACACCCTCTGCTACGCGACGCAGGTCAATCAGGACGCCCTGCGCCGGGCGCTCGAGGTCCCGCTCGACGCGGCCTTCATCATCGGGGGCAAGAACAGCTCCAACACCTACCAGCTCTACCGGCTGTGCGCGCAGCAGTTGGGCAAGCGCGCGTTCTTTATCCAGTCGGAGGCCAACATCGTTTCGCGCGAGGCCATCGAACACTACGAATTCCCCGCGGCCGGCCACGGCACCGCGGGACGCGTCGAGATCGAACCGCTGTGGCCCGACGACGGCCAGTCGAAGTGCGTGCTGCTGACGGGCGGCGCGTCGTGCCCCGACGGCCTCATCCAGCAGGTCATCGCGCGCCTCAATTCGTTTTTCCCCGCCGACCGGTTGCGCAGCGTCGAAGACGTGCTGGCGGATCTGCTGCAGCGGGAGTGAGCAGGTTTGGCTTACAGTAGGAGGGGCTTTATGCCCCGATCCCGACAAACCATCGCGGCCTAAAGCCGCTCCTACAATTAATCTAGTCGGTCCTGAATAAATCGTATCATTGTGCCCCAGAATGTATTGCAATTTTTCAGGAGGGGTTCATTTTCCCGGAAACCTGCAACGAAAGTCCTCAAATCCGGGAAAATCGATGAAGCCAAAACCCCAAGTCCGCCAAGCCCAGCGTGAACTTTTCCGTGTAGAATTGGAGCAACTGGTGGCTGCGGAGCATCCTTTGGTGAAGCTTGGTCAACGGATGGACTGGGCGGTGTTCACGGAGCGATTGGGGCCGACCTACGCCGCCACGAATGGCGCGCCGGGGGTGAACACGCGCTTGCTGGTGGCCTTGCACTATCTCAAATATCAGCACGATCTCAGCGACGAGGCAGTGGTCCAGCAGTGGGTCGAGAATCCCTACTGGCAGCACTTCAGCGGCGAACAATTTTTCCAGCACGAGGTGCCGATTGATCCGTCGAGCATGACCCGGTGGCGTCAACGCCTGGGCGAAGCGGGCGCAGAAGCGATGCTGAAGGAAACGATCCAAACCGGATTGCGGATGAAAGTGATCAAGCCCACGCAGCTCCAGCGGGTGAATGTCGATACGACGGTGCAGACCAAGGCGGTGCGCTTCCCGACCGATGCCCGGCTCTACAACCGGGCGCGGGAGCGGCTGGTCAAAACTGCGCGGAAGAGTGGAATCCAAATCAAGCAAAGCTACGAGCGGGTCGGCCCGCGCTTGCTCATGCAGCAAAGTCGCTATGCGCACGCCCGGCAAATGAAGCGCGCGCGGGCCTGCACGCGGAAACTGCGCACCAACCTGGGCCGGGTGATCCGTGAGATCACTCGCCAGCAAGCCGAACCGACGGGCGTGCTCCAACAACTTTTAACCACCGCCCAGCGCATCCACGCCCAGCAGCCGACCGACAAAAACAAAGTCTACAGCGTGCATGAACCCAAGGTCTGCTGCATCGCCAAGGGCAAAGCCTGGAAAAAATATGAGTTTGGCAACAAGGCGAGTGTCGCGACCACCAGCCAAGGCGGTTGGTTGCTCGGCGCCCTCAGCTTGCCGGACAATCCCTACGATGGCCACACGCTGGATCAGCAACTCGTCCAGGTGCGCCGGCTGGTCGGAGAGAAAGCCCCGCCTGCACCGGAAGCGCATGTCGACATGGGCTATCGCGGTCACAATCACGCCGGGCCTGAAACGGTGCATGTCGACAAACGCCGCCGCGGGGCGACGCCCAAAACCCTCTGGCGTTGGATGAAACGCCGTGCGGCGGTCGAACCCACCATCGGCCACCTCAAAAGCGAACATCGGCTTGAGCGCAATCGGCTCAAAGGCGCCACCGGCGATGCCATCAACGCCCTCCTCAGCGCCGCCGCCATGAACTTCCAGAAGCTCCAAGGCTTCTTTTGGCGCTTTTGGTTACGCCTCCTTCATCAGCTCAGCTCCACTCTTGTTCCGAGTCCCTCTTTCGGGCTCACCCAGTAAACGGGCTTTTTCAGGACCGACTAATCTAAACCCCAGAGGCTGCCTCAGAACTTGATCGAGATGCCGCCGTGGATGCCGGCGGTCGCGCCGAGGTCGATCCGGGCCGTGCGCCCGCCGACCGACTGGTCGTAGGCGCTGAACTGCTCGTAGGTCACGCCCGCGAAGAAGCCCGTGCGTTCGTTCGCCTGCCAGAGCGCGTCGAGGTTGGCGTAGTAGCCGGGCAAGAATTTGCTCACGCTGCTCGTCTCCGGCAGCCCGACGATGGGCGCCGCGAGGCCCTCGACCGTCAGCGTCTCGTTCGCGGTGTAGTTCGTGCCGGCATAGGCGCCGGCCAGGCCGATGCTCGCGCTCAGCCCAAAGTCCTTCGTCAGGTTGGTGCGGATCTCCGGACCGACTTTCATGACGTAATAGGCGCCCTTGATCCGCCAGACCCCGGCGACGTTGGCGGCTCCGGTGACGGGGGTCTCCGTGTGGCTGGACGCGTCGGGCACCGAGGCGATCGGCACCGTGGTCTCGAGGCCGCGCGCGACCGTGGTGGTGTCGGGCAGCGTCAAAGTCGCGAAGGTCGGCTGCGTCCCGAGGCTGACGTCCGGCGCGGTCTGGCCGTTGAGGGAAAAGGTGTCCGACAGCGTGTGCAGCGTGGAGCGCACATTGCCCGATTGCTTGCTGCTGATGCCGCTGAGCGCGATGCCGCCGACGAGGCTGATCTCCCACCGGCCGCCCAGTTTTCCGAGGACGCGCTCCAGTTCAAACTCGACTCCGGTGGACGACTGTTTCTTGCCGTCGAACCCCGCGCCGTCGCTCGTGGCGCTGAACGCGCTCATGATGATGCCGGAGCCGTTGGCGTTGAGCTGTGTCGGCGAATCGTAGCGCCAACTGCGGGTCCGGCCCGCGGCGAAGCTGAGAAAATTCCCCGTCTGGGTGGTCGTGATGGTGCCGGCGTTGTTGGTGCTGGAAAAAGTCTGATACCGGCCGTCCGGGCCCACGACGGTGGAGAGGAGGGTCTCGCCGGGCGCGGGGTTGACGGTGGCGGGAAACCCCTCGTCCTGGCGGGGGGCGTCGGCCACGACCACGCCGTTGTTGTAGGTGCGGGTGACTTCGCCGGCCGAGGCGGGCGCGATGGCCTCCCGGAGGGGGACGATGCCGAGGTTGCCGAAATGCACCTTGGCCCCGCCCACCATGCGGAAACCGAATTTGACGGAGTTCTTGGCGCTGGCGTAGATGCCGAGCTCGGGCGAGTATTCATCCTCCTCTTCGGCGGCGTGCAGCCAGGTGGCGCTGAGGGAAGCCGCGAGCAGAGAGAGCAAAAGGCGTTGGTTCATCAAGGGGTGAGAGAAAGCAGATCGGTGCTGCTTGGAAAAGACTAAAACACTTTGGTTCCCTACGCCTTTTCCGGGGGTTCCGGCTGCTCCGGGGGCAGGAGCCCCAATTGCCGCATCTTGCGGTGCATTTCCTCCTCCAATTGCTCGATCTCGGTCTCCCGCTCTTGCTGCTGCTGCATCTTGCTGAAAAGCGTCGTCTCGCTCTGCTCCAAAAAGTCCTCGCGCTCCTTCAGGGCCTCGCGCTGCTCGCGCAGCGACTGCTCCTGCCGGTCGAGCTCTTCCCGCAGCCTCTGCAACGCCTCCGACGGCTCCGGCGGCGGCGGCGCGCCCGCGGGCGGAGGGCGCCGGATGGATTCCCGGACGCGCTCGCGGGCCTGTTGCAGCGCCTCCATCTCGGCCAGCTCGCGCTCACGGTCGGCGAGCCGATGCTCGGCCTCGGCCACCGCAATGTCGCGCTCGGCGAGCCTGGATTCGAGGGCGCGCAGGGCTTTTTCCAACTCCTGCACCCGGTCGCCCGGCATCGCCGCCGGCACCCCGCCCCAGGGCGCGCGCGACAGCGCCATGATCGCATCGACGGACCGCCGCGCCTCGGCGCTGGCCTGGTTCGCCTCGTGCGCGCGCTGCAACGGACTGACGCGGCGCGGGAGCGCGAGCGGTTTGGGACCCGGCGGCGGAGGCAAGGGAGCGGAATCGGAGTTGTCCATGGCGAAGGCGATTGGGCGGGAAAGGTGGTGGCGGCGCCAGCCTCGCAGGTTAGCTCCGGCCGAACAGGCGGGAGAAGAAATCTTTCCGCGGCGCCGCCGCCGGCTTGGCCGGCGCCGGCAAACTGCCCGCGGTGAGGCGGGCCGCGATCGCTTCGCGCACGGGGTCGTTAATGACCGCCAGATAGCGCTCGAGGGTTTCGCCACGGCCGAGCGACGCCACCAGCGCGGCCCGGTCGGTCTGGAACCACTCCAGCGCCGCCGTGATTCCCGGCTGCACCACGGCGCGCAGCCCGGTCTCGACATCGCGGCTCAGCTCGCGCGCGCCGGCGTCGTCGCTCGGAGCGAGGCGGGCGCCGCAGGCGCGGGCGAGCGCCACTTGGTCGGCGCGCGGCAAGGCCGCCGCCGCCAGTCCCAGCGCCTCCGCGAGATGCACCCCGAGGCTGCCCCGCCGGAACGGCAGGAACTGGCCGATGCCCTCCTCGTCGCCGTGCGTCAGGGCGTTGAGCAAACTCCGGAACTCGCCGCCGAGCACCACGCGCTGCGCCATCTTCTGCGCGAGCGTGGCGAACTGGCCGATGGTGCGAATCTCCTCGGCCTGGCAAACCGCGCGCGTGCCGGCGTCGAGCTTCGCCAGCGCGAGCGGAAAATCTTCCGGGATGCCGAGCCGTTGCAGCGTCTTGAGGATCGGGTTCTCCTGGGCCGCCGTCGCCTCGACCTGGGCGACCATGTCGCCGAACGGATCGTCGAACGCGAGTGTCTCCTTCAGAATGGTGCCCAGGTGCTCGGCGCGCTCCACCCGGCCCGCGATCTCCGGCAGCAGGAGCAGCTCGTCCCAGGTGAAATCGAAATACTTCGAGGGCTTCTCCTCCTCGCCGCGCACGGGCCAGTCCTTGATCTCAAGATTCTGCGCCAGGCTGCTCAGCGCGGTGTCGGCCATGATGGAGTGGCGGAATTTCTTCCGGATCTCGTCCCAGTCGGTGGCGGTGAAGTTGGGCATGGGTCGGGTCTGCGGTTGGCTCAGCGGGCCGGGGCGTGTTCGATCATCTCGGTGACGAGCCGCCGGTAGTCGTTGGCCACGCTGTCGGCCTCGGCCCCCTCGGTGCCGACGAGAAACACCGGCAGCCCGAGCGTGACGGCGCGGCGCACGATCATCGCGTCGCGAATCTGGGTGTCGAAAATCTTGGCCGTCGGCGCCACGGCGCGTTTCTGCGCTTTGAACTGGTTCAGGCGAAGCTGCATTCGCATCTTCGGCACCTCGATGTCCACGTTCACCTTGATGGAATTGAACACCACGCCATACACCTGCGCGGCCGGCCCCATCGCCGCCGTGCGGAAACTCGCCGAGGTCTGCTGGAAGCGCAGCAGCTTCTCGATCAGCAGGGTGAACCCGATCAGGCTCAGCGCGTCGGGATTGGCGGGCACGTAGATTTCGTTCGCCACGAACAGGCCGTTTTGCGACGCGCGCAGAATGTTCGGCGGACAGTCGAAGAGGATGAAATCGTAACTCCCCTCGACCTCGGCCAACTGGTCGGCGAAGAGCGCAAACGTCGGCCGCTTCGGGTCGGGTTTGTATTCACCCTCCAGGTCCACGAGGTTGAACGTCGTCGGCACGAGGTCGAGGCCGGGCAGGAGTTTCTGCCCTTCCTTGCCTTCGACCACGTCGCGGATGATGCAGTCCTTCACCCGCGCCGTGCCCGGATCGTAGATCGAGAAGAACGACCCGGTGCCGCCCGCGTTGATCCGGTTCCAGCGCTCAAGCTTCAGCAGCCAGATGCTCGCGTTCGACTGCGTGTCGAAGTCGAAGAGCAGCACCCGCTTTCCGCGCTGCGCGAGGCACGCCGCGACGTTGACGATCAGCGAAGTCTTGCCGACGCCGCCCTTGTAATTCACGAATGCGATTTTGCGCGCCATGGTGTGGGGACGAATCGGAGCGGACGCTACTTCGCACCCCGCCGGGCCACGAGTAAAAAAAACTATGAGAGTCCGCCCGTCCGCGCCGTGATTGGGATTCCCGTCGCCCGGACTTTCCCTCTTACTCGCCGGCCATGAGCGCGCTTTCCCTCCAGGAAACCTATTCCCCGACCGGCATCTGCTTCGGCTGCGGTCCCGCCAACCCGAAGGGCCTGCACGTCCGCAGCTTTGTTGCCGGCGACGAGGTCGTCGCCACCTGGCAACCCGAGCCGCACCATCAGGCGTTTCCCGGCGTGCTCAACGGCGGCATCATCGGCGCGCTGCTCGACTGCCATTGCAACTGGACCGCCGCGTGGCACCTCATGCAGCAGGACCGGCTCGACCGTCCGCCCTGCACCGTCACCGCCGACTACGCGATCAAGTTGCTGCGTCCCTGCCCGACCGACGGTCCGCTCGAGCTGACGGCCCGCGTCACGGTGCTCGGCGCCGATCGCGCCACCATCGAAGGCACGCTGAGCGCCGCCGGCAAACCGCGCGCGCTCTGCCGCGGCACTTTCGTGGCGGTGCAACCGGGCCACCCCGCCTTCCACCGCTGGTAGGCGCGGCGCCAAGGCCCGGCGAGGTCAGCGTCGCCGACGAACTCGCCCGCTGTTCACGCGATCGTCACCCGGCGCGCGCGCGACCGTCGCACGCCCGTGCTAGGCTGCCGCATGGTTGCACCCGCCCGCATTCTGGCCGTCGAAGACGAGCCCGACCTCGTCGAACTCATCCGCTACCACCTGCTGCGCGCCGGCCACACCGTCTCCACCGCCGGCACCGGCTGGGAGGCGCTCGCCGCCGTGCGCCGCGAACGGCCCGACCTGATTCTCCTCGACCTCATGCTGCCCGACCTCGACGGCTTCGGCCTCTGCGAAATCCTCCGGCAGGACCCACGCACCGCCACGATCCCCGTCATCATCGTCTCGGCGTGGTCCTCGCCCGACACGCGCAACCTCGGGCTCGAGCTCGGCGCGCTCGACTACGTGACGAAGCCGTTCAGCCCGCACGAGCTCGTGAAGCGCGTGAATCACTTCCTCGAGGGTCGCGCAGACTGAACGGCAAGGACGCGTCAGCTCCGGTCGTCGAGCCGGAAGACCAGCGGCACCGCCATGCGGAACGGCACCGCGCGGCCCTCCCGCCGGCCCGCCTCGAACCGCCACCGCATCACCGCGCGGATCGTCGCCTCCTCAAACTCGCGGTTGGTCGCGCTGCGCACGGTGGCCGACACGACGGTGCCCTGTGTATCGACCGTGAACTCGACGACGACGGTGCCCTCGACGCCGGCGGCGCGCAGCGCG
>JACQFT010000128.1 GCA_016199925.1 Opitutia bacterium | reverse complement strand
TCGACGAGGTGGGCGGCCTTGATGACGGTGACGGATTTGGCGGCGGAATCAGCGGCGAAGAGGGTGGCCGCGAAGGAGAGCCCGAGCAGGGCGAGGGTGACGCGTGGTTTCATAGGGACAATGAGCTTCCAGAGAAACCAAGACGCGGCGAATGCCAAGCCCAGAGCCGCCGCGCTCAGCAGGGGCCGGCCGGGCCGGGGCGGGCAGCCTTCGCGCTGGCGCGCGGTTTCCGGGGTTTGGGCGCGACGCCGAGACGCTGGTCGCGTTGGCGGGCGAGCGCGACGAGGCGCACGGCCGTCCGCTCGAAGCGGTCGGACGCCTCGGGCAGGTAAAGCCATTTGGGCAGGACCGGATGCGGGGCGAGGTCGGGAAAATCCCTCTGCAACGCGGCGTGCTGCACGCGGTCGGTGCAGACGAGCAGTCCGCGCCAGGGCTCTTTCTTCGCGGCAAAGTAGAGCATCAGGTTGCCGTCGAGGTAAACGGCCTTGCCGCCGAACATCGGTTTCAGGACGAAGCCCAGGTCGGATTCGAGCGGTTCCCAGAGCCAGTGGTGCGGATGCACCGGTTTGGCTTTGGCGAATTTCTTCTCGAAGGGATCGCGCATGACTCAGGGTCGGAAGGCGCGGACGAGCACGTCGGCGGTGGCCGCGGGCTGGAACCAGTGCGGGTTGTGGTCGCCCTCCATCTCCAGGACGGGCCAGCCGCGGTCCCGCGCGCGACGCGAGGCGGCGTAGAAATCGTCCGCCTCGGCGGCCTTGCCCTTCTCGACGGTGAGAATGTAGGCGCCGGGGATCCTCGCGGCGGCGGGATTGGTGAGATGGATCGCGTCGGTCAGCGTCTTGACCGGGTGGGGGACGTCTTTCGGGTAGGGTTTGTTTGGGCGCACCCACCACGGGGCGATGAAACCGTCCTTGGCTTTCGCAGCCAGCGCCGCACCCGCGGATCGGCCGAGACTCGTCGCGCTGTCGCCGTCGATGGGCAGAAAGGCGTCGAGATAGACCAGCCGGCCGATGCGGTCCGGAATGCGGTCGGCGACGCCGGTGATGACCATGCCCCCGTAACTGTGGCCGACGAGGAAGACGTCGTGCAGGTCCTCAAAGAGGATGAGGTTCACCACGTCGTCGATGTGCGTGCCGAGGCCAATGTTGGGCGAGGCGAGGTGCATCCGTTCGCCGAGGCCGGTGAGCGTCGCGCGATAGACGCGGAAGCCGCGGGCTTCGAGGAGCGGGGCGACTTTCCGGAACTGCCAGGCCCCGCCCCACGCGCCATGCACGAAGACGACGACGGGCTGGTCCGCGGGCTCGGATTCGGCTGCGGCGGGCGGGGCCGCTCGCCCGATCGCGGCCAGCGCACCGAACAAGACGAGGGAGACGAGCGCGAGGAGCCGGCGGAATCTCACCCCGGTCCGGTCGGGGCGCGCGCCGTTCGCGCCGGCTCGGTCGGCCGGCGGCGGAAGCGCGTTGGCCCGTGGCTGCCGCGACCAAGGTCGCGGCCCCAAGGACGGGAAGACGTTCGCCTCGTCAATCGCTCCGGCGCTCACCGCGGCCTGCTCGGCTGGACGGGCCGGCTCCGTCGGGTCCGCGAGCGCGAACCGACGGCCGGCGTGCGGCCGGCCGGCAGAGCCTTTTCCGGGTGATGCGGCGGTCGTGAGTAGCATGACGTGTGGGCGGGCTGACCGGTAACTGATTCCGACCGGGTCGGCGCCGGGAACGGAAGCCGCAGCTACCTTTAGTGCGGGAGCCGGTTGGAAGACACGCCAAAACCAAATTTTTTCCGGTTCGCCGGTGAAATCCATTCTTTATCGGCGGCCAGAGGCCAAAGCCCGCTCCGGTTGGGGTGGATGGCGGGCGGAGGGCGCGGGTCCGCGAGAATCGCGACCGAGGTCGCTCTCACGAAGGCTGCGAGAAGTTTGCTTGGTGAAGCGCCCCGGAGCCTGCTCCGCAGCTACGTTTCCGGTCCAGCCGTGGCTGGCCGGAGATTCTGCCGGAGCGGGAAAGAGAAATTGAACGAAACGGGCGCGGCTGCGTCTTTCCTTTCGTTCATAGTTTGTCAGGTGTGTGTGTGAAGGCCGTCTTTCGAGGCGGCCTTCCCATTTTCCAGCCGACCCGCGGTCCTGGCGTCGGGTCCCCGGGCGCCGATGCTGGTGCCGGCTCGGATTGAGCCGGAGGGAGCGTGCTTGCGCGCAACGTTTGGCGAAGAAGTCGCGAGCAGGCTCGCTCCTACAATAGAACCGGACTGCGTCTCCTGCTCGGCTGGAGCCGGAGGGAGCGTGCTTGCACGCGACGTTTGGCAAGGGAGTCGCGAGCAAGCTCGCTCCTACAAGAAGCGGACGAATGTGAATGGCGGGAATTCCTCGGCGCTTGGCCCGGAGAACTTCACGGCGGGCACGGTTCTTTGGAGGAGCCAGGATCGAGCCCGAGCCGCACTTCGCGCTCGTGGATGCCTGCGACCAACCGGCGCAGGCGCTCGCCGGATCTCTGCGTGGCGACGAGGAAGTCCTCGCTGTTTTGATTGAGCTGCTTGAGCCGCCGCCACGCGACGACTTCGGCGGTCACGTCGTAGGCCGAGGTGACGAGGTCGCTGGCGGCTTCCTGAAACGCGATGACGCGCTTCAAGCCCCAGCGTTTGCCGAGGTAGTCTTTGATTTTTTCCTCCACCTCGAAGGTATCGACGATGAGGCCGATCCCCTCGAGGACTTCTGCTTTGCCGGAGTCCTCGTGCTCGGCCCAGGCGGCGAAGTCCTTCAACATGTAGGATTCCTTCAGGTGCTGGACCATGCGCAGCGCGCGCCGCCGCTCGCCGCAGACTACTGCTAGACTTACGGCGGACCATTTGCTAGAGGAGTCTCCGTTCCGATGAGCTCCGTGCGCAAACTCGCCTGCTTCCTGTTGTGCCTTTTCTTGGGGCAAGGCGCGGTCGGCCTGCGCGGTCAGACGGCGTTCACGGTGCAGGACAACGCGACCAACGACACCTTGCAAACGATCAATCTCGCCACGCTCGCGGTCACCAATGTCGGCCCGCTTGGCATCAACTACAGTTTCGGCGACATCACGTGGAATCCGGTCACGAGCACGCTCTTCGTCGTGGATGGGCGCGGTTCCAACAGCCTGTTCCGCTACGATCCCGCCACGGGCGCCGCGACTTTCATCGGCACGCACGGCATCACCGATCTCTTCGGCCTCGCTTACGATACCGACAACAATGTCCTTTATGGCGCCACGTTCAGCGGCACGCTCGCGCTCTACACGCTCGATCAAAACACCGGCACCGCCACGCTGGTCGGCAACACCGGCGTCGGGATCGGCGGCCTCGCCTACGACTCGACCCGGCACATGCTCATCGGCATCAACGACGGGGGCGGGCAACTTTTCCAGCTCAACACGGCCACCGGAGCGGCGACGCTGCTGGCCTCACCGGGCGGCACCAACGACAGCGGCATCAGCTTCGACCCGGTCACGAACCGGCTCTTCGCGTTCGATTTCAGCGGCAACCTGTTCAGCTACGACATCGCGAACAATTTTGCCCGCACGACGCTGCTCACCGGGCAGGGCGCGCACGACGGCATCGCGGTCGTCACGTCGCCGATCCCCGAGCCGGCGGCGTGGGCGCAACTCGGCGCCGGGCTGGGCGCGCTGTTTTTGGCGGCGGGCTATCGGCGGCGCCAGAGCCGGGCTTAGGGCGGGTTAAACAAAAGGGTAGCCGCCTTGGATCGTAGCGGCAGGCGTCTCTGCCTGCCGACACCAGAGGCAAAATCCGGCAGGCAGGGACGCCTGCCGCTACGCAAAACGGCCACGACAAAACATAAACCGCGCTAGGTTTCGCGCAGCAGCAGCTCGTAATAAACCAGCGGCACCGCGCGATCCGTGGCGCGGCCGACTTCGCGGCAGCCGCACTTCGCGTAGAATCCGCCCGCGCCGGCCGCGGGATGATCGAATGCGTCGAGGAAAACGGCATCGGCCTTGAGCCGCCGAGCGAGTTTCGCGGCCTCGGCCATGCACTGGCGGCCGAGGCCCTGTCGCTGCAACTCTGGCGCGACGGCCATCGAGGTGAGGTAGAGCGGCCGTTTGGCGGGCGTGAAAAAACTGCGGTCGATCGCCCATGGTTTCTTCGTATCGAGACAGAGCGAGGCCACGACATCGTCGCGGTGCGTGGCGACGAAGAGCTTCTTGTTGCGCAGATCGAAGAGCACGCCCGCCGTCGTGCAATGCCCCGTCCACGGACCCTTGCCGTGCCTGAACGTGAGATCGTCCGACACCGCATTGCGCAACGCCGCAACCGACTCGGCATCGTCCGGCGTGGCAGGGGTGAGTTTCAGACGCACGGGCGCAGCGCTGCTTGCAACTCAGCCAGAGTCGGCGTCGTCGATTTCGGAAACCATCACGGCCTTGGCCGCGTGATCGACCCAATAGCCGATGACAAATCCGTCCACGAGCACGTGCTCAATCTCGCGCCCTTCAGTATCAATCACCCGGTAATCACATTCGATGAACGGCTGGCGGGCGAGTTCGCGGACCCGTTCCATCACGATTCTTTGCCGGCGCTTTGGGAGCGACAGAATGAACTCGGTCGCCAGATCGGAGAAGTGCGGCCGGTAATCAGCCACGGGCGATCCGGGCTTCCAACTCTTCGATGGTCGTGAACTTGCCGGCCTGCATTTCCCGAATGCGCTTTGCCGTCGCGCGTTTCCATTCCGGGGTGCTGTGCTTGAGTTTGATCAGGTAAAGCTGCACTTCCCGCCGCTCCTGTTTGCTCATCTTGGAGATGGCCTGTTTGACTTCGAGCACGCTCATGGGTGTGAAATGAACCCGAATGTTGAAGTGGGTCAAGTAAGCATGCCGGCCTTGTGACGGACTACCCGCAGATCACTTTGCTTCGGTCAATGGCCTCGCGTTCCAAAGGTCCGTTGGGGTAACCGATAGTCAGGCACTCGGTCAGGTAATCTCGCAAAAAAGTGTCGATGTTCCCGTAGCGCTCGAATTGACCCACATGAACCAATTCGTGCACAACCAAGGGGCGGTTTCCCCATAGATCGGCGCGAATGTATACGCCATAGCCAAAAATAATTCCGGCGGTCAGCGGACTCACCAATCCGACCAGTTCGTTGGCCTTGGCTAATATCGATGAGCTGGAGTAGGGATGAAGTCCACACTCAGCAGGCGCACGTGATCAGGGTGTCTGACGCCCACCAAATGGGCATCGAAGCACTGATGGTTGGTGAGGGGGCACTCCGCTCTTGAGTATCAGCGCCTGCTGCTCTTCGACCCATGTAGTGGCGAGTGGGAGGGCGACAGGCAAAAGCGTGTGAAGCACCGACGTGGGGGTCATCGAAGGTGGGGCAAGTTTGGCTACTTCGCCTGTTCCAGCGGCAGGGCGTGGAGTTTCAGCTCGGGATTTTTTTCGGTGAAGTAGCGCAGGGTCCAGTCGTTTGGGAAAAGGGCGACGGGTTGGCCGAATTTGTCGGTGCCGAAGCTGACGCCGTTGGCGATGACGAGCGACGAGGTGTTCTTGAGCGCAGGGTGCGGCTCGATCCAGCGGAGGAGCGTCCACGGCGTCGGTTCGAGGCGGGACTCGGCGCCGTATTCGCTCTGGAGACGCCATTGCACGACTTCGAATTGCAACGGGCCGACGGCGGCGAGGAGCGTGGCGCCGGCGGGAGCGTTGCGCGCGGTGAAGGATTGCACGACGCCTTCCTGCAACAGCTGTTCGAGGCCGGCGCGGTATTTTTTGGCGTCGGCGGAAGTGGGATTGGAGATGTAGGTGAAGACCTCGGGCGGAAAGCGCGGGATCTCGTCGAAGGTGATGCTGCGGTCGTCGGTGAGCGTGTCGCCGATGCCGAATTCGCTGTGGCCGACGAGGCCGATGACGTCACCCGGCCAAGCTTCGTCGACGGTCTCGCGTTCCTGGCCGAAGAGCTTGTGCGAAGAGGAGAGGCGGACCTGTTTGCCGGTGCGCTGGTGCGTGACGACCATGTCGCGCTCGAATTTTCCGGAGCAGACGCGGAGGAACGCGATGCGGTCGCGGTGCTTCGGGTCCATGTTGGCCTGAATCTTGAAGATGAAGCCGGAGAATTTTTTGTCGGCGACGGGGATCTCGCGCGCGACGGTCGGCTGGGCCAGGCCGGGCACGGTGATGCTGACGGAGCGGCGCGGGGCGGGCGGCACGGAGTCCTGGAGAAATCCGTTCAGGAGGAGTTCGATGCCGAAATTGTTCACGGCGCTGCCGAAGTAGACGGGTGTCTGCTGGCCGGCGCGCACGGCGGCGAGGTCGAACGGGTGGCCGGCACCGTCGAGCATCTCGAGCTGCTCCTTCACGTCGCGATAGGTGTCGTCGTCGAGTTTGTCGCGCACGCTGGCGTCGTCGAGCGAGGTGACGTTGACCGGCGCCTGAAACTTGCCGCCGGGGACGCGCTCGAAGAGATGGACCTCGCGGGTGCGGCGGTCGAACACGCCCTTGAACGACGGGCCGTTGCCGAGCGGCCAGATGACGGGCGAGGACTGCAGGCCGAGGACGCTTTCGAGTTCATCGAGCAGCGCGATTGGGTTGCGCGTCGGCCGGTCGCACTTGTTCATGAACGTGAAGATGGGCACGCCGCGGCGACGGCAGACCTCGAAGAGTTTGCGCGTTTGCGTTTCCACGCCTTTCGCGGCGTCGATCACCATCAGCGCGGCGTCGACGGCGGTGAGGACGCGGTAGGTGTCCTCGGAAAAATCTTTGTGACCGGGCGTGTCGAGGAGGTTGACCGCGCAGCCGGCGTAGTCGAACTGGAGGACGGTGGACGAGATGGAGATGCCGCGCTGTTTCTCGAGTTCCATCCAGTCGGACGTCGTGGCGCGCTGCTGTTTGCGGGCGGTGACGGAGCCGGCCAGGTGGATGGCGTTGCCGTAGAGGAGGAATTTCTCGGTCAACGTCGTCTTGCCCGCATCCGGATGCGAGATGATCGCAAAGGTGCGGCGGCGGGCGATTTCCTGGGCGGGCGTGGACATGAAGGGGCTCACGCAAAGGCGCATCGGCGCAAAGGGGAAGCCTATTTTGGG
>JACQFT010000127.1 GCA_016199925.1 Opitutia bacterium | reverse complement strand
GTTGCCAGAGCACGCCGAGGTTGAAGCCGAAGGCGTCGCCTTTGCCGTTGAACCGGAATAGATCCGTCGGGCCGAAGACGCCGAGGCGGCGCTGGAGGTCGGTCGTGACGTGGTTGTAGGAAACGCCGCCGCCGATGGAGAGCGTTGGCGAGAGCTGGTAGGCCGTGACGAAGTTGAACGTGAGGAAAGTCTGCTCGTTCTTCAGCGCGAAGGTGCGGAGCGGCGAACTGTCGGCCCACTCGGTGGAGAGGCCGAACGGCGCGTAGACGCCGAAGCCGTAAGCCCAGGGTTCGCCGGCCGGATGCCACGCGGTGAAGAATTGCGGCACGGATTGGTATTTGTCACTCATCTCCGCGGTGCCGCCTGCACCGGAATATTTCGAACTGAGCGAGACGGCATAGTCGCTGGCCTGGAGGCGCAGGCCCTTGAGCTGCGTGAGGCCGGCGGGGTTGTAGTAGACGGCGCTGGGATTGTCGGCGGTGGCGACGAAGGCGTTGCCGCGGCCCATGGCAAAGGCGTCCTTGAACCCGACCCGGGTGCCGGAGGCGGAGGCGAGGGGCGCGCCGGCGAGCGCGAGGACGGCGGCGGTGAGCGCGATCCGTTTCTGCGAGCGGGGCGTGGGGGTGGCGGGAATCATTTCAGCGGGGAAAGGGCAGGTAGATCGTGAGGTCGGCGTCGGTGGGGAGATTGCGCGAATGCACTTCGAGGCGGCCGCGGTGGGCCTCGATCACGCGGCGAGCGATGGTGAGGCCGAGGCCGACGCCGGTGTTGCGGGTGGTGAAAAACGGCTCGGTGGCGCGGTGCGCGGCCTCGGTCGCGAAGCCGCGGCCGCTGTCGCGCACCGACACGACGAGCTCGGCTTTGCCGTCCTCCGTCGGCGTGGCGGTGAGCGTGACGACGAGGTGCGGCGTGCCGGTCGCGGACTGCAGGCCGTTGAGAAAAATCTCCTGGAACGCGTGGGTGAGCCCCGGGCGGTTGCACCGCAGCAGCACGGGCGGCAGGTCGCTGTGGATTTCGAGTTCGCCCTGGCCGCCGGTCAGCTCGCGGGATTTCGCGAAGCCCTGGCGGAGCATGTCCTCGAGCGGGGCCAGCTCGGAGGGCGGCGAGTCGGAGCGGGCGAGGAGGAGCATCTGCTCGGTGAAGCGCTCGATGCGCTGCGTCTCGCGGGCGAGGGCCTCCTTGAGCGAGGCGCGAAATTCCGGGTGCTCGATCTCGGCGTCGAAGAGCTGGTGGTGCGTCGTCAGCGGCACGAGGGAATTGCGGATCTCGTGGGCGAAACGCCGCGCGATGACCCCGATGAGCTTGAGGTTCGACGACTCGATCTCGGCGCGCTGGGCGGCGCGCACCTGGGTGAAATCCTCGAGCAGCAGCATCGCCGCCTGCGGTTTGGCGTCGGGCGTCTGGCGCAGCGGCATGATCGACACGCGCCAGAGCTGGCGGGTCTCGGGCATCTCGTGCGCGAACGGCTCGCAGGTGGTGCCCTGCTCGGCGGCGGCGCGGAGCTTGGCGGCGATGGGCGCGGGCAAATCGGCGAACTCGACGCGCGCGGAGCCGCGCTCGGCGCCGGTTTCGTGGCGGAGCAGCCCGCCGATGGCGCGGTTGGCGTAGAGCACGTTCGCGCCGGGGCCGAGCACGAGCGCGCCGCTGGTGATGCCGTCGAGCACGCTGGAGAAAAGCTGGTGGCTGCCGACGAGCTGCGTGTGCAGCCAGCCGTTCTTCACCGCGAGGCCGAGTTCCTCGAGGAGGTGGTAAACGAGCAGCAGTTCCTCGTCGCTGAATTCGCCGCCGGTGATGCGGCCGCCGAGCACGGCGACCCCGAGGGTGCGCTCGCGGTCGTTGACGGGGATGGCGACGGAGCCGCCGAGCACCTCGAACTCGCGGAGCACTTTCGGGTCGAGCGTGCCGGGGGCGGCGAGGGAGGGGGCGCGCAGGATTTGTGGCTGGCGGGTGAGGAGCCGGCCGAGGCCGCTCTTGCGCGAGAGCGCGAAGCACTCGACCAGTTCGGTGGCGAGGCCCACCGCCGCCGCGCAGGGCATCGAGTGGTCGTCGGCCGGCAGCGCGCCGGTGACGGGCAGGCCGTCCGCGGGCGCCGGCTCGAGAAAGATGGCGATGCGCGCGAGGCCGACGACCTCGCGGAGTTTCAGGACGAAGTGCTGCGTGAGCTGGCGGTGGTCGAGCGAAAAGCCGAGCACCTGCGAGAAATCGCGGAGCACTTCCAGCGCGGACGACAGGGCGGCGGCTTTGCGGCCGAGCAGCGGCGGGCCCGAGGCGGCCGGGGCCGCGGGTTCGGCCGGCGGCGGACCGGGCGAAAACGCGCCGCGCGCCGTCAGGCGTTGCAGCGCGCTGGCGAGCGCGGCCGCATCGATCGGCTGCGCCAGCACCAAATCGGCGCCGGCCAGCAGGAGATTTTGCTGCACCGCAGTCGAAGCGCCCTCGGGGACGACGGCGATGACGGGCATCTGCGGCGCGATGGCGCGGGCGGCGGCGACATCGTCGGGCAAGCCGGACAGCGCCGCGGGCACCAGCACGCACGCGTCGAACGCGCCGGCGGCCACGGCTTTTTTAGCGACGGCGAACCGCGCCCGCTGCTGGATCTGGAAGTCGGCGGCCGACGACAGAGCCGCGCACAGCGGCTGGGCGAAGAGTTCGTCTGCGATTAGGAGGAGCCTAGTCACTTCCTGAACGTGAGTTGCATGGATGGGTCGGTGGCGGCGGAGGCGAGCCTAAAACACGCGAGCGCTCCGGTTTAATCAATCGCAAAGTGCGGAGTTGCGCGTTGATTTCCGAAACAAAATCCCGTCTGTTCTCCTGCGCGGGCCGCCCTACTACATGATTGCCGACTCATCGCACGCTCTGACCGGACAAATCCGAACTGACTTCGTCAGTTTCCCCAACCGCGCCGGCCTGAAGATCGCCGCGTGCCTCGACTACGCGGGCGACCTGCGCGGACGCCCCTGGATCGTGGTCGCGCCGAAATACGGCGAGACGAAGAAAAACAACCTCCAGATCGCCTATTTTCTCGCCGCCAACGGCCTCAACGTCCTGCGCTTCGACCATACGAATCACGTCGGCGAAAGCGCTGGCGACCAGATATTCTTCACCCTCGCCGGTGGGTCGGAAGATATTTTGTCGTGTGGAGACTATCTCCAAGAAACTTATTCCGTGGGCAGTTATACGCTCATGGCTAACAGCCTTTCCGCACGAACGGCGATTCGCGCGGCGGCTCGAGATACCCGGACTATCCATCTCGTGTGTTTGGTCGGCGTGGTGAACGTTGGCTACACACTCAACCAAGTTTACCGCGAAGATCTGGTTGGCGGACATCTAGCCGGGAAACGTTGGGGAGTGACTGACATTCTCGGAGTCGATATTGATTTCGACAGTTTTCTGGGTTCGGCCGTGCGGGAAAAGATGCACGACCTGGACTCGACGCGCATGGACTTGGATCGGACGAAGGCGCGAATCTCGTTTTTTCCCGCCGAGCGAGATACGTGGGTGTCGCTCACGGAAGTGCAGTCTCTATTGGAGGCGAATCCCAATGCCGGTTGCTTTCCGATCCCGGGCGCGATGCACGAGCTGCGCGAAAATCCTGTCGTCGCCCAACAGGCGTTCAATGACGTGGTGGCCGCCTGCGTAGGGGAAGCCTATGGGGTGGCCCGCGAGGCGGTGAAGCTGCAGCAGCCTGATAAGCGCGTTCTCATGCAGCAGAATCGTGCGGAGCGGGACCGGTTGCGCGAATCGGTCCGCACTCCGCAGAACGAGACCGAGTTTTGGAGCGCCTACCTGAAAAAATATCAGACGGCGTGGAAAATCGAGGACTACCAAGCCTATCTCGCTGTCGTCGGCCGCATGTTGGGCGAGATCAAGCCTGGAGAAGTGGTCTTGGACGCGGGCTGTGGCAACGGCATGTTCGGGCTTTGGGTGCTGCGTGCTTTGCTTGAAGCCGCGAGGATTACAGAGAGTCCTCCCATTTACGTTGGCGTTGACCTTACGGCGGATGGCTTGAGCGAAGCGATGGCGACGCAGCTCAGCTACTCTTTTTCGCACGGATTCCCACCAGGGCAGCGGTTGCAAGATCGTTTGGCGCTGCTTTTCGGGCAGATGGACATCGATACTTGGGGTCTGCCCGAACCTGATCGTGCGGCCGAACTGCAATTTGCAGACGGGACTTTCAACAAGGTCTGTCTAAGCCTTGTCCTCTCGTATCTCAACCGACCAGAGCGAGTGTTGGCTGAGCTCTACCGTGTGCTCCGCCCGGGAGGGCGCATCGTGGTCTCCAGCATGAAGCCGTTCTGCGATATGTCTGAAATCTACCGCGACTATATGGACCAACAAGTCACGGACAAGGAACTGACAGCTGGACGCAATTTATTGAGCGCGGCCAGCCAGATTCGGTTGAAGGAGGAGCAGGGCATCTACACCTTTTACGCCGCCGATGAACTCACGGCCCTATTGGAAGGAGCCGGGTTCGTTCACTGTTTCGCACAGCAGTCTTTTGGCGGGCAAGCAGTCGTGGTCGTGGCGGAACGATGATCCTGTATTGCATCCTAACGTCGGCTATCAACGCCGCGACCAGCGCGGTGCTTGCGCTAGCCGTCTATTTGCGTCGGTCGCGCACAGCCGCAAGCGGCGTGTTCGTGTGGTTCGCGATCTCCGTAGCCGTTTGGTCCGTGAGTTACTTTTTGTGGCAAACGGCGGTAACGAACACCGATGCCTATTTTTACTGCCGATTGCTCACGGCTGCCGCGATCACTATCCCGGTAGTTTACTTCCATTTTGCGACGGTCCTTCTTGGTCGGCAAAGATCAGTGGAATTGCGCGCCGGCTATGTTTTGGCGTTGGTCTTTTCGATTCTCGCCTTGTGGAGCCCTTGGGTTGTGGCCGGAGTGGCCCCAAAGGCCGAGTTTTCGTATTGGCCGATGCCCGGCCCGATCTATCCGGCCTACTTGCTGGTCTTCTTCTACTGTTTCGTCGTGCCCGCATGGATGCTCGTCAGTGGCTTCCGGCAGGCGCGCGGACTGCGGCGCAACCAGCTGGGCCTCGTCACGCTGGGAACTGCCGTCGGGTTTATCGGCGGGGCCACCAATTTCTTCTTGTGGTATGACATTCCGATTCCGCCGATCGGTAATGGTCTCGTCGCCGTCTATGTCGTCGCAGTCGGCTACGCGATCATTCGCTTCCGCTTGATGGATTTCGACCTGCTCGTCGCGCGGTTTGTCGTTTACTCAGGGGCGACCCTTCTGCTCGCCCTGCTTACGCCGACGATTTTTTCTAGCCTTAACCGCTGGTCGTTGACGCCGACTTTAGCACTGGATTTCCCGACGCTCTATCTCGCCTCTGTCGTTTCCACCGCTCTGCTCGTTTGGTTGCTGCCGGAGTTGCGTCGGAGAATCGATTCGTTCTTGGAGCAACGGGTCCTGGGGCGCCGCTTGGCTGATCGAGAGCTCTTGCGCAGTCTTGCTGCGACGATCAGCTCCTCCACCGATGAGTCGGCCCTATTTGACGAGGCAGTCGATTCCGTGGCCGAGGCTATCGGCGTTCCGGATGTGGCGGTCTATACGCGCACCGAATTCGAGACGGACTTCACTCGGCGCGCCGTGACACCCGCTCGAGAGGCGTCCGGTTCACGGCATTTCGCAGGAAACTCCCCGGTGGTGCGCCTTGTGCAGGAGGCGCAGCGCGGGGTGATCCTCGACGAGGTGTTGCATGGCGCAGTCACGGCCGAGCGGGACTATTTTGTCGAGCTTCGGCACCGGCAAGGCTTCGAGCTGATTGTCCCGGTGGTCGGGGACACGTTTTTCTACGGCTTCATGACCCTCGGGCCGCGCTCCGGCCGTGCGCTCTACAACGACATCGATGTGTCGCTCCTCGAGGCCATCGGGCTGCAGATCGGCCTGAACCTGCGGGCCCGCCAGCTTGAGCGCCGGGCCAGCCAGACCGAGAAACTCATCGCACTTGGCACGCTCGCGGCCGGCCTCGCCCACGAGCTGCGCAATCCGCTCGTGTCCATCCAGACCTTCTCCGCACTGCTCAAGGAGCGGGGCGCCGACCCGGATTTCCAACTGGAGTTTGGGAGCGTGGTGCAACGCGACGTGAACCGGATCGCCAGTATCGTCGAAAACGTCGCGGCTTTCGCCGAGAGCAACAAGGTGGAGATGACGGTCGTGAACTTGCCCGATGTGCTGCGCACGGTTTCGGAAATCGTGCGCCCCGAGCTGCAGCGCACCGGCATTGAACTGACCCTGCCCGTCGTCACCCATTCCTCCGTGCGCGGCAACTACAGCCAGTTGCTCCAAGTTTTCCTGAACCTCGTGCAGAACGCGCTTCAGGCGCTCGAAGGCCAGTCCGGCGGCGTCGTCAGAATCGGGCTCGATCTGCGTCTCACGGAGGGGCAGCCGCCGCTCGTCTGCGTCAGCGTGAACGACAACGGCCCCGGCATCGACGCGGCGATGTGCGCGCATATCTTTGAGCCGTTCACGACCACGAAGGCCACGGGCCAGCGCCAAGGCAAACACGGCATGGGCCTCGGGCTCGCTATTGTGAAACGCATCGTGCAGCACCATCATGGCGACATTGATGTGCAGAGTGCCGTGGGCCGCGGCACCACCTTCCGAGTCCATTTGCCGCAATCCCGCTGAATCCCATGCCCACCGCGTTCCAGCCTCCTGCCGTCAGCCTCACCGGCCCTGCCGCCCTCCGCGCGCTGGCGCAGGCGTTCACCCACCTCGGCGACTTCGATCGGTTCGTCAAGGGCCTCCAAGCGGCTCTGGACAAGTCTGCACTCTTTGCCCAAATGACGATCCGACTCGACCGCGCGGTGGCGGAGGCCGGACCACACTACTCCAGCGGCTCGCTGACGCTGCCGATTGCCGGCGACGGGCGGCGCGTCGGCGCGCTCAAAGTCACACCCGGGGGCGAGCACCGGCAGTTTGGGGCGGAGGACTTGCACCTGATGGCGGGGCTGGCGGATTTTCTCTCGGTCACGCTCACCCAGGCGCTGCACGTGCAGGACGCCGAGAAGAGCCGCGAGCTGCTGCGCTTCCTGCTCAACCAGGCGCCGGTCGGCATCGCCGCCTACAGCGCCGACCGCCGGCTGCTCGTCGCCAACGATCTGGCGACGCGCTGGCTCGGCGAGTCCGGCGTGCCGTTCGAGGAGTTCAGCGGCGGCGCGGGCGGCTTCCATCTCCGCGCCAGCGGCAAGCTGCTCTACGGCGAGGCCCGCCGCGCCTCGGCCGCGGCGGACGCCGCGTGGATCGTCGTGCTGCAGGACCTCTCGCCCGAGCAGGTGCGGCTGCTCGACCAGATCCAGCGCGAAACCTACCGCGCGCTCGCCGAGAAACGCCGGCTCGGCTTCGCGCTGATCGAGAGCGGCCAACTGCGCGACGGCGTGCTGCGCCGGCTGCCCGAGGTGCGCGCGGCGCTCGTGCTTGGCGAAGTCGCCGGGCCCTACGACGGCCACCGCCTCGGCCTGATCATCAGCGGTGCGGGCGGGCTGGCGCTGCGGGCGCGGCTCAGAAAACTGCGGCAGCTCTTCAGCGGGATTCCCGACCTGCGCCTCGGCTACGCCGAGCTCGGCCGCGACGGCCGCGCTCCGGAGCAGCTCATCCAGGCCGCGCTCGAGCGCCACGGCGACTTTGCCGACATGGTGCGGCCCGCCGTGCTCGTGCATGACGACAACCCCGCCGTGGCCGACACCCTCGCGATGGTGCTCGGCCGCGATTTCCGCGTCGTGAAAAGTTCGCAGCCCGACCGCACGCGCGAGTTGCTCGGCAAGGAGTCGTTCGAGGGGTTCGTGACCGAGCTCGACTCGCGCCACGGCCCGAGCGGGTCGGAGCTCGTCCGCTACGCGCGCGAACAGCAGCCGGAGATCCACCCGTTTTTCACGACGGTGCAGCAGGCGCCCTACGATTTTCCGTCCGACATGATGCCCGGCGAGGCCGTGATGCTGGAGAAGCCGTTCGACGTCGCCGCCCTCACGCAGTTGGTGAAGGCGAAGCTGGGCGGGTGAGGAGTCGCGTTGGATCGCGTGGTATGTCCAACTGTAGGCGCGGCTTTCCGCCGCGATGGCTCGCGCGGAATCGCGGCGGAAAGCCGCTCCTACAGCTCATGCGTCCCGCCGCCGAATACTACTTCGCCGCGACGCCGCGGGAGAAGAGGTCGCTGATGATGTCCTCGAGCGGCACGTCCTGGATCGTGATGTCGTCCACCGGGCCGGCGCCGAGGATCTGCTGGCAGACGGCGACGATGTGCTCGCTCGGCACGTGCAGGAGAATCTCGCCGTCGTCGCACAGCCTGGCCTCGCCGTGGCGCGGTTGCCAGCCGGCGGGGAACGAACTGTCGCGCGGCTTGAACTTGATGATGCGCTGGCCGGCGCCCGCGCCCGCGATGCGGTCGAGGTTGCCGTCGTAGATTTTCTTGCCGTGGTCGATCACGATCACCCGCTCGCAGAGCGAGGAGATGTCGGCCATGTAGTGGCTGGTGAGGAGGATGGTGACCTTGTGGCGGCGGTTGTAGTCGCGCAGGAACTCGCGCACGGATTTCTGCGAGATGACGTCGAGGCCGATGGTCGGCTCGTCGAGGAAGAGCACGCGCGGGCGGTGGAGGAGCGCGGCGATGAGCTCCATCTTCATGCGTTCGCCGAGGGAGAGTTCGCGCACCATCACGTTGAGCTTCGGGCCGACGCCGAGCAGCGTGACGAGTTCGTCGAGCGTCGCCTTCCACTGGTCGTGCGGGAGGCCGTAGATGGCGCGGAGGAGGTGGAAGGACTCGATGGCGGGCAGGTCCCACCAGAGCTGGTTTTTCTGGCCGAGCACGAGGGCGAAGATCCGGCGGTAGGCGTTCTCGCGCTTCGTCGGGTCGAAGCCGGCAACGCGCGCCCGGCCCGAGGTCGGGTAGATGAGGCCCGAGAGCATCTTGAGCGTCGTGGTCTTGCCCGCGCCGTTGGGCCCGAGGAAGCCGACGAATTCGCCTTCCTTGATGGAGAACGAGACGTGGTCGGCCGCGCGGGTCTCCTCGAAATCGCGCACGAAGAGTCCCTTCACGCCGCCCCAGAAGCCGGGTTGCTTTTTGTAGGTGCGGAAGATGCGCGTGAGATTCTCGACTTCGATCATGGCTGGGGAAGAGTTCAGGAGACGGGAGACGGGAGCCAGAATAATTTGCCGGTCAAGCGCGACGGCGCCGGCGTAGCGGCAGGCCTCCGTGCCTGCCGAACGAGCGAACAGCAGGCCGGGACGCCTGCTGCGCCGCTGCGGATGAATTACTCTGGAGCCGGGGCGCCCTCGCCCCGGAAAGACGCTGAGACGCGGCGGGGGCGCCGCATCCCCACCAGGACAGAGTATTGAAACACAAAGTCCCTTGGCAGCGCGCCAGCATTGCAGCGGCGCGGGCGATGCGCACACTGCCGACATGGATGTCACACTACCCTTCATCGACCTGCACCGCCACCTCGACGGCAACGTCCGGCTTGAGACCGTGCTCGACCTCGGCCGCCGGCACGGCGTGACGCTCCCCGGCGACACGGTCGAGACGCTGCGGCCGCACGTGCAGATCGACGGCGTGGTGCCGGACCTGCTGACCTTTCTGGCGAAGCTCGACTGGCTGGTCGCCGTGCTCGGCGATCCGGCGGCGTGCCGGCGGGTGGCGCGGGAGAACGTCGAGGACGCGCACCGCGAGGGCCTCGACTATGTGGAGTTGCGCTTCAGTCCGTATTTCATGGCGCGGGCGCATGGGCTCGAGCTGGCAAAGGTCGTAGAGGCGATTGTCGAAGGCGTCGAGGAAGGCAGTCGCGCGACCGGGGTGAAGGTGAAACTCATCGGCATCCTCAGCCGCACGTTCGGGGCGGAGAAGTGCCGCGAGGAACTGGAGGCGCTGCTCGCACACCGCGCGCATTTCGCGGCTCTCGATCTGGCGGGCGACGAGAAGAATTTTCCGGCCGAGATGTTCGCCGAGCATTTCCGGCGCGGGCGCGAGGCGGGCTGGGCGGTCACGGTGCACGCCGGCGAGGCGGGTGGCGCCCCGAGCGTGTGGGCGGCGTTGCGCGAGCTCGGCGCCACGCGCATCGGCCACGGCATCCGCGCCATCGACGATCCGAAGCTGATGGACTATCTCGCCGAGCACCGCATCGGGATGGAAGTGAATCTTACGAGCAACGTGCAGACGAACACCGTGCCGAGTTTCGCGGCGCATCCGCTG
>JACQFT010000129.1 GCA_016199925.1 Opitutia bacterium | reverse complement strand
CACACCGGCGACAAGTGGTGCATCTACCCGCTCTACGACTACGCGCACTGCCTGAGCGACTATCTCGAAGGCATCACGCACTCCGTCTGCACGCTCGAGTTCGAAGTCCACCGCCCGCTCTACGACTGGATCCTCGGCCATCTCGGCCTGCCGCGTCCGCTGCCGCACCAATACGAATTCGCCAAGCTCAACCTCGGCTACACCATCGTCTCGAAGCGCCGCCTCCTCCAGCTCGTCAACGAACAGGTCGTCAGCGACTGGGACGACCCCCGCATGCCGACGATCTCCGGCCTCCGCCGCCGCGGCATCCCCGCCAGCGCGCTCCGCCGCTTCGTCACCGAGGTCGGCGTCACCAAACACGACTCGCTCACCGACGTCGCCCTCTTCGAGCACGCCGTGCGCGACGAACTCAACCAGTCCTCCCTCCGCCGTCTCGCCGTGCTCCGGCCGATCAAACTCGTCCTCACCAACCTCGCCCCCGGCGAAGTGCTCGACTGCACCGCGACCGACAACCCGCAGGACGAAACCCCGACGACCCGTCCCCTTGCGCTCACCCGCGAGGTCTTCATCGAGGCCGACGATTTCGCCGAGGTGCCGCCGCCGAAATATTTTCGCCTCAAGCCGGGCGGCGAAGTCCGCCTGAAATACGCCTGCATCATCAAGCTCGACGAGATCGTGAAGGATGCCGCAGGCCACGTGACCGAGCTGCGTTGCACCGCCGACCTCACCACGCGCGCCGGCGGACCGAACGTCGACCGCAAAGTCAAGGGCACCATCCACTGGGTCAGCGCCACGCACTGTGTCGACGCCGAGGTGCGGCTCTACGACCGCCTCTTCACCGTCCCCGAGCCCGCGGCCGAGGAGGATTTCCTGAAAGTCGTGAACCCGAAGTCGCTCGAAGTCGTCCCCGCCAAACTCGAATCCTCCCTCGCCGCCGCCACACCCGCCGACCGCTACCAGTTCGAGCGCCTCGGCTACTTCTGCCTCGACGCCAAGGATTCCGTGCTTCCGGCCTCCGGCTCTCAGCCCTCGGCTCTCAGCTCTCGTCTCGTCTTCAATCGCACGCTGCCGCTCAAGGACACCTGGACCGGGCCGTCGGCGAAATAGAGAATCCCCGGGGCAAGCTCCGCCGCGTTCACCGCAAAGTTACCCGGTTGTGGGAGCGAGCTTGCTCGCGACGGCTGGCGAGCAAGTCACGAGCACGCCCGCTCCCACCCGGTCAAGCCAAGCCGCAGCAAGCTCCGGGCGATTGGACCGACCGGGAAATAATTCCCGCCGCCGGTTTTGACGGTTGTCTGGCCGGGCCGGGTCCGCTCTTCTCCGCCCACCCCTCCCAACCCAAGGATACCCCATGCAACGCCAGCTCCGCTTCCTCTCCGTCATGCTGCTCGTCAGCCTCCTCGGCACCGGCTCCCTGCTCTATCTCTACGAGCACGGCTCCATCCCCCAGGTGCGCGGCCTGGGCGACGCCGCCTGGTGGTGGCTCGTCACCTCCGCCACCGTCGGCTACGGCGACATTTTCCCCATGACGACCGGCGGGCGCGTGGCCGGCGTGGTCGCCATCCTCATCGGCATCTACTGCTACACGAACTTCGTCACGCTCACCGCCGAATCCCTCAACGGCTTTGCCAACCGCGAACGGTTCGGCAACGCCCCGTTCAAGGGCAGCGGGCACATCGTCATCTGCGAATACACTGCCTTCGCCGACGAGATGATCCAGGTCCTCCCCGGCTACCCCGAGCTGGCCGGCCGCAAGGCCGTCATGGTCACCGACCTCGTCGCCGTGCAACCCTACCCGCACATCCATTTCGTGCGCGGCGTCCCCATCAGCCCGGTCGCCCTGCACCAGGCCAGCATTTCCACCGCCGCCTACATCTTCGTCTTCGCCAACATCCGCTTCGTCGATCCCGACCTGAAGACGCTCCACTGCGTCTCGCGCATCCGCAAACTCGCGCCGAAGGCCAAGATTTTCATGGAGCTCAACGAACCCGAGCACGAACTCGCCTGGCACCTCGGCGGCGACATCACGATCCTCAAGAGCCGCGACATGCTGAAGTCCGTCCTCGGCACCGGCCTCGACCTCTCCGCCAGTTTCGCCCCGGCCAAGCCCGCCGGCCAGGAAAAGCCGGTCTGATCTGCGCCCGGAAACTCAGCAGCCGGCGAGAAATTTTTCCAGCCGCGCGAGCACGCGCTCGCGGCCGAGCACGCGGAAGATGCTGGTGAGGCTCGGACCGACGTTCGTGCCGGTGACGGCGAGGCGCGCGACGGCCTGGTAGTCGCCGAAGCCGAGACCCCTGGACTCCGCGAGCGCCTTGATGCCGGCCTCGATGGCGGCGTCGCTCGACCAGTCCATCGCCGACAGCGCCGCGCTTAACTCCGCGAGGCGCGCCTTCGGGTCGCCCTTGGCCATCACCTTCTCTTTAACCTTCGGATCTATCGGATAGTCGTCCGACCAGAAATAGGCGGTGTATGCGCTGATTTCATCGACTGACTTTATTTTGGGCTGAGCCAAACGCATAACCTCTCGGAAGTGAGCCGCGTTTGCTTCCGAAAGCGCTTTCTCCAACGCCAAACTGGACGCCGCATCGGCGGATCGCGCAAAAAAATCTTTCACAAGCGCCTCGAAGCCTTCGATAGGCTGCTCCAACAAATAAACCATGTTCATGTGCGCCAGTTTCTTTGCATCGAACTTGGCGTTGCTTTGGTTCACGCCGGGCAGATCGAAGAGCTTCACAATCTCGGCGATCGGCATCTTCTCGCGGTCGTCGCCGGGATTCCAGCCAAGGAGCGAGAGGTAGTTGACGAGCGCCTCGGGCAGGAAGTGCCGCCGCT
>JACQFT010000114.1 GCA_016199925.1 Opitutia bacterium | reverse complement strand
CGATGGCCGAGCCAAATCCGGGCGGCTTTGGCCGTTCGAGTGTAGGGCTGGCGCTCGTCGCCACGCCGTATTTTCTGTCTCAATCCGTGCGATCCGTGAAATCCGTGGTCAAATTTCTGGGCTGTGAACACAAAGTAGCGAAGAAATCGCGGAGGCACGGAGACAAGGAGGCACGGAGGAGCGGAAGCAGAGCGGAGAATTCACCGCGGAGGGCACGGATCAAAACCGATGGCCGAGGCGAAACCAGCCGCGCCGCGAGAGCAGGGCAGTCAAGATTCAAGAGGTCCCTTTCGGCTGGCTCAAGAACCCCAAGCCTCAAAGCTTGACCCCGTCCGGCCCGCTACGCTCCGTCACTCTGAATCAACGAATCCACTCTCCGGCCTGATAAAGATGACAGACTTCTTTTTCTCGGTTTTCCATTGGCGGACTGTTTCCCATATCAGCCACCCGTGCAGGCCCCAAACGCCGAGCGCAAGCATGCACAGGCCATATTCTTTGTCGGCGATGCCAACTACGAATGGGAAGACACCAATCAGACTGAAGAAACTGGCTACGACACACCACAATGTCATGAGGTGCGCTTTTTCTTTTACGTATTCTCGCGGTAAATCGGCAGAGACGGCGTTGACGTAATCTTTGAACTTTTTCATTCGCGAGGCGTCCGACCACCCGCAGATGGCGTCGGATTGATCGGGTTCGCAACGGTCTGGGGAGCGCCCGCGTCCCGCGGGCTGTCCTCGGCGTCTCGCCTAGGATGCTCGGAGGTGCCGGCGAGACGCCGACACCAGCACGCGAGACGCGCGCGCTCCCCGAGCCAAAATGAAATCGTGAGTTGCATGAGGCTTGGGTGAGGGCCCGGGGCTTCCTCCCCGGCTGTTTGCTTCTCAGCTCTTCTCCTCCCAGACTTGGGCGAGGTGGAGGAGGGTTTCGGCGGCTTTGGCCATGTCTTGCAGGCTGACCCATTCGCGCTCGCTGTGAACTTGGTGCATGCCGGCGAAAAGGTTCGGCGCGGGCAGGCCCCTTGCCGTGAGCACCGAGCCGTCGGTGCCGCCGCGGATGGAATCGGAGAACGGTTTCAGACCGGCGCGCGTGATGGCTTCGCGGGCGAACTCGACGGCGCGCATGTCGCTCTCGAGCCAATAGCGCATGTTGCGGTATTGCTCCTTGATGGTGAGTTCGAGTTTCGCGCGCGGCTCCTCGGCTTGCAGCTCGGCGACGATGGTTTTCAGCACGGCGTGCTGCGCGGCGAGGCCCGCGAGTTCGAAATCGCGGAGGATCATCCGCACGGTGGCTTTCTCGGCGGAGGCGACGCATTCGAGCGGGTGGATGAATCCGCCGCGGCCGCTCGTGGTTTCGGGGGCGAGTTCGCGCGGGAGCGCGGCAAGGAAACGGCCGGCGATGCGAGCGGCGTTGACCATGACGCCCTTCGCCCAACCGGGGTGCGAGGCGACGCCTTGAATCTCGAGCACGGCGGCGTCGGCGCTGAAGGTCTCGAAATCGACTTGGCCGGGCAGCTCGCTGTCGAGCGTGTAGGCGGCGACGGCGCCGACTTGGGCGAGGTCGAGCTTGTGGACGCCGCGGCCGATTTCTTCGTCGGGGTTGAAGCAGAGGCGGATGGGGCCGTGCGGAATCTCGGGGAGCGCGAGCAGGTGGCGCGCGGCGTTCATCACGATGGCGACGCCGGACTTGTCGTCGGAGCCGAGGAGCGTGGCGCCGCTGGCGGTGATGAGGTCGTGGCCGATGCAGTTGCGCAGGTGCGGCGTGGTTTCGACGGTGAGGGTCTGCTTCGGGTCGTCGGGCAGCACTATGGGGCGGCCGTCGTAGGCGCGGTGGACGATGGGCTTGGCGGCGCCGGGAAGATTGGGCGCGGTGTCGACGTGCGCGAACCACGCGATGGTGGGCACGCCGGTTTTCTTCGACGTGGCGGGAATCGTCGCGAGCACGTAGCCGGCGGGGAGCAACTGCACGTCGGCGGCGCCGATTTCCTTCAGCTCTTTCTCGAGGAGATTGAGCAAGTCCCACTGGCACGGCGTGCTCGGCTGGGTGGGCGAGTGCGGGTCGCTGCGGGTGTCGATGCGCACGTAGCGGAGGAAACGCTCAAGGAGGTCGGCGGAGTCGATGGGCATTTTGCTAAGCTCCAATTTTCAACCTCCAAGCTCCAGTGAATTTCCCAAGCCGAATCTTTGATGTTTCATCCGCGTTGGGTCCGATACTCGGGAGCTTGCTCTGGCTGGCCTTGGGTGGAGGGACCGGCTCCGTCCGGTCCGCGGACGGCGAAAGAACGGACGATACGGAGGTCGTCCCTCCCAGGTGATGCGACGGTCGTGAATTGAATGGGGGTTTGGTCGAATGCCTCGGGGCTTGCCCGGGGTTCTTTACTGGTGCTTGGAAGTTGGTGGTTGGAGCTTTCGCGCGTCGGCGGGAGCAGGTCGCGGTTTCCAGACGGATCGGCGCGCGCTCAACGATGCTCGCCCTTGAATTTTTTTTCGCCGGCGAGAACCTTGAAGGGCAGGCGGTTCTCCTTCGGCGGGAGCGGGCAGGTGGCGAACGGCGTGAAGGCGCACGGGGGATTCTGCGCTTCGTTGAAATCGAGGATGACTTTGCCGTCTTTCGGCGCGTCGGCGTAGAGGAAGCGCGAGGACTCGTAGGTCTCGTCGCCGGCGGTGGCGTCGGTGAAAACGAAGAAGAGCGGTTCGCCCGGGCCTTCGTCGATGGGGAGGAGTTCGTAGGTGTGGCCGTCGTGGGTGAACACCGCCTTGCCGGGCACCTTGACCACCAGGAGCTGCCCGAGGACGTTCGTGATCTTGGTTTCGCGCGGCTCCGCGAAGGGCACCCAAGTAGCCTCGATCCGCCAGGCGGGATCGACGGCGAACCAGTCGAGGCCAGGGAAATTCTTGCGCCGCGGCGACTCGGTGTCGCGCACGCGCAGGGCGGTCGCCATCTGGGCGGACTTGGGGAGGTCGACGCGGCGGTCGCCGCGCTCGATGACGAAGAAGCTGACGGTGCCGCTCCGCACGACGCTCGGCTTGGTGCCGTCGCGGTAGCGCAGCTCGGTGGCGTGCGCGGGCTGGTCGTCGATCAGCGCGTAGGCGGACGGATTCGGTTTGAAGGTGACGACGCCGCCGGGGCCGAGGTTGACGGTGCCGAAGAAATCGGGGCCGGCCGAGAGTTGGATTTTGTTTTCGGGGCCGCGGCCGACGGTGTTGTCGCCGGGTTGGAGCCAGTGCAGGCCGATGAGCGAGAGCCAGCCGTCGGGTTTGGTGAGGCGGGCGGTGCGGTCGGCGCGCCAGGCGTCGACGGACTGGGTGTAGGCGTCCTCGGCGCGGGCGACGCTCAGCAGCGAACTCAGAAGGACGACGGCGAGGGTGAGGCGGGGTAAGTTCATGCGCCCACACCATGCATAATCCCGGACAAAATGAAATGCCGGAAGCGAAGGGGAAGGCGTGCAGTGGACGGATGCCGGTGCACGCAACTGTAGGGCGGGGTTTCCTAATCCCGCCGTCGTCGGTTCAACGTGGGTCAGCGCCCTGGGGCGCGCTCAGAAAAATACGCGCGAGCAAGCTCGCTGGCCCACAGTGCAGACAGTCGACGTTCGCGGCGGGGTCTTCCTCCTCCGCCAAGGCTTCCTCCGTCGCTCATCGAGCTAGGGCGGACATGACGGAGGGCACGGGCGACCCGCCCTACGCCTGCAACGGGCAAGCCCAGCTCACGCCATCTTCCGGTATTTCTCGGCGGGGATCTTCACGCGGTGGCCGGACTCCATGTCGGTGAAGATGTGCCAGAGCGGGTCGGCGGTGTCGTGCACGAAGACCTCCATCTGGTGTCCGGCCTCATAGGAATACTCTTCCATGGCAAAGCCGTGGTCTTCGTGGCGGATGGCTTCGCCGAGCTCGCCGCAGTGCGGTTCCGTGATTTCGATTTTCCAATACATGGGAGGAACGGGGATGAAACCTCGCGCCAGAGATCAGAGCGTCGGCAGGCGCGCTCCGGGCGCAACCCGAGGGTGGAGGGCGGAGCGAAATGGTCAAGCCCGCGGCCGGCGCGTCTTGCGGCAAGGATGCCGGCGGTTGGGCGAGACGGCGGGTGGGTCGGCGAGCTTGCCCACGCTCCGACGCGCCCGCGAGCGGGTCGGCCCGCGCCCTGTCGCGCCCGGCGGGTGGGGCCGGCCCGGCCATCCGCGATTCGCGCGCTTCTCACTGCGCGCTGATCAAACCGCGCCGATCGGCGCGGAGGAGGCCCTCGCGCCGCGCCGCGCCGCCGCGAACGAAGGGTCAACGGTCGGACGACACTTTCCCGGGGCGCGCCGACGGCCGCGCGGAGAAAGCGGTGGCGACGGGAGGGGTGCCCGCGGCGCGGGCGGCGGCGGGGATTTTTTTGCCGGTCAGGATGGCGCGGAAGGCGAGGAGGCGCGGGGAGGACTCGTGGCGCCGCCAAACCAGGCAAAGTTTGATGCGCGCCATGCGGGCCGGGAGCGGATGCAGGCTCAAGGCGGCGCGGGCGGGAAACTGGTCGAGAATTATCTTCGGCACCAGCGCGAGCCCCATGCCGGCGGCGACGCAGCCGAGGATCGCGTGATAGGAGCCGAACTCGGAGATGCGCGCGGGCACCTTGCCGGCGCGGGCGAACCAATCTTCCAACCGTTGCCGATACGCGCAGCCGCTGCCGAAGGTGAGAAAATTATGGTAGGCGACATCCTGCGGGGTCCGGATGGGCGGGTGCCCGGCGGCGGCGATGAGGACGAGTTCTTCGGTGACGAGCGGGAGCGCTTCCAAGCGGTCCTCGGCCGGCGGGTTGGCGACGACCGCGGCTTCGAGCGAGCGGGCGAGCACTTGTTTGACGAGGCGCAGCGTGGGGCCGGTCACCAGTTCGATGCTGGTCTGCGGGTGGCGGCGGTGGTATTCGGCGAGCGGCCCGGGCAGGCGGGTGGCGGCGGCGCTGTCCATCGCGCCGAGGTGAAACACGCCGCGCGGCGCGGAGTCGTGCAAGGCGTCGCGCGCCTCGGCGGCGAGGTGGAGCAGCCGCTCGGCATAGGCGAGCAGCAGGTGGCCCTGGGGCGAGAGCTGGAGGCGTTTCCTTTCGCGAGTGAACAACGGCACGCCGAGGTTCGCCTCGAGTTGCTGGATGCGGGTCGTGACGTTCGAGGGCGCGCGTTGGAGGCGGGCGGCGGCGCGGGTGACGCCGCCGGCCTGAACCACGGCGCGGAAGATCCGCAGGTCGTCGAGATGCATGTTCGGGAAAAGAGAACAAGTAGTTCCCGAGCGAGTGCTGTTCAAGAAGCAAGGTTCCGCGTATTCTGGCGGGCGACCGGCGGGACGATCCGCGTCGGCCGACCAACTTCATGCCATTCCCAACCACCACCTCGCCTGGGAGGGACGACCTCCGTGTCGTCCGCTGCGACCGCCGCCAGACCGCGGACCGGACGGCCTCCTCTTGGCGCGGGGAGAGCACGCGGGACGCGTGCGTTCCCCGGACCGTTGCGAGTCTGATTCAGACGGGGTGCGCGTCGGCGCGCGAGGTTTGCTGCCAGCACAACACGTATAACCTGCGCGCGCTCTCATGGCTTCCTGTAGGAGCGGCTTTATGCCGCGATCCGGCAAACCATCGCGGCGTAAAGCCGCTCCTACACCGACCCAAGCCGGAACGCGTTTCGGCGCATCGGGTGCCCCGCCAATGAACTCCCCTCCGCCAACTCCGCCCCCGATCACCGGCCGCGAACCGTCGGCCGACCAAACTTCGCCGGCCGGCGCGCTCGCCCATTTTTATCGCGCGTTCAACGGGCGCGACCTCGCGCTGATGACGGCGAACTGGTCGGAGTCGGCCGCGGTCGCGATGAGCAATCCGCTCGGCGGGGTGCGGCGCGGCTGGCCGGCGATCCGCGAGGTCTATGCGCGGATTTTTTCCGGGCCGGCCGTCGTGGAGGTGGAGTTCTTCGACTACACGGTCCACGGGGACGGGGAGTTGTGCTACGCGGTCGGCCGGGAGCGGGGGCACTATCGCGCGGCGGGCACCAGTCTGGCGCTGGCGATCCGCACGAGCCGGATTTTTCGGCGCGAAGCGGGCCTCTGGCGGCAGGTGCATCACCACGGCTCGATCGAGGACACCGCGTTGCTGGCCGCCTATCAGGCGGCGGTCGGCGGTCGCCCGGCGGTGCCGGCGGCCTGACGGAAAATTTTATGGAAATAACTGCCGGCATTCATCACTTCGCCACGGGACCGTTCAACTGGTATGTCATCGAGGAAGGCGGGCGCCTGACTCTGGTGGACGCCGGCTTCCCCGGGCACTACCGGACCTTTCTCCGCGGACTCGAGTCGATCGGGCGCAGCGTCAAGGACGTGGAGGCGATCATCGTCACGCACGCTCACGCCGACCACCTCGGGTTTGCCGAGCGGGTCCGCCGCGCGACGGGTGCGCCGCTGTTCGTGCATCGCGACGATCTCGCCGCCGTGGGCCGGCGGCTGGAGTTGCCGTGGTTCGGCCTGCTCTCGCACGCGTGGCATCCGTTCATGGCGTCGATGCTCACGCGCGCGGTGGTCGATGGGTTGCTGCTTCAACTGAGCATCACGCACGCGCAAGGGTGTGTCGATGGTCAGGTGCTCGACGTGCCCGGGCACCCGGTCGTGCTCCATGCTCCCGGGCACACGCCGGGCGAGATTGCGCTGCACCTGCCGCAGCGCGGCGTGTTGCTCAGCGGCGATGTGCTCATCACGCGCGATCTGGTCACCGGGAAAAATGGCGCGCCGCAACTCGCGCATCGCTCGCTCAACCGCGACACCCAGCTCGCGCGCCGCTCGCTCGACCGGCTGCGGGAACTCGGGCGCGTGACGATGCTGCCCGGCCATGGCCGGCCGTGGACCGGCGAGATGCGCGAGGCCATCGAGCTGGCGCGGGCCTGAGTCGCCGGCGCGAGAGCGGTGAAGGGCCAAGCTCCCGCGCGGCCGCGCGGGCTGCTCCAACCTCTGCAACTGGGGGGGGATGGCGACGGCGGGCGTTTTGTTTGACCACGGATTGCTCGGATGCAGACGGACCAAGCACGGATTTTCGGAGGCCGGGATCGGGATTGCATCCGTCGAAATCCTTGGAATCCGTGGTGAAGAAAACGGGCGGTCGCGGCGCGGCGCCCCGCTCCGCGAATGTCGGACGGCACGGCCACCCACCGTCGCCAAGGCTATGGCGGGCAGGCGAGGGCCGGCCCGACAGTTGAAACAAGCCACGGCGGGCCGGAGCACCGCGCAACTCCGCAACGCCGCTCACGTCGCGCCGAGCAACTCGCGCAGGTCGGCGAGGCTGAGATGGGCCGCGGCAGCGTCGCTGGCGCTGAACACGTCGGCGAGCAGCGCGCGCTTCGCCTGCTGGAGCGCCATGACTTTTTCCTCGACGGTGCCGGCGCAGATGAGCCGGTAGCTGGTGACGACGCGCGTCTGGCCGATGCGGTGCGTGCGGTCGGTGGCCTGCGCCTCGGCGGCGGGATTCCACCACGGGTCGTAGTGGACGACGACATCGGCGCCGGTGAGGTTGAGGCCGGTGCCGCCGGCCTTGAGAGAGATGAGGAAAACCGGGACGGCGTCGCTGCCTTGGAAGCGATCGACTTCTTTCTGGCGCGCGCGCGCCGTCATCGAACCGTCGAGGTAACAGTAGGGAACTTCCTGGGCGTCGAGTTCGGCGCGCAGCAGTGCGAGCAGCGAGGTGAACTGCGAGAACACCAGCATGCGGTGGCCCTCGTCCACGGACTCGGCGAGGAGTTCGCGGAAGGCTTCGAGCTTGGCGGAGTCCTGGTAGGGCGAGGCGTCCTCGCCGAGCCGCGGGCGCGGGGCGGGGGCATGCGGGCTGGAATCGTTCGTGCGCGGCTCACCGGGGACGGTTCGACCAACCTCGGACGCGTTCGGCTCGGAATCTGGTTCGACTGTAGGAGCGGCTTTATGCCGCGATGGTTCGTTCGTATCGGGGCGTTCCGCCGTCGCCGAGGCTATGGCGGACAAGAAAGCCCCTCCTACAGTTTTCGGCGGCGCAAATTTTTCCGCCACCAGCCGCGGGTCGCAGCAGATTTGGCGGAGGCGCAGGAGCTGCGTGAGCGTCGCCAGGCGGATGCGGCCCTCGGAGGCGCCGGCGGCGGCGAGGTCGAACATCTCGCGCTCGGTTTCCTCCTGCATCGTGCGGTAGAGTTTTGCCTGCGCGGCGGTGAGTTCGCAGTAGATGACTTGCTCGATCTTCGGCGGCAGCTCGGGCGCGACGACGGCCTTCGTCCGCCGGAGGATGTAGGGCGCGGTCTGCGCGCGCAGGCGCTCGTCGTGCCACGAGCGTTCCTCTTTTTTCAGTCCCGCCGGCAGGCGCGGCAGAAAGCCGGGCATGAGAAACTCGAAGAGCGAGCGCAGGTCGTCGAGGGAGTTCTCGAGCGGCGTGCCGGTGAGGAGAAAGCGACCGCGGCCGCGGAGCAGACGCAGCGACTGCGCGGCCTGCGTGCGGCGGTTCTTCAGATGCTGAGCCTCGTCGGCGAGGATGAGGTCGAACTCGACCGAGGCGAAGAGCCCGGCATCGCGCGCCAGCGTGCCGTAGGACGTGAGCACGAGGTCGTGCGTCGCAAACTCGGCCGCGTTGAGCCGGCTCGCGCCGTGGTGGATGAAGACGCGCAGCGTCGGCGCGAAACGCGCGGCTTCGCGCCGCCAGTTCTCCACGAGCGAGGCGGGGACGACGACGAGCGAGGGGAGCGAAGTATCCGGATTTCGTAGGGTGCCGACTCCGGAATTGTGGGAACGGGCTTGCTCGCGATCCTCGTCGCCCGATGTCGCGAGCAAGCTCGCTCCCACACTAGATTTGCGCTGTGCGGTGGCGGCCGTGAGCAGGGCGAGTGCTTGCAGGGTTTTGCCGAGGCCCATCTCGTCGGCGAGGATGCCGCCGAGGCGCTGGCCGTAGAGAAACCAAAGCCACGCGGCCCCGAGGCGCTGGTAGGGGCGCAGGGTTTTCTCGAGCGAGGCGAGCATCGGCGCGGGCGGGAGCGCGGCGAGGTCGCGCATGGCGGCGGCGCGCGTGCGCCAGCTCTCGGGCGCTTGGAAATGAGGCGCGATGGTCTCGAGCAAGTCGGTGACCTCGGCGACGCGCGACCTCGGGATGCGATGGCCGCGTTGCGCCTCGGCGGCCTCGGCGGGATCGCCCGCGAGCGCGCGCTGGCCGGTCTCGAGCTGGGCGAGCTGCGCGGTGTTCACCAAATAAATGTCGCCGCCGTCCTCGACGTAGCCGCGCCCGCTGGCGACGGCGGCGCGCACCTGGGCCTCGGTGGCGGCGCCGGCCTTGAGTTCGAGGGAGACGTCGTAGCCCTCGGGTTTCTCGCTGATCGCGGCGGCGAGTTCGGCGGGCTTCAGGTGCGCGGTGTTCTTCGTGAAGTTGGGGGTGAACTCGGCGCGGAAAGATTCGCGGAGCTCGGGGCCGCGGTTGGCGAGGATGTTGAGCACGCGGTGGCGGTCGCGCAGCCACCACTTGCGCGTCATGGGATCGAGGGTGAAGCGGTGGAGTTTCAGGAACTCGAGCGCGGGGGCGTAGTTCATCGACTCGCGCGAGGGCAGGGTGATGGCGAGGAAGTGCTCGGAGCCGTCGACGGTCATCGGCGTGCAGTCGGGCTCGGGGGCGGCGCGGCGCGGCGCGGCGGCCGCGGCGGACGGGGCGGCGGGAGGCGGGGCCCGGTCTGGCTCGTGGAGAAACTCGCTGACGCCGGCGAGCGCGCGCTCATCCCACGCCAGAGGAGCGGCGGGTTTGTGCGCCCAATAAAATACGGGCTGTCCGGCGAGGGCGCCGATCAGTTCGCGGAGCTGGATGCGCTTGAACTGCGCGAAGGCCACCGAGCCCGGCGCGACGCCGAGGCGCTGGAGCACGGCGAGGCCCGGCACGACGGTGGGCGGCGGCGGGGCGGACAAATCGAGTTCCACGCGGACGGCGATGGCGTCGCGTGCGGCGGCGGCGGCGAGGTTGGGCGGTAGCAGCAGGCGGAGCATGACGGGGAACGGGCAGAGAAACACAAAGCGCGGCGCGAGCGAAGCGCGAATCGGCGAGGAGTGAGGAGGGAGGAGGGAGGAGCGAGGAGCGAGGAGCGAGGAGGGAGGAGGGATGAGGGAGGAGGGAGGCGCTCGGGGCTTTGTTCGCAAGGTGGGTGATGGAAACGGCGAGCGTTTTGTTTGACCACGGATTGCGCGGATCAGGACGGATCAAGCATGGATTCTCGGCGGTCGGGATCGGGGATCGCATCCGTCTGAATCTGGGGAATCCGTGGTTAAAAAGACGGGCGGTCGCGGCGCGGCGACAAGCGCGGTCGCGACGCGGCGACAAGCGCCGGCCCTGCATTCGCAGGGGCGGGTGATGGGAAGGGGGGGCGTTTTGTTTGACCACGGATTCCACGGATGAAGACAGATTGCTCGGATCAGGACGGAGAGCGGCGGAGTCGCGGCCGCCGGGATCGGGATTGCATCCGTTTGCCTCCGTGAAATCCGCGGGGAAAAAAACGGACGGACGCGGCGCGGCGTCCGCAGCGAGGCTGCGGCAAAAAAACTCCAGTGCGAGGACGGGCGGACGGGCGCTATTTCTTGCGGACCGAGATCGACCAGCCGTGGCCGGAACCGATCTTGTAGGTCTGGCTGAAGTTGCCCTGGTTGATGGCGAGGGAGACGTAGCCGCTGCTGTTGACGAAGAGCAGATTTTTCCCGACGGCGACCTCGCCGAAAGTTTTCACGTAGGGCACGGTCTCCTCCCACACGGTCTGGCCGGAGTGGCGGACGGTGGCGACGACGAGGTCGCCTTCGTGGAGACCGAGCTGGGCGAAGGTGTGGCGGTCGATCAGGCAGGAGACGTTGCCGAAGCCGTCTTCGCTGGCTTCGTGGAGGAGGCCGGTGGCGGTGCCGGCGGCGAGCACGGGGGCGGGATACTCGAGGGCGACGACGCGGGGCGGGAGCAAGGGGCCGAC
Source organism: Opitutia bacterium (assembly GCA_016199925.1). Lineage (GTDB taxonomy): Bacteria > Verrucomicrobiota > Verrucomicrobiia > Opitutales > Opitutaceae > JACQFT01. The sequence continues at coordinate 14,647 of JACQFT010000114.1, read as the reverse complement.
CTGCTCGAAGGTGATGACGCCGGCGGCGAGCCGTGCGGCGGTGTAGGCATAGACATCGCGGCCGTGGAAGGTGTGCGACCACTCGGTGCCGGGGCGGCGGTTGACGGACTCGTCGATCTCGCGCACGCCGTCGATGCCGAACTCGGCGGCGACGAGACTGAGCGTGCCGTTGTCGGGGCTGACGAAATACTGGCCGTTCTTCGTTTTCAGGACGACGGACTGGCGCCTGGTGCCGACGCCCGGATCGACGACGGAGACGAACACGGTGCCGGCGGGCCAGGTCTGCGCGTTGTAGCTGAGGTTGCGCGCGGCGGCGTCGATGTCGTGGCGCGCGATCAGCGGCTGGACGGTGACGATGAGGAGTTCGCGGCTCACGCTGAAGACGACGCCGGGCATGACGGCGCCGCCGAAGTCGGCCTGGATGACGACGGCGATGCGCTCTTTCGCCGACGCGGAGAGGCTGGCGGCGAGAAGCAGCAGGGCGGTGAGCGCGAAGTGACGGGGGAATTTCATGGCGGGGTCGGGAACGGTTACGGGCCGAAAAATTGGAGGAGGTTGCCCTCGGGGTCGCGCAGGCCGAAGGTGCGATAGGGGCCGTTGGGCGGCCGGACGATCTCGAACTCGAACGCGACGCCGCGCGCCTGGAGCGCGCGGAAATGAGCGTCAAGGTCCGCGACGACAAAACCGCCTTTGAAAAATCCGTGGAGCTGGTGGACGGCGACGCCCGGCGCGGCGGCGGCGAGCGGCTTGGCGTCGGGGAACTGGAGGAGCTCGACCAAGGAGGGGCCGCGGGTGAGCAGCGCAAACCGGAGGGTGACGTTGGGCGCGGTCCCGTGGGAAAACAGCGTGAAGCCGAGCGTGTCGCGATACCAGGCGAGCTGCCGGTCGAGATCGGCGACCGAGAGCGCGACCACGGCGCCCGGGGCGGCGGAGAGCGGCGGCGGCGGGGGCGCGGGCGGCGGCGCCGGTGGGTTGGCCGCCGCCGCGAAGGCGGTCACCAGAAGCAGAAGGCCGAGTGCGGCGCAGGCGACGGGGCGGAGGAGGCGCGGGGCGAACGGGGATTTCATCGGAGGGAGGGGGGGTGGGGGCGAGCGTTGCCGGCGGCGCGACGGGATCAAGGCCGGAAATCGCGGGCGCTTTGCCCACGCTGGGATTTCCGGTTCGCTCGCGCAAACGGTTCCCCGTGGGTCAGCGCGTTGGCCTGCCAAACCGCGCGCGCCAGCGCGTTGGCCCACACTTGCGAAACCAAACCGAAAGGCCGTGTTTGCCCTCGCCTTGCGCGGGTTTGCGCGGCTTGTTCTGGGCGATGGCCACACCGCCCTCGGAAACTATCTCCATCGACCGCGCCGCGAACTGCCCGTGCGGGAGCGGAAAAACTTTCGGCGAGTGCTGTGCGCCGGTCCACGCCGGCGCGCGGGTCGCGGCCACGGCGGAGGAGCTGATGCGCGCGCGGTTCACGGCGCACGTCGCGCACGATTTCAAATTTCTGCACGACACGCATCGCCCGACGGCGGGGACGCCCTACGTCGCCGAGCCCGGAGTGCCGGCGATGACGTGGACGAAGCTGGTGGTGCACAGCCACGAGGGCGGCGGCGACGGCGCCAAGGCGTTCGTGGACTTCTCGGCCTACGGCACGGAGGAGGGCGTGGAGAAAGTGTTGCACGAGAAGGCGGAGTTTTTGCGCATCGACGGCCGGTGGCTCTACAATCGCGAGGCGCGGCTTGGGCTGGCGCCGTTCAAGTCGGCCGCGCCGAAGGTCGGGCGCAACGAGCCGTGCCCGTGCGGCAGCGGCAAGAAATACAAGCACTGCTGCCTGCTGAAAGCGTAGCGGCCGGGCGCGGGGAAACGGGAGCGGGTTTGCGCGCGGCTCGGGCGCCCGGCGGCGCGACCGAGCCCGCCTTCACCACCGGCTGGTGCGGCCGGTTTTTTTGTGCCGTGTTCACCCGATGGTGCCGGGCCGGGTTTGGCCTCGGCTCCGGGTGCAGACCAGTGCGGTCGCGGCGAGTTTTCTTGCCGGGGCGATTGAAACAAACACCCGGCGGAAGCGTCGAATCTACCATGAAACTCCAGACCGTTTTGTTGGCCGCGACCATCACCTTTACCGCGGGCTGTGCCGGCACGGGGCCGAACACCCAGCAGGGCGCGGTGACGGGCGGCCTCCTCGGGGCGATCGCCGGCGCGGTGATCGGCAACAATAGCGGCGGCGGCGGCCACGGGGCCGGCGGGGCCGTGCTCGGGGCGGTGGCCGGAGCGGCCGCGGGCGGTGCGCTCGGCAACGCCGAGGATCACCGGCAGGGGACGATCTACACTTCGGAAGGCGCGGCCACGACGCGATACATCGAGCGCGAGCCGCCGCCTCCGCCGCCGCCGCCGCAACGCGTGGAGATCATCCGCGAGCGTCCGGCGCACGATGCCGAGTGGATCGACGGCTATTGGATCTACGAGGGCCGCGGGCGTTACAGTTGGGTCGAGGGGCACTGGGAAGCGCCGCCGCGCGACCATCGCCACTATGTGCGGCCGCATTGGGCGCGGCATCACGACGGCTACGTCTATGTGCGGGGCTACTGGCGGAACTGAACGCCGCTCCGGAAAGAGCAAATCCGTTTCCTCAGCCGCGTCGCGGTGACGGCGCGGCTTTTGCGTGTGGGCCCTGGAGTTCGGTCCGCGTGTGGCCGGCCGGCAGAGCATCCGGAGCCGGCGGGAATCTGTGGCAGCGCGCTGACGCGCGACGTTGAGCGGACGAGTCGCGAGCAAGCTCGCTCCCACACACGGGCGGAGCGGAGCCGCAGGCGCGACCTGAGTGCGACAAGATCTGCGGGCTGAATCGCAACCGCGGCGTAGTCGGGCCGCGCTGGACCGGTTATAGATAGAATTGGCCAAAGGGCATATGAACTTCCGACCAAACGGATGGGATGAGGCGGCTGCCTCCCTCAAGGGCGGCTCCCCCGCCGCGCTGCGAGCAGCGGGGCCCGAACCACTTTTCTTCGCAGAAAACAGGCCGACGACGGCAGCGTGCCGACCCGTGGGTCATGACGCCAAACACCAACACTAGGTGCACCATGAAAACGACCAGACTGACTCAGATGCGGACACTCGCGGCAATCGTGCTGACGGTGTCCATTCCACCAATGACCCTGTCCGGGGCCACGATCTCGGGCACCAGCCACGATCTCTCCGCGATGACCAACAGCGCAGGGCAGATCTGCGTGACCTGCCACACGCCCCACAACGCGCAGGCGGCCCAACTGGTGCCGCTGTGGAACCACGCCGCGACCGCGGCGACGTTCACGCTGTATAGCAGCAGCACGCTGAAGGCGGTGCCCGGCCAGCCGTCGAACCAATCGAAGGCGTGTCTGAGCTGCCACGACGGCACGGTGGCGCTCGACTCCTTCGGCGGCAAGACGCCGGCGGGCGGCGGGCTGATGACGGGCGAAGACAAGCTCGGGACTGATCTCAGCGATGATCATCCGGTGTCCTTCACCTACGACGCCGCGTTGGCGACGGCCAACGGCGGGTTGGTCACTCCGGCCAGCGCCGCGAGCGTGGACAGCGCAAAAGTCGTGCCGCTGTTCGGCGGCAAACTCGAATGCGCCTCCTGCCACAATCCCCATGACAACACGAACACGCATTTTCTGCGGAAAGCCAACGCGGGCAGTGCGCTTTGTCTGACCTGTCACAACAAGTGAGCTGACCCGGAGACCCGGCTCCGCCGGCGGCCCAGCCCGGGGACGCGCCGGAGGGAACCCGGGCCGCCGGGTGCAGCTTGCGCCACACCAACAGGCCCCGGCGGGATTCCGTTTCCGCCGGGGCCTTGATGTCAGAAAACCACCCACTCCGATGAACCCGCCGACGAATCACACCAACACCACCCTGCCGCCGAAGCGTCCGCCGTCGCCGCCGCCGTGCGGACGGTGGCTGGTGGCCGGTGTGGCGTTGCTGGCCGTGCTGGCGGGCTGCGGGGCTCCGCCCCAGCGCGCGTCGGCCCCGGCGACTTTCTACCCGGCCGCCCCGCAGGCGGCGCGGTTGCAATTCTTGGCGGGCTACTCGGGCGAACAGGATTTGGGCGGCGGGCCGAACAAGTTCGCCGCGTTCGTCGTCGGCAAGGAACCCGTGCGCAAACCGATCAACAAGCCGTATGGCGTGGCGCTGCACGACGGGAAAATCTATGTGTGCGACACCGGCTCGGCGGCGATCGACATCATCGATCTGCGCACGCGGGAGTTCCGGTATTTCACGCCGGGCGGCGACGGCAAACTCGTCACGCCCGTCAACATCTCCGTCGACCACGACGGCACGCGTTATGTGGCCGACTCGGCCGGCGGCCAGATCCTGATCTATGGTCGCGACGACAGTTTCCTAGGCGCGATCGGCGAACGCGTGAGCGGGAAGGGCCGGGCGCACAGCCCGGCGTCCGTCGCGCCCGTCCGGGCGGAGTCGACCGGCTCCGAAGCGGAGATGAAACCGACCGACGTGCTCGTCGCGGGCGACCGCCTGTATGTGGCGGACCTGAAAAACCATTACGTGCGGGTCTATGACAAGGCGAAGCGGCAGTTGCTGTTCACGATCCCGCGCTCGCCGGCCACGGCGGATGCGCAAAGCAAGCTGTTCGCGCCGGCGAATTTGGCGGTGGACACCCAGGGCCGGGTCTATGTGTCCGACCTCGGCGCCTTTCGCGTCCTCCAATACTCGCCCGACGGCCAGTTCCTGCGCCAGTTCGGGCGCGGGGTGGGCGACAAGCCGGGCGAATTCGCCCGGCCCAAGGGCGTGGCGGTGGACCGCGAGGGCCGCGTCTATGTGGTCGATGCCGCGACCCAGGTGGTGCAGATTTTCGATCCCGACGGCCGGCTGCTGCTCTTCTTCGGCGACCGCCAGGGCAGCACGCCGGGGTTGGATTTGCCCGCGAAAGTCGTGATCGACTACGACCACAACGCGCTGTTCGCCCCGCAGGTGGCGCCGGACTTCCAGCTCGAGTATCTGGTGATCGTCACCAACCAATTCGGGGAGCACAAAGTGAGCGTGTTCGGTTTTGGACACAAGAAATGACCGGCCGTGAACCGCCCCCATGCACCACGGGATGACACGGCTCGGACCTTGGTTGAGCGTCGCGTTGCTCCTGACGGCCTGCACGGCCGCGCGCAAACGGCAGGTGCTGACCTTTTTTTTTGACGGGGTGCCGACGGGGTCTCGCCCGGCCGCACCGGCGGCCGCGGTGCCGGCGGCGGAACCCGCGCCCGGCGTGCCCGAGATCTACCTGCTCGCCCGCGCTGCGCCCACGGAGGTGCGGCACAAGCCCTATGCCGAGCGGCAGTGTCTCTCGTGCCACGAGTCGCAGTTTTCGCAGAAACTGCGCGGGGAAGTGGCGGAGATTTGCCAGCTCTGCCACCAACCGCTCTTCGAGCGCCGGCCGTTCCGGCACGCGCCGGTCGAGGCCGGCTACTGCCTCGGCTGCCACCAGCCGCACGAGAGCACGGAGAAAGCGCTGCTCGTGCTGCCGGGCCGGCAAGTCTGCGCCGAATGCCACGACGAGACGCTGGTGACGCGCAGCGCCGCGCACGCCCGTATCGGCCAAGAGGTCTGCCACACCTGCCACGACCCGCACGGCGGACAGAACCGGTATTTTCTCAGGACGCCTGCGCCCGCCGTGACGGCGGCGCCGCTCGCGCCCGCCCCGTCATGAGCGCCCGTTCCCAAAAATGGTTCCGGCGCGGCCGGCTGGGCCTGTTTTTTTTTTGGCCTGGCCGGCCCCGCTGCCGGCGCAATGGTCGCCGGAAGTGGAGGGCCCGCGGATGTTCCGAATGAAAATGGCTGAAGCGGCGGCCCAGCTCAACGTCGAGGCGCAGTCTGACGAACGCACGACGCGCGGAGAGGCGAGCCGCCGCGACTACGTGTTCGTCGAGTCCGTCCTCGGGCTCGACGTGCAGGGCTCTGTTTATCACCCGAACCTGCTCGAGTTCCTCCTGCAGCCGGAATTCGGGGCCAGTTGGCAGACGCTGAAATTGGATCCGCCCGGCGGCCGCCGGCAATCGGTGACGTCGCTCCAACGCTACCACGCCCGCCTCGGCCTGCTGCGCGAGAAAGCCTACGCGACCCATCTGTTCGCCGAGCGCGGCCGCACGCACCGCGACCTGGATTTTTTCAGCCGGGCCCGCGTGGACAGCCTGCGCTACGGCGGCCACACGGGCTATACGGCCGGCCGCGTGCCGGTCGCGCTCGACGCGCTGCACCTGGCGGAGACGGTCACGGGCGGGCTGGGGCGCGCGACGGAGGTCGCCAGCGACACCTTCACGTTCAACGCGAGCCACGCAGAACAGCCGAGCCACGAGACGGAGTTCTCCTACGAGCTGAACTCCTATCGCCGGGAAGAAGCGGGGAACGCGCCGACCGCGGGCACCAGCCAGAGCGCGAACCTTCTGGATCGCCTCGCCTGGGGCACCGACGACTGGGCCACGCTCAATTCGACGGCTCTGTTCAACCGGCTTTCCAGCACCACGAGCAAAACGCGCAGCCTGACGCTCCAGGAAAATCTCGCGCTCGCCGTCCGGCCGGACGTGACCGTCCAGGGGCACTACGCTTTCGGCGACCACGGGTCGGAGGTGGTGGCGAGCCGGTCGCACGAGGGCCGGGCCTCCGTGCGGCATCAGCTCTACGAAAGCCTGACGTCGACGCTGGCGGTGCAGGGGGCGACATCGACCGTCCGCGGCGGGGGCGCGACGCTGGCGGCGGACCGCGTGGGCGTCACCGTGGAGGAGAGCTATACGAAGCGGCTGCCCGCCGAGGGCCGGTTGAGCCTGAGCGCCAGTTGGCGGGGCGACCAGCAGCGGCGCACGACGACCGGCGAACGGCTCTTCGTGTCCGACGAGGTGCTCACGCTGACCGACCGGAGGCCGTCCTTCCTGCTCCAGCCCGGCGTTGTCGCGGTTGGCCAGGTGACGGATGTCCTGGGGGTCGCGTTTGCCGAGACGCTGGACTATGTGCTCGTCGTGCAGGGCGCGCTGACGGAAATCCGGCGCGTGCCGGGCGGGCGGATCGCCGACGGCGGCCAGGTGTTGGTGGACTACACGGCCGCCGTGCCGCCCTCCGACCGCTTCGCAACGGTGATGCAGTTCTACCAGGTGCGGCTGGATCTTTTCGACGGCCTGGTGGGGCTCTATGGCCGGCTGAACCTGACCGACAACCGCGGCGGGAAGTCAGTGGTGTTGCAGAATCTCGCGGGGCAGGTGGTCGGGGCGGAGATTCGCTGGCGGTGGCTGCAGGCCGGGGTCGAGCACGAGCGGCTCGATTCGAACCTGTCGCCGTTCCGTTCGACGCGGGTGTTCCAATCCTCCACCTTCGAGCTGGGGCCGAGCTCCACGCTGTCGCTCGACCTGGAGCTGAATCAGACCGCCTTTCCCGACACGGGCCGCACGCGGGAGAGCCGCAACGCCATCGGCCGGTATCGCCGGCAACTCGCGGCCTTCCTCACGTGCGAGCTTGAGGGCGGCCTCCGCCGCGAGCGGGGCCCGGGATTCGACCAGGACCGGGTGGCGGCCCGGGCGGCGCTCAATTACGCCTACGGCAAACTGGTGTTGAATTTCAGCTACGACTACGAAGACGAAAACTTGGTGGGCGAGCTGCGCCGGCGCCAACACGTCCTGCTGCAGATCAAACGCACCTTCTGACATGAACCCGAAACAAACATGCGCTTTGCTGTTGGCGGGCGGCCTGGCCGGGTTGCTGGCGGGCTGCACCAACGCCACCGTCGCCCCGCCGGCGGCGCCGGGCCCGGCCCTCCGCGTCTGGCCGCCGCCGCCCGCCGTCGCGCGCGTCGTGCTGGAGGGCAGCTTCGCGACGCCGGCCGATCTGGGGATGCAGCCGACGTGGACCGACCGGTTCGTCAATCTGCTCACGGGCGGAAACCGGGGCCGCGAAAAACTGGTCAAGCCGTTCGGCGTGGCGGTGGACGAAGCCGGCAATCTTTGTCTGACGGACACGGGGGCGAACGTCGTTTGGTTTTTCGACCGGGTGCGCGGTCGCGCCGCCCGCTGGGACCGGATTGGCCAAGTGGCGTTCGTCCTCCCCGTCGCCGTGGCCAAAGCCGGCGGGATCATCTATGTCGCCGACGCCGGACTCGGGCAGGTGGTGGCGTTCGACGAGGCTGGCCGCGTCCGTTTTCGGCTGGCCGACCCCTTCGTCCGGCCGGCCGGCCTCGCCCTGTCCGGCGAGAAACTTTATGTCGCCGACGCCGGGGCGCATTGCATCCTGATCTTCGACTTGACGGGCCGGCCGCTCGGGCGTTTCGGCGCGCGCGGCGTGGCGCCGGCGGAATTCAATTTTCCCACCCATGTGGGCGCGGATGCGCAGGGCCGGGTCTATGTGACGGACGCGATGAATTCGCGCGTGCAGGTGTTCGACGCCGCCGGCCGGTTTCTCAGCACGGTCGGCAGCCTCGGCGATGGCTCGGGCCATTTCAGCCGGCCCAAGGGCGTGGCGGTGGACCGCTTGGGCCACGTCTATGTGGCTGATGCGCTGTTCGACAACATCCAGATTTTTGATTCCAAGGGGTATTTCCTGCTCGACCTCGGCGCGACCGGCTCCGGCCCGGGTGAATTCTGGATGCCCGCGGGGATCGCCATCGGCCGCGACAACCGCATCTACGTCGCCGACGCCTACAACGGCCGCGTGCAACTGCTTCGCTACGTCGGCCCGCCATGAAGACCGCGCCCCTCCTCCTCCTCAGTCTCTGGCTCCTCGCCTCCGCGGCCTGGGCCGGCTCGATCGTCACGACGAAGCACAACCTCTCCGTCAACGGCGCCGGCACGGTCAAGGCCGTCACCGAATCGGAGATTTGCATCTTCTGCCACACCCCGCACAACGGCAGCCGGGAGGCGCCGCTGTGGAACCGTTTCAGCTCGGGCCAGACGTATGTCCCGTATAGCAGCTCGACCGCCAAGGCCCACCCGGGCCAGCCCACCGGCGATTCCAAGCTTTGCCTGAGCTGCCACGACGGCACCGTCGCGCTCGGCATGGTGCGCAACCGGCCCGCCGCGATCCAGATTCAGGGCGGCCTCACCACCCTGCCGTCGGGCGCGACGCGGCTCGGCACCGATCTCGCCGACGACCACCCCGTCTCCTTCGTGTTCGACGCGGCGCTCATGGCCGCCGACGGGCAGTTGCAAAATCCGGCCACCCTGACCGGGGCGGTGCGCCTCGACGCCAGCAAGCAGTTGCAATGCACGAGCTGCCACGATTCGCACGACAATCAGTTCGGCAAATTTCTGGCCGTGAACAACACCGCCTCCGCGCTCTGCACCACCTGCCACAACCGGACCTATTGGAGCGCCTCGCTGCACAAGACCTCGACGAAAACCTGGAACGGCGCCGGCACGAACCCCTGGCCCCACACCTCGCTCACCACCGTGCAGGCCAACGGCTGCGAGAACTGCCACCGGCCGCACTCCGCCGGCAACAAGCCGCGCCTGCTGAATTTCGCCGGCGAGGAGCCGAACTGCTACTCCTGCCACAACGGCAACGTGGCGGCGAAAAATATCCAGGCAGAGTTCGCCAAGACCAGCGTCCACTCCGTCGCTGCGACGACGGGCGTGCACGATCCCACCGAAGACGCCGTGAACCCGCCCCGCCACGTCGAATGCGCGGACTGCCACAATCCGCACGCGGCCAAAGCGCAAACCGCCACCGTGCCCGCCGCCTCGGGGGATCTCGCCGGCGTCAAGGGCGTCAGCAGTGCCGGCACCGTCGTCAACCCGCTCGTCAACCAATACGAGCTCTGCTTCCGCTGCCACGGCGACAGCACCAACCGCGGGCCCGCGCGGATCGCGCGCCAGGTCGTGCAGACCAACTCGCGGCTCGATTTTCAGAGCGCCAACGCTTCCTACCATCCGGTCCTCGCGACCGGCAAGAACCCGAACGGCCCCAGCCTGATCGCGCCGTGGACGACGGCCAGCCGGATGTATTGCACCGATTGCCACAACAACAACCAAGGCCCCGGCGCCGGCGGCACCGGCCCCAAGGGCCCGCACGGCTCGGCCTACGTGCCGCTCCTCGAGCGCCGGATGGAACTGACCGACAACCAGACCGAGAGCGCCGCCATCTACGCCCTCTGCTACAAATGCCACAGCCGGACGAGCATTTTGGCGAACCAGAGTTTCCCCTTCCACAATCTCCACGCGGTCGGCGGTGACGTCAATTGCCTCTCGTGCCACGATCCTCACGGCGTGTCCGGCAAGACCCATTTGATAAATTTCAATACCGCCTACGCGACCCCGGCCAGCAACGGGCAGCTCCGGTTCGTCGACTTGGGAACCCGCAGCGGATTTTGCGACGTGATGTGCCACGGCAAAAATCACACCGGCTCCACCAACCCGGATTTCCGATATTGAGACCGCCTGCCAAATCACAAGGCCGCCGCCCGGCTCCCGGCTCGGTTCCACCGCCGCAGCGCCTCCGCTTTTGCCTCCGTCACCAAGAACCATTGCGAAAATGCATACCTTCAAGCTGCCTGTGATATCCGGATTGTTCGGCTTTGCTCTCTTGGGCGGCCTTTGGGCCGCCCAGCCCGCTCCGCCCGTGCCCAAGGTGCGCCAGAACGACCTCGCTCCGCTGCCCGCCACCGAAAAGGCCGCCGCCACCCATGCGCCGTTCGAGGCCGGTGATTGCCGCCTCTGCCACCAACGGGCCGACCCGGCGAGCCCCGGCCCGCTCACCGGCCCCGTCAACGAGCTGTGCCTCTCCTGCCACGACGATTTCCAGAAAATCGTGGCGGGCAAGACCGGCCACGCCGCCGCCCGCGAGAGCTGCGTCAGTTGCCACAATCCCCACGACTCCCGCCAACCCAAGCTGCTCGTGGACGAGTCGGCCACCCTCTGCCTGAGCTGCCACGAGACGATCAAAAACTTCGCCCTCCACTCCCCCGTCAAACACGCCGCCCTCACCGACGGGGCCAAATGCCTGAACTGCCACAATCCGCACGGCTCCGAAGTCGAGAAACTGCTCGTCCAGCTCCCGCTGAACCTCTGCCTGACCTGTCACGGCAAGGACGACGTGACCGACCATGACGGCCGCAAACTCACCAACATGAAAAAGCTGCTGGCGGAAAACCCCGTGCACCACGGGCCGATCGCTTCCGAGGATTGCAGCGCCTGCCACAATCCGCACGGCTTTCAGAATTTCCGCCTCCTCAATCAGGAATACCCGTCCACGTTCTACTCGGCGTTCGACCTCCGGTTCTACGCCCTCTGCTTCGAATGCCACGAGACGAGCATGATCACCGAGGCCCGCACCGCGACCCAGACCCGGTTCCGCGACGGCCAGACCAATCTCCATTTCCTCCACGTCAACAAGGCCGAGCGCGGCCGCACCTGCCGGGCCTGCCACGAAGTGCATGCCTCCAAACAAAAGCACCAGTTGCGCGACAGCGTCCCCTACGGCCCGAAAGGCTGGGCGCTCCAACTCAATTACACCAAAACCCCCACCGGCGGCTCCTGCGCCAAAACCTGCCATGCCACCCGCAGCTACGACCGTGCCCGCCTCCCCGAAGAAAAAAAATAGCCTCGGCCGCCTCCTCGCGCTCCTCGTCGCTGCGACCCTCTGGCCGGCGGTGTGGGGCTTCGCCGCCGTCGCCGTCGGCGACCTCCTCGACGAAGCCGTGCTGCCGGACCTCGACGGCAGCCCGCATCACCTGCTGGCCGGCGCCACCGTCAACGTCTTCATTTTTTTCAAGCCCGGCCAGGAGCATTCCGCCGCCGCCATCCGCCAGTTCGCCGCGTTGGAAAAAGAGTTCGCCGGCAAATCCGTGCGGTGGGTCGCGATCACCTCCGACCGGACGCCCCGCGCCGAAGCCGAGGCCGCCCGGCTGGCCGCCGGCATCGCGATGCCGGTGCTGATCGACGCGGGCGATGCGCTGTTCGGCCGCCTGGGCGTCATCCTCGAGCCTTGCGTCGGCCTCGCCGGCGCGGACCGCCGGCTCGTCGCCTACCGGCCGTTCGCCAAAGTCAACTACCCCGCCGTCGTGCGCGCCGAGATCCGCCACCTCCTCGGGGAGATCGACGCCGCCGAGCTGGCCCGGGCCGGCAACCCGCCGCCGGCGACGAACGGCGGGCCCGCCGCCGCCGCCCACCGCCGCCTCCGCCTCGCGGAAAAATTGTTCCAGGCCAAACTCTACCCCCAGGCCCTCGAGAATGTGCAGACCAGCCTCGAGAAAGATCCGGCCAGCGCCCCGGCCCACGCGTTGCGGGGGCAGATTCTGGCCGCCCAAAACCAGCCCGCGGCGGCCCTGCTCGCCTTCGCCCGGGCGCTCGAACTCGATCCCGCCAACGCCGAGGCCCTTCGCGGGAAGGCCGGGCTGGCGAACCCGAGCCCGTAGCCATGCTCGCGCTCCGCCGCTCCTCCGTCGCCGCCGGTTTCTTCGGCGCGGTGTTGGCCGCCGGCGCCACCGCGTTCGCCGGCGTCACCGGCAGCATCCACGATTTCTCGGCGCGCGGCTGGACCGGCGGCGAGAGCTGCAAGGTCTGCCACGTCCCGCACCACGCCGAGCAGACGCTGGCGGACGCCCCGTTGTGGAATCACACGACGACCGTCGCCGCCTTCACGCTCTACCGCAGCTCGACGCTGCACAAAACCGTAGGCGAGCCGGGCACCCGCTCGAAAGCGTGCCTGTCCTGCCACGACGGCACGGTCGCCCTCAACTCGTTCGGCGGCGCCGTGGGCGGCGAGTTCGCCGCCGGCCGTGCGTTGGTCGGCCCCGATCTGTCCGACGACCATCCCGTCGGCATCGCCTTCTATCACGCGCCCGGTCTGGTGTGCTCGAATTGCCACGGCGGGCGTCCGATGCGCCTCGTTTCGACGCTCCCGTTCTTCGACGGCAAGGTCGAGTGCGCGTCCTGCCACGATGTCCACAACCAGCGCGTCGGCGGAGCCCGGCTCGTGCGCACGACCCTGGCCGGTTCGGCCCTCTGCCTCCACTGCCACCCGAAATAGGCCGGCCCGGCGGCCGCGGGGAAGCGACGCTCACGAGCAGTGGTAAAGCCGTTCTGCCAATCTTTCCTCTTTCTCTTTCGTCAGGGCTCGTCGGCCAGAGAGAAAAATTAAGAGAAAGAGGCAAGAGAAAGATTACCGGGCGAGAAACCGACTTAGACACTGCCCTGACCGCCGCTCAAGGCTCGACCTCGACCGGCATGCCGACCCACGCGAGGTCGAGCAGCGTGCGCGCATCCCAGTTGGCGAGACGGAAACAGCCGTGCGATTCGGTGCGCCCGACTTTCTCCGGGTCGGGCGTGCCGTGGATGCCGTAGCCGGGGCGGTCGAGCCCGATCCACGCGAGGCCCACGGGATTGTTCGGGCCGGGAGGCAGGATGAGCTTGCGGCCGAGTTCGCGGGCTTCCGGCGATTCGGGAAAAACGTCCGGGTTGAACGTGTAGTCGGGGTCCGGGATCACCACCGTCACGTGCAGCTCGCCGACGGGCCGCTTCTCGACGTCGCGCGCGATGCTCACGGGAAAGTGCGCGATCACGCGGCCGGTCGCGTCGGTGGCCTCGAGCTCGTGCGCGGCGAGGCGCACGTGGAGTTTCATGGCCTGACCGCCGACGGTCACGCGTCCGACCGCGGGCACGGCGACGGTCGCTCCCGGCAGCAGCGATTCCCACGCCGTGTCTGGATTGAGTTTGCGCAGGTAGCCCGGGTGGGCGTGGAAAAGCTCGGCCGCCAGCTCCAGCGGCGTGGCGTGCGCGAGCGCCGGCTGCGCGGCTTTGCCGACCCAGGTGCCGGCCACGGGTTGGAGCGAGGCGAGTTCCTCGGCGGTGAACGTGTGCGAGGCGAGCACCGGCGCCGTGAGGAGCAGACTCTCGCGCGTGGCGGGGTCGAGTTCGCCGGTGTCGCCGAGGCCGGCCGCGCGTTGGAACGCGCGGAGGGCCGCGACGGTCTGCGCGCCGCGCACGGCGTCGATCGACCCGCAGGAGAAACCGCGGCGGTGCAGCTCCACCTGCGCCTCCAACCACGTCGCGACCGGCCGCGGCTCGAACTCGGGCGCGGCGGGCGTCTCTGCGGCCGGAGTCGCGGCGACCGGCGCGACCTCGGGCGCCGCCGGCTGCGCCCGCAGCGGGCCGGCCGCGCCGAGCGCCAGCGCGAGGACGCTGCGGAAGAGAGGGAAGGCGCGCGCAGTCATCGACGGGAGGATGCGGCGCGGGCGCGAAATGAAAATACGGAAATCGCGGCGGCGGCGGAGAAACGCGTCCCGACACTGCAGATGCCGGACCGGGGCCAACACCCCATATCGGCGCGGCCCGGAAAAAGCTATGATCCCGCCCATGCAAGCGCCGCGCCACCGCTCACCGGATCGCCCAGGCCGCGCGAAAAAGGAAAAGCGGCGCGGGTCCGTCCCGTCGCCTAGCTCGGGCCCGCAGGTCGGTTTCAATTCATGAACGAGCCCACCGGAGCCTCACGATGCCCGCCGTCCAGACCTGTCCTCGCGTCCGTCGCGCCCGCCTCCGGGCCCGGCTGCTGCGCGGGCTGTCGCGGACCCAGCGGATTCACCGCCTGAATCTGCCCCTGCGCTGGATCGTCCTTCCCTCCAAACCATCTTCCCGCCCGCAGTAAACATCCTCGGGGCAAGCCCCGAGGCATTCGACCAGTCCCCATGCAACTCACGACCATCGCT
>JACQFT010000113.1 GCA_016199925.1 Opitutia bacterium | reverse complement strand
GCGGGCGGCCGACCTGCTTCTCGAGAAAGGCCATCACGGGATTGAAATGCTCGATGTGGCCGACCTGCACGAGGCAGCCGTTCTGCTCCGCCGCAGCCAGGACCTGCTCGGCCTCCGCGAGGCTCGCGCACAGCGGTTTCTCGATCAGCAAATGGCAACCCTGGGCCAACAGCGGCAGCGCGACCTCGGCATGGCGGTCGGTCGGCACGACGACGCTCACGGCATCGCACGCCGCGCCGAGCTCGGTGATCGTGGCGAAGCGGCGGCAGTTGTGCTTCGCGCAGATCTCAGCGGCGCGTGCATCGCTCGGCTCGTAGATGCCGGTCAGCTCGGCCCCGGGCAGCGCGGCGTAGATGCGGGCGTGGTGCTGGCCGAGCGAACCGACCCCGGCGACACCGCAACGGATCAAGGAGGGTTTACGGTTCACGGATTTCGGTTCACGGTTCACGGTTTACGGTTCAGGGTTTCCGGATTCGGGTTATCAGTTTCTTTGAATTTCCGTCCGCGCAGGTCGGAAGCCTGCAGATATTTCATTAATCCACTAATCAACGCCTCGGCTTCACTGGCGAGCCGATAAAGCCGGTCGAAATCCGGCTGGCTGATCATCCCCGCGTCGAAAGCGACGTAGAGATGCGATTTCACTTCCGCGCATGACCCCCGGGCATGGCCCAAAAACTGAATGAACTCCCGGTTTCCTCCCCTTCCGAAACCCTCCGCAATGTTGGCCATCACGGAAGTCGCCGCACGCCGGAGCTGGTCGCGCAGGCCGAAGTCTTTCGCCATGGGGCCGGTGCCGCTCAACGCGTAAACTTCCCGACACAATTCGCGGGCTTTCTTCCACCCATCGATGTCCTCGAACCGCGTAATTGTTGGCACGGCCTCCACTGATAACCGCTGGCCTCGGTCTGTGAATCGTAAACTTCAAACTCCGAACCGGACGCTCTCAACCATTCGGCCCAGTTGCAGGGTGAGCTGCCGCGCCGTCTTCTTCGCGTGGGCCGGGTTGTGCGTCACGAGCACGAGCGCCGCGTGCTCCTCGGCGCAGACTTCGAGCAGGAGCGCGATGACTTCGTCGCCGGTGCGCTCGTCGAGGTTGCCCGTCGGCTCGTCGGCGAGAATGACGGCGGGGAAGTTCATCAGGGCGCGCGCCACGGCGACGCGCTGGCGTTCGCCGCCGGAAAGTTGCGCGGGCAGATGCGCCATGCGCGCAGCGAGCCCGACGCGCCGGAGCAACGCGGCGGCGCGCGCGCGCGCAGCGGCGCCGACCGGGCCGACCACGCGCGCGGCCATGAGGACGTTGGCGAGCGCGTCGAGTTCGGGGATGAGATAATACGCTTGGAAAACCATGCCGAGGAACCGGCCGCGCCGCGCCGTCAGCGCGCCGAGCGAGAGCTGGTGCGCGGCCTCCGTTCGCCAAAAAAGTTCACCGCCGTCGGGCCGGTCGAGTCCGGCGAGGATGTTGAGCAGCGTGCTCTTGCCCGAGCCGGACTCGCCGCGGATGCTGACGCTCTCGCCGGCCTGCACGGCGAGATCGACGCCGCGCAGGACCTCGAGCGTCTGGTCGCCGCTCGGGTAGCGCTTGCGCAGGCCGGTCGCGCGGAGGACAGCCGCCGCAGACGACGGAATGACGGATTCCGAATGACGAATTCCGGACGAGCGGTCCGCCGACTTGGAAGCCGAGTGGTTTGCTTCGTCATTCGCCATTCGTCATTCGCTCCGCAGCGCCTCCACGGGTTTGAGCTTTGCGGCGCGCCACGCGGGGATGAGCCCGGCGAGCGTCGCGGCCAGCAGCGTGAAGACGATGATGGTGACGACATCGCGGGGCGCGGTGTGCGCCGGCAGGTGATTGAACTGGTAGAACTTCACGAACACCTCCTGCCCCATCGTCAGGCTCGCGATCAGGTGGACGAGGTGGTCGCGGTAGTGCAGCAGGGTGAACCCCGCCGCGAGGCCGCCGATCGTGCCCGCGACGCCGATGACAAAGCCCTGCGCGCAGAAGCACAGCGCGACCTCGCGCGCGCGGCCGCCCATCGCGCCGAGCAGGCCGATCTCGCGGGTCTTGCGAACGACCGTGACGAGCAGCGAACTCGTGATCGAGAACGCCGCGACAATGACGATGAACGTGAGGAGGAAGAAGATCATGTTCCGCTCGAAGCTGAGCACGGCCTGGAAGTCGGCGTTGGACTCGAACCAGGTGCGCGCGACCGCCGCGGCGGGCAGCGCGCGGTTGAGCGCGGCGGCGGCGGCGAATTCGTCGGCGCCGGGCCGCAGCCGGACGTTGTAGCCGTGCACGGTTTTCCCGAGGCCGTAGAGGTCCTGCATCAGGCGCAGCGAGCAGATCACCGTGGAGCTGTCGAGCTGCTGGTGGCCGATCTGGAAAATGCCGGCGACGCGCACGTCGCGCGGAAGCAGGATTTCGTTTTGCTTCAGCCGCTCGAGCATCAGGGGCGAGTAGAGACTGACCTTGTCGCCCGGCCGCGCGCCGAGCGAACTGGCGAGGAGCGAGCTGAGGATGACCGAGTCGTCGTCGAGATCGTCGAACGAGCCGGCGACCAGGTAGCGTTCGAGCGGGATGACCTGGCGGATGCGCCCGAGGTCGTAGCCGAGGACGGCGGGGAACGCGGGCCGGTTCTCGAACTGCAGCATCACCACGCCCGAGGCGAACGGCGCCCACGCCGCGACGGCGGGCACGGACGCGAGGGCTTCCTCGACGGCCGCGCGATTCTCGATCGGGCCGCGCCCGCGCACCTGCACCTCGCCCTGCGTGTCGATGATCATCTTTTTGATCTGGTAGCCGAAGCCGCCCATGACACTCGTCGCCATGAGCATCAGCGCGACGCCGAGCGCCACGCCCGCGACGGAGATCAGGGTGAAGAACGGCAGCCGCCGGCCCGACGGGAAAAGCTGCTTGAAGGCGAGGTAGAGCGGCCAGGACATCGAGAATGCCGAATTTCGAATGACGAATGACAGAGCTTGGTGCCAATTCATTCCGTCATCCGTCATTTTGCGTCCGAAGGACGCAAGGACGGGAACAGGATCACGTCGCGGATGCTTTCGGCGCCGGTGAGCAGGATGCAGACGCGGTCGATGCCGACGCCCATGCCGCCGGCGGGCGGCATGCCGTGCTCGAGCGCGAGGAGGAAATCGGTGTCCATCTTCTGCTGGTCCTCGCCGGCCTGCGCGGCGAACATCTCGCGCTGCACGAACGGGTCGTTCTGCTCCGAGTAGGCGGGCGCGATCTCCATGCCGCCGATGCACAGCTCGAACACGTCGATGAGGCCGGAGTCCTGCAGGTTGAGTTTGGCGAGCGGGCACAGTTGCTTCGGCAGATGGGTGACGAAGGTCGGCTGGATGAGCGTCGGTTCGATTTTCTTGGAGAAAATCTCGTTCACGATCTCAAAGGTCTCCCAGCCGGCGTGGACGGCGAGGCCGAGCTTCGCCGCCGCGGCGAGCGCGGCGTCGCGGTAGCCCGGGGTGTCGCGCAGGGCGCTGAGCTTGGAGCCGACGGCTTCGTCGATCAGGTCGAAGTAGCGCGCTTCGCGCCACTCGCCGGCGAAGTTGATGACCTGCCCGCTGGCGGCGTGCGCGAGTTCGTCTTTTCCGAGCACGTCGCGGCAGATGGCTTGGATGATGGCGCGGATGAGCACCATCATGCCGCGGAAATCCGAGTAGGCCTGGTAGACCTCGAGCATGGTGAACTCGGGGTTGTGCTTCCGGGAGACGCCCTCGTTGCGGAAGATGCGTCCGATCTCGAAGACGCGGTCGTAGCCGCCGACGAGGAGGCGCTTGAGCCGCAGCTCGAGCGCGATGCGGAGGAAAAAATCCACGCCGAGGGCGTTGTGGTGCGTGACGAAGGGCCGCGCGGCCGCACCGCCCGCGACGCTTTCGAGCACGGGCGTTTCGACTTCAAGAAACTGCCGCTCCGCGAGGGTGCGGCGGACGCTCGCGACGATGCGGCTGCGCAGCATCAGGCGCGCGCGCGACTCGGGGTTGACGATGAGGTCGAGGTAACGCTGGCGGTAAATCTGTTCGGGATCGGCCAAGCCGTGCCAGTTGCCCGGGAGCGGGCGCAGCGCCTTGGTGACGAGGGTGTATCGCTCGACGCGCACGGTGATCTCGCCGGTCTTGGTTTTGAACAGCGTGCCCTCCGCGCCGATAATGTCGCCGAGATCGAGTTTCTTGAACGCCATGTAGGCGTCTTCGCCGACGACATCCTTCTTCAGGTAAAGTTGGATCTGGCCCTGCTGATCGAGAATCTTCACGAACTGGCTCTTGCCCATGTCGCGAATGACGACGAGGCGGCCGGCGACTTTGACCGCGACGGCGTTGTCCTGGCCCTCGACGTGGAGTTTCATGGCGTCGGCCGAGAAATGCGTCTGCTCGCAGCTCGCCCGGAACGGGTCGAAGCCCGCCGCGCGCAGGTCCTGCAGCTTCTTCAGCCGCACGGCATACTGGTCGTGGGTAATGTCGAGAGGGATGTCGCTCATGGAACCGCGCACGTTTGGCCGCGCCGCCCGCGGGGGCAAACGGAAAGTTCTTCCCGGCCGGCGCGGTCAGAGTGCCTTGAGCAAATCTTCCACTGCGACACCCGTCTGGCGCAAGATTGCGCGCAAGGTTCCGCGATCAATCTGCCGGTGATTCGGCACCACGGTCTGGGCGAACGGATCGGTCCGACGCAGAATACTGTGGCTGCCCTGCTGCCGCTTCACCACGAAGCCGAGATTTTGCAGCGCACGAACCAGCTCGGCGCCGGAAACCTGCGGCAACCGGCTCATACCGCCACGATGAGCGTGCTGAATTTCTCCTCGGGAATCTGAAGTCCATCCTCCCGCAAGGCCGCGATGTATCCGTCGATGGCTTCCTTGATGTTGGTGACCGCTTCCTCGCGAGTCGCGCCTTGGGAAATGCATCCCGGCAGGCTGGGGCATTCGACCACCCACTGACCGTCCTCACCCGGGGAAATCACGACTTGACGCATGGGGGGAGGATGCGCCTGCCAGCAGCCAACGTCAAGCGGCGGAAACCGGCCGCGCTGCCCGCGGCGCGGAGCGTTGCTCAAACCGCGGCGAGGGTGCCGCTGCCCGCGCAGATCAACGGAAATTTCTTCCCGACCGGGCCCGCCGCGCCATAGTGCGGCCATGCGCTACCGCCGGATGCCCATCGAGGTCGAATCGCCGGAGCAGCTCGGCTACGACAAAATCAGGTTCAACCTCACCGAGAGTTCGTGCGCGGACCTGACGTTCGGCGAACTCAACCTCGACCTCGCGAGCCTGCCGCTCGCCTACTGCGACCATCGCGGCAAACCCGAGCTGCGCACCGCCATCGCGACCGACAGCGGACTGCCCTCGCGCGATGCCGTGCTGCTGACGCCGGGCGCGGCGGGCGCGCTCTTCATCGTCGCCACCACGCTGCTCGGGCCCGACGACCACTTGCTCGTCGTGCGGCCCAACTACGCCACGAACCTCGAGACCCCGCGCGCGATCGGCTGCCACGTCGATATCTGCGATCTGCGGTTCGAGGACGGCTTCGACCTCGATCTCGACCGCCTCGCCGCGATGCTGCACCCGCAGACGAAATACCTCAGCATCACCGTGCCGAACAATCCCACCGGCACGGTGATCAGCGCTGCGCGCCTGCACGCGCTCGTTGGGCTCGCCGAAAGCCGCGGCATCCGTCTGCTCGTGGATGAGACTTACCGCGAGATGACCTACGGCGAACCGCTGCCCGTCGCGGCGTCGCTCTCAAAGTCGGTCATCAGCGTTTCCTCGCTCTCGAAAACCTACGGGCTGCCCGGCCTCCGCCTGGGCTGGCTGGCGACGCAGGACGCGGCGCTGATGGAAACATTTCTCGCCGCGAAGGAGCAGATCGTCATCTGCAATTCCGTGATCGACGAGGAAATCGCGTGGCAGTTCTACCGTGGCAAACCCGCGTGGCTGGCGCGCAACCGCGCCGAGATCGCGGCGCGCTTCGCGCTCGTGCAGGCGTGGTTCGCGGCGCAGGAGGAGCTCGAATGGGTCGAGCCGCGCGGCGGCGTGGTGGCGTTCCCGCGCATCAAGCCGAGCCTCGGCGTCGACGTCGACCGTTTCTACCAAATCCTGCAGGAGCAGCACGGCACCTACGTCGGGCCCGGCCATTGGTTCGAGACGGACCGGCGGCATTTCCGGATCGGCTTCGGCTGGCCGCGGACCGCCGATCTCGCCGGTGGTCTCGCCGCGATCACGGCGGCGGTGCGCGCGGCGGCGCGGTGAGCGACCGGACGGGCGTTGCCGCAATTCTCCCGCCGGGCCGACGGGGTGGCGCGGCGGCGGCGCGGTGTTTCGCCCGGCGACCGGGGCGGGGGCGCCCCGGCTCCGACGCGAGCTGGCGCGGCGGCGGCGGTTACTTGTTCAACAGCGTCTGCGCGGCCCGGATCACTTTGGCCGCGGCGGCGGAGGGCTCGCCTTTGGTGGCCAGAAAGGTCGGCATCGTCACCGCCTTGTCGATCGACAGCGTCTTGACGCCGGGGCCGAGGCTGGATTTGCCGAGAAAGCTGAAACTGTTCGGTTTCTGCGCGACGATCGGGCAGATGTCTTTGGGCGTCTCGCGCGGGATCGCGGTGCTGACCATGGCGGCTCCGGCCATCACCTGCTCGTCCACGACGATGCGGGGGCCGTTGCGCGAACCGAGGGTGAAGATCTCGACGGCGCCGTCGGTGCCGCCGACTTCCGCCCAGTTTTTGACGGCGCCGGTGAGGATGGCTTTGACCTGGTCGGCGGTGAGCGCAGACACGGGATTGGAGGGATGCACGACGAACAGGATG
Organism: Opitutia bacterium; assembly: GCA_016199925.1. Lineage (GTDB taxonomy): Bacteria > Verrucomicrobiota > Verrucomicrobiia > Opitutales > Opitutaceae > JACQFT01. The sequence goes on along the minus strand of JACQFT010000113.1, from coordinate 5,396 downwards.
GTTTCCTTGCCGACGACGGTGGACTTGAGGGCGCTGAGGTCCACGCTGCCGGGTTTTTCCTGGTTGGCGCCGGCGGCGGCTTTTTCCATCGAGCCGGCGACCATCGCGATGTCGCAGGTGCCGGCGAAGACATCTTGCAGGCCCTTGCCGGCGTTTTTGCTGATGAGCACGACGGATTCGCCGGAGGCTTGCTCCAAGTCGGCTTTGACGGCGGTCAGCGCGGTGCAGATGGCCGCGGCGCCGCTGAGGCGGACGGGGTCGGCATGGAGGGAGGACAAGGGCAGGCTGACAAGCCCGGCCGAGAGGACGACGATGCGCAGGATGGTTTTCATGGTGGGAGAGAGGGGACGGGAGGCTGCGGCGTGCGGCGCGGGGCGCGGCCTACGCGGCGTGTTCCAGCGGCCGACGGGCCTCGCGCGCCGGGGCGGGGGCGGCGGCGGCTGGGCGCGGGGCCGGGCCGGGGCTGCCGGCCGCGGCGGCGGGAGCGGCGGCCATGCCGATGAGTTCTTGCAACGCCTCGGCCGCATGGCCGAGGGAGCCGGCGTGCTGTTTGAGGCGTTGGGCGACCGCGGTGGCATCGTGGGTCATCGTGGCGTTGTGTTGGGTATTCTGGTCGATCTGGTGGATGGCGGAATTGATGTGCGCGATGGAGTTGGCCTGCTCGCGGGAGGCCGAGGCGATGCCGCCGACGACTTGCTCGAGCTGGTGGATCTGGTCGCGGATGCAGGTGAAGCTGACGGCGACCTCGCCGATGATGGTGACGCCGAGTTTGCTCTTGGCGACGGAGGCCTCGATTTTGCCGGCCGTCTCGCGCGCGGCGGTGGCGCTGTGCTGGGCGAGGGAGCGCACTTCGTCGGCGACTACGGCGAAGCCCGCGCCGGCCTCGCCCGCGCGGGCGGCCTCGACGGCGGCGTTGAGCGCGAGGATGTTGGTTTGAAAGGCGATCGCGTCGATGGTCTTGAGGATTTTGGTGATGTCCTGGCTGGCGACGCTGATGGCCTGCATGGCTTCCTGCATGGCCTGGACCTGGGTGGCGCCGGCGTCGGCGGAATTACGCGCGTCGGTGGCGTTCTGCTGCGCCTTGGCGGCGAGTTCGGCGTTGGACTTCACGCTGCTCGAGACCTCCTCGAAGGCGGCGCTGGTTTCCTCGAGGCCGGCGGCTTGCTCGCTGGTGCTGGTGGCGATGTTTTCGCTGATCACCGACAGGTCGTCCGCCTCGCGGCCGGTATCGGCGGTGGCGAGGGTCACCTGCTCGGCGACCAACCGCAGGGGCCGGCTGATGCCGAGCCGCACAAAAAACACCGTGGCGACCACACCGGTCACGACAAAGAGCAGACTGACCGCGAGGATCTGCTGGCTGCCGCTGCGGGCGCGCGCGGCGAGGAGGGCGGGTTCTTTTTGCGCGACGGCCAGGGCCGCCTGCCGGAGCTCGACGAGGTCCTTGACGAGGGCATCGATCAGCGGGAACACGGTCGTGTTGAGCCGGGCGGTGGCGTCCTGCTGCTGAAAATCGAGGGAGAGTTTGAAAATCTGCGCGGCCTCCGGGCGGAAGGCCGTGTGGCGGGCGCGGACGGCGGCCAGGAGTTTCTGCATGGCGGCGTCGGCCAGCAGCGGCTCCAGCCGGGCCAGTTGCTCGTCGAAATTCTTGGACAGTGCCACGAACTCCTTGGCGTCCTTTTCGACGACGCTGAGTTCGAGCTGGCCGGGCGCGCGGCTCAGCATCGCGCCCTGGCGGGCGAGGATATCGGTCGCCTGACCGGCGAGTGTCACGCTCTGCATGCTGACTTGCTCGAGGCGTTCGGCCCGTTGGATGAGCTGGCGGCAGAGCAGGGTGTTGAGCAGCGACACGGCGCCCAGCCCGCCCATCGCCAGGCCGACAACGGCGAAGACTCGGGTGGTTATGGTTCGGGAGATCATGGTCGACCGCCGGCACGCGGCGGGAGGGGGGATTGACAGTGGCTAGTTGAGGGCGGCGCGGACGGCATCGATGACCGCCTTCTGGGCCGGGGTGGGCTCACCCTTGGAATTGATGGACATGATCATGGGCACGGGCCGGTCGGTGCGCAGCACGGCGAGGTCCTCGTCGACGCTGGGCGCCGGCAAAAAGCCGATGGCCGTGGGCACCTGGACGACCATGGGTTTGATGTCCTTGGCAGTGGCCCGGAGCACGGCGTTCGGGGCCAGAGGGGCGTCGTGCAGCACGAGTTCATCGACAACGACGCGGGCGCCGGTGGCGGTGGTCATGGCGAAGAGCTTGATCTCGGCGTCGGCCCCGCCGACGGCCGACCAGTTGGTGATCGCGCCGGTGAAAATCCCTTTGAGCTGCGCGAGGGTGACAGACTTCACCGGGTTGCCCGGGTGGACGACGAAGTAGATCTGCTCCCGCCCGACCTCGAAGGTGCGCACGGCGGCGAGATCGACGCTGCCGGGCTGCTCGGCGTTGGCGCCGGCGGCGAGGCGGCCGATCGGGCCGACGGCCATCGAGAGGTCGGTCTTGCCCGCGCACACTTCCCGCAGGCCGATGGCGACGTTCTTGGTGACGACCTCGATTTTCTGGCCGCTGGCCGCCTCGATGGCCGCCTGCTTCTTGGTGATGAGCGCACCGACCGCGACGGAGCCGGTGAGTTTGATCTGGGCGGCGAGCGGCGCGGCCAGGAGGGTCGCGGCGGCGAGGAGGACGGAGAGGGCAGCGGGGGTTTTCACGGCGGAGGGCGGACGGGAAACAATTGCGCGGGGCCGGGGCGGCTCAGAACACGAGCTGGACGCGCGCCGCGAGCGCGGTCTCGCGGTCGGTGAGCACGGAGCCGGCGGCGGGTGCGGCCCCGGGGGCGAGGATGAACTCGTTGCTCGTCAGATTCGCGCTGAAGCGCACGGTCTTGTTGAGAAACCAGTTCAGGCCGACGCCGTAGGTGTTGACCTTGGTGGCGCTGTTGGCGGAGCTGGCAAACGAGGCGGCGCCGCCGGCGAAATTGCGGTCGTCGAAATCGAGGACGGCGACCCGCGCGGCGAGTTGGAAGGCGCCCCACGACTTGGTCGCGAGCTTGAACGGGGCCTTCGGCGTCACGCCGCCGAGGTAGGAGACGTCCTCGCCGGTGAGCACGTAGCTGGTGGTGAGGTTCCACCCGGTGTTGCGCACCTTGCGGGCGTTCGCGCCGTTGACGAGCTCGACGGACGAGGAGACGTATTCGGCCAGCACGCCAAACGGGCCGCGATAAAAGTAGCCCTGCGGCGAATAGGTGACGCCCCGGCCGTTGGCGCTCGTGGCCGCGCGGTAGCTGAAAATCGTCTGCTGGCCGTCCGAGCGGTAGCCGGCGGAGCGGCCCGCCGCAGTCGCGTAGTCGCCGACGCTGGCCGACACCCCGAAGCCCAGGCCCCGGAAGGGCGAATCTTTTTTCTCGGCGAACGGCTGGGCGAAGAGCCGCACGACAACCGTCTTGTGGTTGTCGAAGTCCGCGCCGTTGTTCGAGCTGGCGCCATCCGGCTGGCCGTTCACGAACGCGACCGTGTAGTCGAGGCGTTTGTCGAACAACAGGCCGTTGAACCGCACGCCCAGGTCGCGGTTGGCGACGAGCCCGGTGACGACAGAGCGCTCGATCATGCCGCTGACGGTGAGCGATTGGAGCAGCTCCAGGCCGACGGGCGTCTTGAATTTTCCCGCGGTGACCTGGAAGGCCGGCGAGAACGCCGCCATCACCCGCGCGTCGAGGAGCGCGACCGCCGTGCCGCCGAACTCGGGCATGACCATGTAGGAGAAGATGTCATTAAATTTGCCCTCCAGCATGACGCGGGCGCGGCGCAGGATGTAGGTGTCGTTGGCCGCGGTGGCGTCGCCGAAATACCAGCGGCTGTCGGCATGGACGTAGGCGCGCAGGCGGATCGAGTTGGCCCCGTCGGCCGACTGGATCTCCACGCGGCCGTCGGCGATGTTGATCTTGGGCTGTTTCTTCGCCGTCGCCGTATCGGCCTCCTCTTTTTTCTTCATGCTCGCTTCGAGCGATTTCAGTTTCTCGTCGAGCTTGCGGATCTGCTCGCGCAGCACGTCGAGGTCGGAGGGCGTCTGGGCAAAGGCCGGAGCGGTCAAACAGCCCGCCAGTAAAGCGGCGAGCAGGGTGCGGAGCGTGGAGCGGGCGAGGGGCGAAGTCATGTTCGTGCAGGTTTGTTTGGGGTGGAGCGAAAAAGGGCGGTCGGGTCGACGGCGTTCCCTTCGGCACAGTTTGCGCAATCTTAACTTCTACTTTCCGCCGACCGGTCCTTTTCCCGGAGAAAACGGGTTGCGCGCCCCTCCCCCGCCGGCGACCCTAGGCCCCGCCATGCCGCCGCCCGCCACCGCCACCGCCGCCACGGTCCTCGACTGGGGCCGCACCGCCTATGCTGACGCCTGCCGCCGGCAGGAGGAGCAAGTCGCGCGCCGCAACGCCGGCGCCTGCGGCGACGCGCTGATCTTCACCGAGCACGATCCCGTCTTCACCCTCGGCGTGCGCCAGGGCGCGACGGCGAATCTGCTGTGGGCCCCCGCCGAGCTCGCGCGCCGCGGCATCGAAGTCGCCACGACGAACCGCGGCGGCGACATCACCTATCACGGCCCGGGGCAGATCGTCGGCTACCCGATCGTGAACCTCGCCGCGCGCAAAGACCTGCACGCCTACCTGCGTTTCCTCGAGCAGGTGCTCATCGACTCCGTCGCCGCGTTCGGCCTCGCCGCCGTGCGCCGCGAAGGCCTCACCGGCATCTGGCTCGGCCCGCGCAAGCTCGCCGCCATCGGCGTCGCGGTGAAAAAGTGGACGACCTTCCACGGCTTCGCGCTCAACGTGAACAACGACCTCGCGCCCTACGCGGGCATCATCCCCTGCGGCATCACCGCCGCGGAGGGCACCGTGACCTCCATGCAAGCCGAACTCGGCCGCGCGCTCGACCTCGCTGACGTGCGCCGCGCGCTCGCCGCCGAATTCTGGCGGCAGTTCCCGGAGTTTCTCGCGCCCGCGAATCACGCGAATTCACGCGAATAGATGCCGCCACACCATCGTGAATCCCACGTGGAAGAAAACTCGCTTGTGCTTCGCGTCCATTCGTGTGCATTCGCGGGCAACCTGATCTGATGAACGCCGCCCTCCGCAAACCCGACTGGCTCCGCGCCAAGCTGCCTTCCGGCCCGGCCTACCAGGCCACGCGCCGGCTCGTGGACGAGAGCAAGCTCCACACCGTCTGCCAGAGCGCGCAGTGCCCGAACATCGGCGAGTGCTGGTCGCGCGGCACTGCGACGGTGATGATCCTCGGCAACATCTGCACGCGCTCCTGCAACTTCTGCGCGATCCAAACCGGCCGCCCCACCGAGTTCGATCTCGGCGAACCCGCCCGCGTGGCCGACGCCGTGCAGAAGATGGGCCTGCGCCACTGCG
>JACQFT010000005.1 GCA_016199925.1 Opitutia bacterium | reverse complement strand
GCGGCCCAGGGCGCGTTCAATCCGTTCAATCCGTTCAACCAGGACATCTCGGGCGGCTCGCGCATTCGCTTGGCGGAATTCGGCAATCGCATCTACCACAACCGCAATACCGCCTTCGCGTTCACCGAGGGTGTCACGGTCAACAACATCGCCGACAAATGGAACCTCGACGCCAAGATCCGTTTCAGCTCGATCACGAATCAGAGTAATATCCGGTTGATTTCGACGTCGCGCTTCCTTCGTGCGCTCAACGCCAACGACCCGATTTTCAATCCCGCCAGCCCGAGCTTCATCGGCACGACGACGCCCTACAACCCGTTCGGCTTCTTCCGCAACGCGATTCCGACGAACGCGGTGCCGGTGGCTTTCGCCACTCACTTCCAGCGCGACGAAAACAGTTCCACGATGGCCGATGCTGGAGTGGGTCTGAACACCGGTGAGCTCTTCTCCTTGCCGGCCGGCGACGTCGGCTTCGCCCTCGGGGTCGACTTCCGCCGCGAGGCGATCAACCAGGCGCCGGATTCGACGCTGCAAGCCGGCGACATTCTCGGCGCGCCTCCGGCGGCTCCGATTGAACGCCAGCGCAAAATCGGCTCTTACTTCGCGGAAGCGGAGATTCCGGTCTTCAGCGACAAACATTCCGCCGGGTTCGCGAAGGCTCTTTCGCTGAACATCGCGGCTCGTTACGAGTCGTTCTTCACGAGCAGCCGCCACGCGTTTGTGCCGAAAATCGGCCTGCGCTGGATGCCGAAGGACGAAACCCTCGTGTTCCGCACCAGTTGGGGCAAGGGCTTCGCCGAACCGTCGCTCTACCAGCTCTTCTCCGGCAAGGTTGCGGGCCTCACGCCCATCACCGATCCGGTGACCGGCAATTTCGAGCCCGAGCAGAACGTGACTGTCACCGGCAACAAGGCGCTGCAGTCCGAAACGAGCAAATCGTATAACCTGGGTGTCGTCTGGTCGCCGAAGGGCGCGCTCGAAGGCTTCACGCTCGCGGTCGATGCGTGGCAGATCCAGCGCAGCGGCCAAGTGCTCGGCAACGTCGGCGACTTCAAGGTCAACGGCCTCGACCTCGCCACGAGTTACATTTGGCGGACCGAGAGCGCCGGTCGTTTCGAGGCCGGGGTGAACGCGATCATGCTGAACCGGTTTGACTATCAGACCGCCCCGACGCTCGCTTCGTTCAACTACGTCGGACAGCAGGACCCGCGCGCCAGTCCCGGCGACGACGGCATCCTCAAGTGGAAGGGCCAGGGCTGGGTGGGGTGGAACTACCACGGTTTCAACACCCGCTTGACGGCGAACTACACTGGCGGCTTCGTGGACTTCACCGACTCGGATGATCCGGTCGGAACCGCCTTCAAAGTCAAATCGACGATATTCTACGATCTGCAGATGTCCTACACGTTCTTCCCCTCGAAGAGCAGCGCAGACCGCACATGGTGGAGCGACCTGAAGGCGACGGCCGGAGTGACCAACTTGTTCGACAAAGACCCGCCGTTCGCCTCCGGCGGCGGCGGCAACTCGAACGGCTACCCGGGGTTCCTCTACACCGACGTCGGCCGCTTCGTCTACTTCGGCCTCGAGAAAAAACTCTGACGCGAAATATTCCGCGAGTTGACCGAGGCCGGGGCCGCGAGCCCCGGCCTTTTTCTTGGGCCGCGTTCTTCCTATGGGTTCGATCCCCCGGCGCTTGCGCCGGCTTGGTTGGACCGCGGGAGCGCGCTGGCACGCGACGCAGCGGGGGTGCGCGGGTCGCGACCAAGGTCGCTCCCACAAATGCCGTGGACGAGTTTCTGGAAGGCCCCGGAGCTTGCTCCGGGGAACTTTACTTGCCCGCGCAGACGCGGCGATACAGCGCCTCGTAGCGCGGCACGATCACGGCGGCGGAGAAATGCGCGCGCGCCCGTTGTTGCGCGGCGCGGCCGAGCGCCGCCCGGCGCGCGGGCTCGGCGATGAGCGATTCGACCGCGCGCGTCAGCGCCGCCGGGTCGCCGAACGGCACGAGCACCCCGCTCTCGCCCGAGACCACCACCTCCGGAATCCCGCCGACCGCGAACGCCACGCTCGGCACGCCGATGCTCATCAGCTCGAGGATGCTCAGGCAGAAACTTTCCACCTCGGAGGTGAACAGCCCGAGGTCGGCCGCGTTCAGGTAGTCGTCGATGTCGTTCACTCGCTCGCGCACGACGACGCGGCCGGCGAGCCCGAGGCGCTCGACTTCCGCGCGGAACGGCGCGAAGGAATCGCCGGCGAGGATGACGAGCTTGAACGACTCGCGCGGGCGGATGGCCGCGACGGTGGCAAGCAGGAGGTCGATGCGCTTCAGCGCGCGGAGATTCGAGAGGTGGAGGATCAGCGCCTCGCCGTCGGCGAGGCCGAGTTCGTGGCGGACCTCGGCGCGGGTGCGGCCCGGCGGGTGGGGCTCGTAGAAATTGTGGATGACCTCGATCGGCCGTTTGACGCCGAGGAGCCGGCCCGTTTCCCGGCGCATGAACGCCGAGACGGTGGTGATGGCGTCGGAATTTTCCAGCGCGTGCGCGATGGCCGGGCCGTAGCCGGGATCGCGGCCGAGCAGCGTGGTGTCGGTGCCGTGCAGCGTGGTGATGATTTTCAGCCGGTGCTCCTGGTGCAGCATCGAGCGGGCGAGAAACGCGGCGGTCGCGTGCGGCACGGCGTAGTGGACGTGCAGCACATCGAGCCCGTAGTCGCGGCTGACCTCGGCCATCTTCACCGAGAGCGGCAGCGTGTAGTCGGGCTACGTGAAAAGATTGTAGCTGTTGACCACGACCGGGTGGAAGAAGACGCGCGGGTGGCCGGCCGGCATCCGGAACGGCGGCTCGGAGCTGATGAAATGAATCTCGTGGCCGCGTGCCGCCAGTTCCTCGCCGAGTTCCGACGCGAGGATGCCGCTGCCGCCGACGGACGGGTAGCAGGTGATGCCGATCTTGAGCGGGCGGTCAGGCATGGGTGGGGGCGTGATCTGATTGTAGGAGCGGCTTTATGCCGCGATCAGGACACTCATCGCGGCGTAAAGCCGCTCCTACAGTTGTGATGTCCGGCGGTGGAAGCATTTTTCAAAATCTCCGCGCGCTGCGGGCCATCGCGGCGAGCGAGTCGAACACGAGCGGATCATTCGGCCAGAGGGCTTGGGCGCAGGCGAGGCCGGCGCGCATCCCGTTGACGCGGGCCCGGGCGAGCTGGAACTCGACGTAGTTGCGCGTCTGCAACTGCGAGGCGTGCGCCTCCATCGCCGCCGTCCACGCGGCGACGATGTCGGGTGCGGCGATGTCGATCAGCACGGGCAAGGTGTCGCGCGGCTCGGCGTCGGGCGAGACGGCGTAGAAAAACAATTGGCCGACGGCGTGCGGCGGCCGGCGTTTGAGTTCCCGCAAGCCGCCGTAGCGCGCGAGGCGTGTGGCGTCGCGCACGAGCTGGCCGAGCCGCCAGTGATCGGGGTGCTGGTTCTCGACGAGGCTGGGCGCGAGCACGGCGTGCGGGCGGTGCTGGCGGATGAGGCGGGCGAGTTTGAGCGCGTGCGCGGCGCGGATTTCGAGGTGCGCGTCGCCGTCGAGCTTGATGAACTCCACCGTCGCGCCGAGCGCGGCGGCGGCGTGCTTCGCCTCGCGGGTGCGGAGGGCGGGGGTGCCGTTCGAGCCGGCTTCGCCGCGCGAGCAGACGACGAGATGCACGGGGCGGCCGGCGCGCGATTCGCGGGCGAGGACGCCGCCGCACCCGAATTCGAGGTCGTCAGGATGCGCGCCAAAGGCGAGGAGAGGCGGGGGAGGATCAGGAAGGTTCATGGGAGAAATCGCGAATCCGGCGGGTTTAGAACTGAGCGGGCTTCACCAAAGTCCCCCCGAACGTCCCGAAGACAACGAAGTCCCCCGAACGCTCCGAAAGTCTCCGAAGGTGGAAGGGCCGCGCCGACACCCCGGGGCGGTTGTAATATAATATATTACAAACGGGCTTGGGGTGGCGAGGCGGGCGGGGCGGAGCCAGGAGGGGCGCGCCTTGGTGCGCCGGCGCCAAAGGGCGCAGCGAACCTGCGCCCCGCCTACGGCGCCGCCGTGAAACAGGCGTCGGCGGGCGGTTGTAATATAATGTATTACAACCGCGCTGGCGGGGGGTGTCAGGCTGGGAGGTCGGTGTAGGCTTCATCGGAGCGGTCGATGGGGTCGCGGGGGACGAAGGTGATGTCGGGGGCGTCGGCGGGGTTGAGGTAGGCTTGTTCGCCGGCGCCGGCGATGTAGTGCGTGCAGTGAAGCACGGATTGCATCCAGCGCAACCGGCTGTCGCGGGTCGGGCTGATCTGGGCCGGGCCGTAGTCGGCCGGGGGCAGGGTGAGGTAGGAGCTGCCGCCTTCGTGGAGTTTCAACGCGCCGTCGAGGAGGCGGGCGCGGACAATTTCGCCCTGGTGGGGCACGTCAACAAAGCAGTCGGTGATGGCGCACGCGGCGGTGCGCACGGCGGGATCGCCGGAGCGGACGACGCGGACGCCGTCGAGCAGGCCCATGCGGCGATACATTTCGAGACAGAAGTCGGCGGTGTTGGTCGCGGCGGTTTGTTTGAAGGCGGCGACCCAGCGCGGATCGACGTAGGCGGGGAGCTGGCGCGCGGTGTTCGCCGGCCAGTCGGGCGGGATGCGCTTGAGGAAGAGCGGGGAAAATTTCCGCTGGAGCTTGTTGACGAAGGTAAAGTTGAGCGTCGTCGGCTCATCGGTCTGGCGATGGCGGAGCGTGGTCTGCGTCTCGCGGCTGTCGTGGTCGCTGTCGTGAAAGAAGAAGACGATCTCGCCGCCGAGTTCCGCCTGGAGGCGGCGGGCGGTGACGAATTTGGCGTAGAGGAACCGCCGCGGAAAAAAGCCGCAGGGTTGCTGGCCGAAGCAGATGACGGGGGAGGGCATCAGGGACGGAGTTTTCCCGCGGATGGCACGGATGCTCGCGGACAAGACCGAAGAGTTCGCGAAACGAGCGGCTTCATTCGGAGTGGGTCCGAGACCCCGGAGCGAGCTCCGGCTTGGTCGGGGTGGAGGGACCGGCTCCGTCCGGTCCGCGGATTGCGAAAAGACGGACGACATTCTGCTGGCCAGCAGAATCCCTCCAAGGCGAAGCGATGGTCGTGAGTTGCATGGGGATTGGTCGAATGTCCGGGGCTGGCTCCGGGGAGTTTTATGTTGCCGGTTGAGCCGTATCGAGCGGTGAAATCCGCGGGAGAAAAAACTGGATAAGGACGCTGATGACCATGCACAGCGCGCAGCCGACGACGTTATACCAGAGGTAGGAGATGGAGAGGGTGGCGTAGAAAAGGAAGACGAGCGCCTGGGAAATCACGGCGGCCCAGAAGACGGCGGTGCCGCCGACACGTTTGAGAAAAAACGCGACGAGGAACAGGCCGAGCACGACGCCGTAGAAAATGGAGCCGACGATGTTGGTGGCCTGGATGAGATTCTCGGCGAGGTTGGCGAAGAGGGCGAAGCCGATGGCGACGAAGCCCCAGAGGGCGGTGAAGATTTTCGAGGCGACGACGTAGTGTTTGTCGGTGGCGTCGGTCCTGACGAGGTGCCGGTAGAAATCGATGACGGTAGTCGAGCCGAGGGCGTTGAGTTCGCCGGCCTTGGAGGAGAACGTGGCGGCAAAGATCACGGCGACGAGCAGGCCGATGAGGCCGTGCGGCAGATAGGAAAGGATGAAGGTGATGAAGACGTAGTCGGAGTCGTTGGTCGGCGCTTTGGCGTCGGCGGCCTTGAGCACGGCCTTGGTCGCGACGCGGGCGGCCTCGGTGCGGGCGTGGGCGGCGAGGGCGGCGGTGCGCGCGGTCTCGGCGGCGGCGGGATCGCCGGCGTGGCGGGCGGCGAGCCAGGAGCGGACGTGGGTTTGTTTCTCGGCGTGGGCGGCGTTGAAGTCGTGTTCGAGGGCGCGGAGGCGGTCGCCCGAGCCGTGGGTGGCGGCGTAGTGCCAGGCGGACTGGTTGAAGAACACGGGCGGGCGCTCGAACTGGTAGAAGACGAAGACGAGCGCGCCGAGCAGCAGGATGCAGAGCTGCATCGGGATCTTGAACACGGCGTTGAACATCAGGCCGAGGCGGCTCTCGCGCAGCGAGGTGCCGGAGAGGTAGCGTTGCACCTGCGACTGGTCGGTGCCGAAATAGGAGAGCGCGAGAAACATCCCGCCGAGCACGCCGGTCCAGATGGTGTAGCGGCGGTCGGGGTCGAGGGAGAAATCGACGGCCTCGAGTTTGTGGTAGCCGCCGGCGACGGCGATGGCGTCGGTGAAGCCGAGGCCGGCGGGGAGTTTCAGCAGGAGCACGACGAAGGCGGTGGCCATGCCGAGGAAGATGACGCCGATCTGGTATTTTTGGGTGAGGTTCACGGCGGCGCTGCCGCCGCTGACGGTGTAGGCGACGACGAGCAGGCCGCTGCAGAGGATGGTGGCGTCGAGCCGCCAGCCCATGACGGTGGAGAGCACGATGGCGGGCGCATAGATGGTGATGCCGGCGCCCATGCCGCGCTGGATGAGAAACAGGCCCGCGCCGAGCAGGCGGGTTTTCGAATCGAAGCGTTTGCCGAGGTATTCGTAGGCGGTGTAAACTTTCAGCCGGCGGTAGATCGGCAGGAAGACGGCGGCGATGAGGAGCAGGGCGAGCGGCGCGCCGAAATAATTTTGGACGAAGCCGAGGCCGCTCTCGTAGCCCTGGCCCGGCGTGGAGAGGAAGGTGATGGCGCTCGCCTGCGTCGCCATGACGGAGAGGCCGATGGTGAACCAGTGGGTGTGGCCCTCGCCCTTGAGGTAGGAGTGCAGGTCGCCCTTGGCGCGCGTGCGCCAGATGCCGTAGGCGGCGATGCCGACCATGACGCCGATGAGGACGAGGTAATCGAGCGGGTTCACTGGTAGGCTTCGGTGAACCAAGTCAGAAGGCTGACCCAGAGGACAAAAATGCCGAAGACGATCCAGTAAACGGCGCGCCATGAGCGGACGCCGGGCAGGCCGGGGGCTTCGTCGGGGGGCGGGGCGGGATCAGGAGTGGGAGCCATGGCAGGGACGGGAGATTATTTGACCACGGATTTCACGGATCAGGATGGATGATGGGCTGCGGGCCCCGGATCCATCAGTGAAATCTGTGGAGAAGAAAACGTTCACACGCGACATCACTTGCCGAGGGCGAGGAGGTTGGCGAAGAGGCGGTAGGCGCCGGGGACGCCGGCGGGCAACTGGCGGAAAAAGCCGAGGCCGGTATAGACGTAGTAACCCCGGCCGTGTTTTGCGACGAGGAGGCCGCTCACGAGCGGAGCCTCGCCGGGATCGTTCAGCGCGAGCAAGGCGGTGTAGTGCGCCTCGTCCCACTTGCTCGGGAAATAGGCGCCGCGCTCCTGCACCCAGCCGTCGAAATCGGCGGGCCCGATCTTGTTCGGCGTGTTGAGCGCGGCGTGGTCGGGGGCAAGAAAGGCGACGGGCGAGTGTTCGTCGGTGCCGCGCAGCGCGGGCGCCGGGCCGTCGATGGAGAGCGGATACGGCCCGAGCTGGGTGGCCTTGAGGCCGTTGGGCCGGTTGTATTGCGCGATGACGGTGCCGCCGGCCTCGACCCACGCGAGGAGGCCGGGAAAATTTTCCTTGAGGTCGGGGCGCTCGTTGAAGGCGCGCACGCCGATGACGACGGCGTCGAGGCCGCGGAGTTTTTCCGGCGTGAGGTCGGCGCCCGTGAGCGGGCGGACGGTGTAGCCCATCTGGGCGAGACACTCGGCCACGTAGTCGCCGGCGCCGGGGAGGTAGCCGACGGTTTTCCCGCGGGTCGCGAGGGCAAAGCTCGCCACGCGGGCGCGGGCCGGTGGCTGGAGGAGCTGGACCGGCAGATGGTCGTAGCGGATTTCGTGGCGCTGGTTGGAATAGCGGCGGCCCTCGACGTCGGCGACCGCGGTCACGCGGCCGGCAGAGGGCAGCGCGGTTGAAGTGAGGTCGAACGTGACGCGCACCGTGTCGCCGACGTGGGCGAGGCGGAAGTCCGCCGCGGCAGGCGCGACTTTCCAGCCGGCGGGCGCGGCGAGGCGCAGGGTGCCGTGCGTCTGCGCGCGGGCGGAGGTGACTTCGACTGTGACGGGCTTGGTGGCGCCCGGGGCGACGAGAAAAATCTCCGAGTTGAATTGCAGCGACACGGGCGGGATCACGGCGAGGCGGCGGCGGGCCTGGGCCGCGGTCACACCGGCGACGAGTTGCACGGGCTCGTCGGCGACGACGAGGGTTTGGTTGCCGAGCGCGAAGACGTGCTCGAGCGGAACAGGCGGCGGATTCTCGGCGCGGCCGATGAGGGTGGGATCGTCAACGCGCGCGAGGCCGGCGGCGCCGTCGGCGCGGAGCCAGTAGGGCTGGGTGAGCGGAGTGTCGGGCGGGAGCACGCCGGTGAGTTCGCCGGACGGGCCGGCGGTCAGCTTCAAGGCGGGGCTGCGCGATTCGACATAGCGCACGCCGGCGGGCGTCGCCGCGACGGCATAGGTGAAGACGAACTTGAGCGGTTCGCCGGGCACGACCTCGGCATGGGCGACGGTGGTCTCGACGCGCAGGCCGAGGCAGGCTTGGAGGATGCGGTCGAGTTGCGCGCGTTTGTCGGCGACGAGCGGATCGGCGGGGAGGGCGGCGAGTTGCGCGCGGAGTGCGAGCAGGGCGGGCACGGAGGCGGCGGGGTCGGCGGGCTGGAATTGCGCGAGGGCGGCGGCGGCGAGTCGGCCGATCTCCGCGCCACCGGCAAGGCGGTTCCAAGTCACATCGACGCCGGCCATGAAAGTAGGCGCACCGTTGCTGGCTGCTGCCAGCCCGGTGTGCCCTGTTGCCGCCTGCTGGCCTCCCAGGGATCGTCCAACGGCCTGCGCCGAGGCGATTGTCCGGGCCAGACCGCCCGGCAAAGGCGCACCGTTGCTGGCGGCCGGGTCGGTGGCGCTGGCGAACGGCGCGCCGGCGAGGAGGACGAAGCTCTGGAGATTGGGGCCGGTGGCGGTCTGGTTGGCAAAGAAACCGAGGCCCTGCGTCTTGTGCATGCCGCGGCTGCGATTGGCGATGGTGCCGTAGGTTTCGCCGGTCACGGCGTCGGTGCCGGCGATGTCGGTCTGCACGGTGGGGCCGCTCAGGGCGGTGCCGCCGCGGCCGGCGTAGGCGTTCCAGACGATGCGGTGCGGCGACCACACGGCGAGACCTTGCGCGAGTTGCTCGGGATAAGCGGCGGGATCGCCGGCGAGCCGGAACGCCTCGACGGCGAGTATGGCGGAGGCGGTGTGGTGGCCGTGGCCGCCGCTGCCGGGCGGCACGGGGAAACGCGTGACGATGACGTCGGGGCGGAACTGGCGGATGACGCGCACGACGTCGCCGAGCACGGCGTCGCGATCCCAGAAGCGGAGCGTCTCCTCGGGGGATTTGGAGTAGCCGAAGTCGATGGCGCGGGTGAAAAACTGGCGGCCGCCGTCGAGCCGGCGCGCGGCGAGCAGTTCCTGCGTGCGGGCGACGCCGAGTTTCTCGTCGAAGTCGCGGCCGAGTTCGTTCTGGCCGCCGTCGCCGCGCGTGAGCGAGAGGTAGGCGGTGCGGTAGCCGAGACCGCGCGAGAGCCAGGTGATGAGTTCGGTGTTCTCATCGTCGGGATGGGCGGCGACGTAGAGGACGCCGCCGGTCGTGCCGAAGCTGCGGAGTTGCTGCGGCACCGGGCCGGCCGGCGGAAGGTCGGCGGCGGAGGCGAGCGACGCGAAAGCGAGGAAGCCGGCGGCGAGCAGGCGGGGGCAGCGGGGCCGGGCGGGGCGGGGCATAGGCGGCGGATTATTTTTGGACGGTGAAGGGCACGGAGAACTGGGTGAGTTCCCACGCGAATTTGAGGACGCCGCCGCCGGTGCCCGGGCTTTCTTCGACGGCGATGGTGAACTGGTCAACCGAGGTGGCGAGCGGGTCGCGGTGCAGGTCGATGCGGGCGAATTCTTTTTTCAAGTCGTAGGGGTCGGAGCCGTATTGGCCGATCTCGCGATTGAGGATGAGGCGGGCGGAGCCGTCGACGGCGGGCAGGAGGAAGAGCGAATAGGCGCCGGCGGGGACGAGGGTGCCGCCGAGGCGGAGCGGCTGGCGGGTGATGAAGAGGGTGGCTTCGTCAGCGCCGGCGCGCCAGAGGCGGCCGTAGGGCACGAGGCCGCCCCAGATTTTGCGCATCGCGCCGGTGCGCGGATTTTTCGAGTAAGGGCGGCCGTAGATGACGACGACCTGGGTGTCGCCGATGAAGCCGGTGATCGTCTCGTGCGGACTGGTGCGCGGTTCGGGCGCGGCCGGGGCGGGCACGGCGGCGGTGGCGGCGGGCGCGGCGGGTTGTGCGGGAAGAGCGGCGGCACCGAGTGCGAACGCCAGGGCGAGCAGCGTGGAGCGAAGGTGTTTCATGGGAGGATGCCGCAGGGGGGGGGAGTTGGTTGGGGCCGGCGCGACCGGAGGGACGGCGCACGGCGAGCCTGCGGGCCGCCACGCTAGCGGGCGGGTCGGCGGAGCAGAGTCGTTTTGGACGAGCGGAGCGGAACGGCAACGAGCGGCAGAAGAACGCGGCGGGCGGGCGCGCGGAGGCGCGCGGCGCGGAGGCGCAGGTTCCGGGCGCGGGCGGCGAAACGTTTCGCCGCCCGCGCCGGACCCGAGCAGAGCCGGCTTACTGGAGGCTGGCGATGAGCGCTTCGTTGAGGCGCACGTATTCTTCGCGCAGCGCGGGCGGGGTGGCCTTCTTGGCCATCTCGAGCGACTGTTGGGCGGCGACGATGGCGCCGGCCTTGTCGCCCGCTTTCGCGAGGATCAGGCCCTTGCGGTAAGTCATGAAGAAGGCGGTGGGCTGCTCGGCGAGGCCGGCGTCGATCCACTCGATGGCTTTCTTCAGGTCGAGATCGTTCTCAAAATAGAACATCGCGGCGGGGAAGTAGGGCTTCTTCGGTTCGGCGGAGGCCATGACGGCCTCGATCTGCGGGACGAGCTGGCCGACGACGTCGACCTCGAGTTTCACGGGCACGCGGGTTTTTTCCCAGGCGATGTTGAGGGTGGCCGCGTTGCTGCGCAGGTCGGAGAAACCGATGGAGAGGCTCTCGACGGTGTTGGCCAGCGTCGTGGGCGTGGCGGTGACGCGGACGGTGTCGTGTTTCTGGTCGTAGCCGTAGGCGCCCCATTGGGTGCGTTCGCCGAGGCCCTGAAGGATGATCGTCCACTCGGTCTTGCCGGGGATGGTGAAGAACTCGTAGGTGCCGGCGGGCACGGCCGCGCCGTTGAGTTTCACGGCGGTGCTGAAGCTGATCTTGGTCGCGGTGTTCGCGCCGGTGCGCCAGACTTCGCCGTAGGGGACGAGGCCGCCAAAGATCGTGCGGCCCTTCACGCTCGGGCGGGCGTAGTTGACCTCGATGTCGGTGACGCCGACCTGCTGCTTGACGGAAGCGGTCTGGCTGGTGTTGGGGAACGCGAGTTTGGGCGCGGGGGCTTGGGCAAAAAGGCTGGTCGCGAGGACCGAGCCGGCAAGGAAACAGAGGATGGGGCGAACCTGTCGGGTAGTCATAGCCGGCTGAACGAATGCACGCCGCCGGAATTATCCAGTAGAATCGGGAGGCGTGCGAACGCGGGGACAAATCTCCTCGCCCGTCGCGGTGCGCGGCACGCCGAGCCGCTCGTGGTCGTCGGAGAATTTTGGGGCCGTGGCGGGATGCCGTCGACTGGGGCGCGCTCAGCCGGGGCGCGGGCGGGCGTAGAATGCGCGCGCCTTGGCGAGCAATCGGGCGTCGGTCAGGTGACTTTCGTCGATGACCTCCGCGCCGACGATGCGCGCGGCGAGCTCCGGGTGGTGCTGTTTCACCCAGTTGATGAACTGCTCCGTCTCGCCGCCCGTGTCCGGGCCGCTGCCGAAGATGAGAATCTGTCCGCCGGCCTGCAGTTCCTTGGCGACCGGTTCGAAAAAACTGTTGGGGTCCGGCTTTTCCTGGCCGCGGGAGAAATCCTGCGAGTGCCGGGCGTGGCGGAAATAGTCCGAGGGCTCGTGCGGCAGAATCTGCTGCGGCACGGCGCCGCGCAGCTCCGACCGAAAAATGCGGGCCTCATGGTGGTTGATGACGAGCAGCCAATGCTGGGCGGGCTCGTCGGCCGCCGGGGCGGCGGGCTCCGAGCCCTTGAGAAAATGGCGCAGCGTCGTCAGTTCGTCGGCGGTGCCGACCTCCGGCGTGCGCGGCGGATGCAGCGTCAGGCTTTGGCCGTTGCGCGTCGCGCGCAGGTCGCCGTTGGGCTCTTCTTCCACCTGGCAGAGCTGGCGCAGCAGCGCCTGCACGTCGGGCCAGAGCAGAGGGGGCGAAGCCGGAAGCTGAAAAATAGTTTGATAGGTGCGCCGATGCGAACCGGTGAGGGCGGCAGAGGAGATCATGTTGCGTGGGCGGCGGGAGGGGCGGGTGGGAGACCCGACGGGTTCCGGCGCGGAGCCGTGGACCGACCGACCGCAGGATGCCCGTGAAAACGCGCGCAGACTATGGGGTAAAACCCGAGCCGGTCGCGCCCCGGCCCGCGCCCCGCGGGCGGTTCCGGCTCTGTGTTTTTCTTGGCAGATGAACGCCGAGGGTCCGGCCGGTCGGGCGCCGATCCCGCGGCTGGTCCCGGGTGGTGTTTGCCGCAGAAGGAAAAACATCGCGCAGACGCTTTCGTTGCGCCGGGCTCGGTTGCCTCGGCGTCGCGCGGCACCGGTCGCGCGGCGCGCGGAACGCCCCGCGGATTTCGCCGAAGGGCGGTCGGGCGACGGTGCGGGTCATGCGTGCGGACGAGGAGCTCAGGATCGCGCGCGCGGTGGACCGGGTCCTCAGTCGCGGCCGGCGACGCTAGCGTCTTGCGCTGGGCGGTCCCTGCGTCCACTACCACGGTTCGCCGGTCGCGGCTTCGCGCCCGGGGCCGCACCATTCTCCCACCATGAAAAAACTAAACACCTACCTTCTGCTGGCCGCGCTCGGTGCGCTGCCGCTCGCAACTGTGGCGGCCGAGCCCGCCAATCCGCCGGCGAAAACCGCCTACCGGGCCGTCTTCGACGTGACGATGGACGGAATTGAGAAATGGGACGGCGTGCTCCAAGTCATCGAGAACGTGCAGCGCGCCCTCGGCGCGGAGAACGTCACGATCGAAGTGGTGGCGCACGGCCGGGCCATCGGGCTGGTCGTGGCCAAGACTTCGGCCGAGCATCCGGCGTTGCAGGCGAGGATCGCCAAGCTCCACGCGCAGGGCATCATCTTCGGCGCGTGCCAGAACACGATGCGGCACCTGAAGCTCGAAAAGAAAGACCTCGTCGAGGAGGCCGTGCCGGTTGATGCCGCCGTGGCCGAGCTGATCCGCAAGCAGGCGGAGGGCTGGGCCTACATCAAGCTGTGAGGCGGAGCGCACGCCGGCGGTCGCCGGGCGCGGAGATTTTTTTGGCCGCGGCGGGGCCGCGCCGGCCCCCCGGCTGCACGTCCGGCGGGGGGGCGCGGCGCGCCGCCGGCCAGCCGTGCCGACTGCCGGGTGATGCCCCATAGTGGCGGGCCGGGCGGGCCCATAGCATCCCCGCCACGCTGGGCCCCGGGCTGTCGCGAGGCCGAACGGATTTCTCGAACTCTCACTTCGTCTGGCGGGACGACCTCCGTGTCGTCTCGGTTTTCTCAATCCTGGGGCCGGACGGAGCCGGCCTTTTTCCCGAGTCCCACCTAGGCCAGCTTCGGCGGATCGGACTTACCGGCTATGAACCTGAATTCTGCGGTTGAAACGCGGAGATCGCGGAGGACGCGGAGCAGAAAGAGAGAGGTCCTTCACTCGAAAGGCTCACCTGCCGAGTGAGGGGACTCGGCACGAAAAAGCCGAGTTTTCTCCGCTGTGCTCTCCGCGCCCTCCGCGTTTCAAAAGCGTTTTCTTGGATGAAAGACCACCGCGACAAACTCATCGGGCTCGCGGGCACCTCCGCGAAGTCCGTCGGGGCCGCCGTGCCGCACGCCACCCGCCGCGTGCAAAGGGCGAAGCAGGTTCGCGCGGCGCGGCTATGTGCGCTTGAGGCCGCGGCAGGGTTTGCGGTGGTGCGCCGGACGACCAAAATACGGGCCGGGCCGCGGGAATCCAATCACCGGCGAGCCACGAACGATCCGACGAGGCGAGATACCGGAGGTGTTATGGCGCACGACCGAGACGGGTTGACCGCCAAAGGCCGCCAATCGGCGCCAACGGAGAAAGCAGCCAAGACGATTTTGACCACGGATGACGAGGATGGGCACGGATGCGTTCGCCAAGGACGGAGAAAGATCGGCCACGAGAAACACGAAGACCGCGAAAGGCAGAGACGCGAAGGAGGAGCGGAGAGAAACCGCTGCTGCACGCTGATCGGCACCACTGGGAAGAGGTCCGAATTTTAAGCACGGATTACTCGGATCGACACGGATGGAACCACGGAGGACAGAGAGGGAGCGGGCACGGAGGGCGGGGAGGGCAAGGAGATCAAGGGCAAGTGGGCGGAGGTGATCGCTGACCGCGTCTCGCAAAAATACTCGGGGCGGCTGGAGCTTTCATTTCGGATCAGGGTGAGCGGCGACACGTTCGTCGGCACAGAGTCGGTGCGCGCCTACGACGCGACTGGCAATGCCGCGGAAGCGCCGCTCACGCCCGGTCAGCTCGAAGGCAAGCGCGTCACGGTTCCGTGAGGAGAGGTGCTGCTGCGGCCAATCGGATTCCACGTTCGGCCGAAAAACGTCGGGTGATTTGGGACGATGATTTAGCTCGGCACGTGGTCGATGGATGTGGTGATTGATGAGACGAGGAATTGGGCTGCAAGGCGGCGAGCCTTCATATATGTGCCGATGCTAGTGATCCCGCAGAATTCCGCATCTCGATTGGACCAGCACCTCCGGCTTCGGCTGGCGGACCTGAACGCGACAGAATTTGAGCGCTTCTTCCTGCGCTTTCTGAACTCGGGGGTTTCCCTGGTAATCGAACGCAATGGGCAGCGCGTGGAGCGCCGGATCATAGAGGCGAACACCTACGCCGCCGGCACAGGTCGGGCGCAGAAAGGCATCGATCTCATCGCCAAGGTGGAAGGCGGGGAGACCTGGGTTTTCCAATGCAAGGGACACAAGAAATGGACTGTTGCGCAATCGAAGGAGGCGGTCAAAGACGCGACCCACCCCGCGCAGCACTATTTCCTCCTCGTGGCTTGCGACCCGCACAAGGACGTGCAGGACGAGATGGCCAAGCATCCTAGCTGGTCCTTTTGGAACCTTGATCGCATCTGCGCTGAGTTCCGCCTGCGTGTGCCCGCCCGCTTGCAGCCGCCGGTGCTGTCCTTTCTCGCGCCCGAGGAGCTCAAGCGCTTCGCGCCCTACGCCACGGATGCGCTGGTCCCGGCCCAAGCCTACTTTGCGGCGATTCAGCGCGCCAGCCACTCCTTCAACCACGACTACAAGTTCGTGGGACGGCGGAAGGAAAAGGCCCAGCTGAAGGCGTTCGTTGCCGATCCAAACGCCAAGGTGCTCAAGATTTCCGGCAAAGGCGGTGACGGGAAGAGTCGTTTGTTGTGGGAGCTGGCCAACAGCGTGTGTGCGCCGCGCGGCCACGAAGCTGGTGCTCGCCACCCGGCCGCAAGGCAACGAGGCGCTTGAGGAACGGTTGCGCGAGCACGGCTTCACCGCGCCGCAACAGTTGGAAGTGCTGACCCTCAAGAAAAAGGACATGGAAGAACTGGCGGTCGACGCCTTGGGCCCGCAGTTCAAGTGGCGCGCCAAGGATCTGGTCGGCCTGACCGGCGACAGCCCGTTCCTGACTGCACTCGCCGGCGACCTGCTCAAGCGCGATCGACTCCAGTGGGGCGACTGGCATTCCGTGGACGAATTTCGGGCCGCAGTCTTCCGCTCCTTCGAGGCCGACAATCTGGAGCATCTGGGCGAAGCCGACCGCAAGCAGGGGGCGCGCCTCCTGCGGGTCATCGCCTTGCTCGCGCCGGTGACGCCCGATGCGATCTTCCACGAGCGCACCGCGAACTGTCTCGATATTCCCAAAGTGGACGTTGAAGCATTGCTCCGGCGCCTGCAGGCGGCCGGCGTGATTTCGGCCGAGAACAAGAACATCCGGGTCATCCCCGACCTATTCGCCGATTTCCTCGTCTTCGACACAGCCTTCGACCTCAAACGACGGCTGCCGGAACTGGCGACCGCGGTTTTGCGGCAGTTTAAGAACCAAGCGGCGGCGCTCCTGCGCAATCTCGCGGAAGCCTCGTGGATCGCCGGCGTGCAGGCGATGGGCCGCGATGAACTACTGCGACCGCTCCTCGACGCGGAATTCGTCCGCTTCGATGCGTCGAATTTTTACGAACGCAGCCGCCTGCTCGAGCAGTGGAAAACTTTCAGCGTCTTTCTGCCCGGGGAATCGCTCGCCTTGGCCCGCAAGGCGCTCGACCAGAAGACGGCACCCCGCGGCGCAACTCCGGAATTCCATCTGGACGAAGCCGACGACGGGATCAATTCCCACCGTTACGTGTGCTCCTATCTTCCCGCGCTCCTCAAGCCGGTTGCGCTCTGGCATGACGCCCACCGCGCCGCCGCCTTGGATTTCCTCTGGCAACTCGGCGTCGACACCCCGCGCGGCATGATGGACGGCGGCACGAACCACCCCTGGTCAGTCATCGCCGAGGTGGTGAAGTTCACCCCGAGCAAGCCTGTCGTGATCGTCGATGCCGCCTTGGACTGGATTGAACGGCTCGTCCAAAGACCCTCCGCCCAAGCGATCATCGCCTCGCACCGCTCAATCCTGAGCACGCTGCTTGAACCCTGCTTCGTGGAGTTCAACGAGTGGCAGGGGCGCACGGCCCGGTGGTGGAAGCAGCCGGTGAACATGGAGGTGACGGCGCCCATTCGCGCGCGGGCGCTCGGCATCCTAGGCCGGGTGATCGACGAGGATTCGTGGCTGCTCGCGCTGGACGCCGTTCGCGCCATCGAGCGCGCGTTGCATCGCGTCGCCGGGGTCGAGACCTCGCACGTGGCGGACGGGGGAAAATTCCGCGTGCTCTGGCGCCCGGAGCGCCTGAGGGCCCTCGCGGTGCTGGAGCGGGCGGTGCAGCGTCATCGTCACACGATGGTGCAGTTCGCGGTCCGCCAGTTGCTGCTGCGCGACCTGGCTTACGAGGAGGACCCGGAGTTTGCCGGCGCCGCGCGCAAGGTCATCGGCCTCGTGCGGGATTCATTCGACCTGCGGCTGGCGACGGTCATCAACACCCAGGGCTACTTCGAATTTGCCGTCGACGTGGGCGCCCCGCGCGGCGAGGAAGCCCAGGCCAAGATCAAGGCGCGGTGGGAGGAACATGTCCGGTTCGTAGCCGCCGAGTTCTTCCGCGAGCTGTCCACCGCGGCGGCAGCCATCGCGCGTCTGGAACAAATCACACAGGAGAGTTTGGAGGCCGGTCACAGCCCGAACACGGGCGAATTGATTTCCGCCTTGGCGAAGGGCGACCCCGACCGGGCCGTCGCCATCGCCGAGGCCATGCTCGACCCTGCGGGCGGTGCCCGCATCGCCGCCATTTGGCAGCAGGTGCTCTACGGTCTTCCGGAAAGCTATTCTGCAGCGGCGGTGCGCCTGCTGGCACTCGCTGCGGAGCACCCGCGCACTGAAATTCGCCGCGGGGTCATCGACTATTTCCGCTTCCGTAATCGAAAGGAAATGACTCTGGAGCCGGCGGAGCGTGCGCTGTTGGAAAAGATGGCGGCCAAGGCCGGCCCCGACGAGATACTTGGCTTTGTCGGACTCATACAATGGGTCGGAGAAACCTGCGCGGAATGGGGCTTCGAGTTGCTCGGCCGGCTGCCGCTGGCAGGACTGCCCCACGCCGCACACGGCGAAGTGCTCGCGGCCCTCAATCCCTACCACGCCAAGTCCCCCGCGCCTTCAGTGGCGGTCGTCAAACACGTGCTGGATGCGCTCGTTGAAGTCCCCGAGATCAACGTCGATCATCACGGCGGAGGATTCGAGCGCATCGCCCAGCTATATCCGCGGGCAGTTTACGATTTCGCGCTCCAGCGCGCCGCCCGTTACGAAACGCTGGGACGCAAGGCGCGCTACCAGGTGTTGCCGCGGGACATCCTCTCGCGGTTCGAGCTGGCCGGCCTCGAAAAGGACCCCGGATTCCCTGCGATCTGCGCCTTCCTTTGGGAGAAGATGATGGCCAAGGCCTCGGACTACATGGGCTATGTGTGGCGGGAGCTCTTCCAGGGCCTCGTCCTCGAGCACGTTGATTTCTGGCTGCCGAGATTCACGGCAGCCGTGAACGCCACCACCACCTACGACCAGCTCCGGGAACTCATGGAAGTGATCCATTTCGACGGATCGCTCATCATCTTCCGCTTTCCGGAACTGACCAAGATCATCCTCCGTCTTGCCGAAGACCTCGCCGGGGTGGAAGGCTACGAGCGCATGCGGACCACGCTGTGGGTCGTGAGCGGCCCGCGCAGCCGTTCCGGCACAAACGGCGAACTCGACAAGGAGCAGGACTACGTCGAGGCCGAGGCAATCAAGGCCGCCGCGACGCATGCCACCGACGACGTGCTGGGGCCGTTCTATCGCTGGATCGCCGAGACGGAGCGCCACGAGCGCGAAGACAGTCGCAAGCGCTATCAAGCGAGCATGGCAGCAATGGATGACGAGTAGCCATCCGACGGGGGGCACGTTTTGTGTGTTTGGGCCCCGAGCGTGCTCCGCGCAGACGCAGGCCGCGCAAGAACGCGCGTATCGCGACACGCTTGGCTCATTGAGAAAACCAACGCGCCCGGCGGTGAGACCGGGCGCGGAGAGAGAAAGATTAAGAGAACGAGAAAGATGTGTTACCTGTTTTCCTCGTTCGTCATCGCGTTGATGACTTTGACCCTCCTTCGCGAAGCCTTCGGCGGGCAAGAATTCTCGATCAGCCGTCGCCGAGCCTGTGGCTGACAGGCGTGGTAGTTGGGGTCGGCTCTGAAGGCCAGTTTCACGCCGTAGGATTTTTCCATGCGCATGAGGAGGTCGGCGGGGTTTAGCTTTTGGGCGGGGATTGCAGGTGGTATTTGGTGCTGCGGCCGCCGCTCGGGCCTGACACTAAGACGCCGGCTTCGAGGAGGAGTTTGATGTCGCGCAGCGCGGTATCGAGGGAGCACTGGGCGAGCTTGGCGAAGCGCGAGGTGGAGAGCTCGTGGTCGGCGCCGTCGAGGAGGGCGTTGATGACCAGCTTCTGCCGGTCGTTGATTGCCGTGGTGTGGTTGATCCAGTCCCACGTGGACGATTTGCGGGTAATTTTTTCGAGCGAAGTTTCGGCGCCTTGCAGCGCGCGGCCGAGGCAACCGAGGAACCACCCGAGCCAGCGCGTGACGTCGAGAGTGCCTTTCTGACTTTCTTCCAGCGCGAGGTAATATTGCTTTTTCTCCGCCTCGATCTGCGGCGACATGCTGTAGAATCGCAGGGCCGAACCGTCGGCGCGCGCGAGAGCCAGGTCGGCGACGGCGCGGCTCACGCGGCCATTGCCGTCCTCGAAGGGGTGGATGGTGACGAACCAGAAGTGGGCGAGGCCGGCGCGGAGCACGGGGTCGGTGGAGTCGGCGCGCTCGAACCAGCGGAGAAAGGCGGTGACTTCGCTGGGCACGCGTTTGGCGGGCGGCGCCTCGAAGTGGATATTTTTTGGGCGGATTTTGTCGCGCCCGATGGGGCCGGAGATGACTTGCATCGGGTCCGTTACGGGCGTGCGCCATTGGCCGACCAAGACGGCGCGCATGCCGCTCCGGCCGGCGGGAAAGAGCGAGGATTGCCAACCGAACAGGCGTTCGACGGTCAGTGGCTCGGCGAATTTCTGCGTGGCATCGAGCATCATCTCGACGGCGCCTTCGACCTCGCGACGCGACGGAACTTCGTCGTGGCCCGGCAAGCCCATCCGCCGGGCGAGGGAGGATCGGACGGATTCGGGGTCGAAGATCGTCCCCTCGATCGCACTCGATTTGATCACTTCCGAGGTGAGGGTTTCCAAATTGGCTTCGGAGCGGAAGCGAAAGCCCAAGCCCGCCATGCGGCCGAGCAAACGGCCTTGGCGGTGCCTGACGTCGGTGAGAAGCGGCGCGAGCGTGGCGTCGTCCCACGCGAACCGAGGCCAGGCCGGGAGCTGGTGGATGTAACGCACGGGGCGGATACTCCGCAGAAGTTGCGGCGAATACAAGCCGTAATCGCCGCATGAGCTGCGGTGAATAAGGCGGCTATTCGCCGCAAGGGGCGTGGGGCGGCTGTTTCCGGTGCGGGGACGGGTTCGGCGCGAGCAAGCTCGCCGGCCCGCGGGGTGGCCTTAGGAACAATGCGCCCGGCGGTGAGACCGGGCGCGGAGAGAGAAAGATTAAGAGAACGAGAAAGATTTGTTACCGGTTTTCCTCGTCCGTCATCGCGTTCCGTCTTCGCCCGTCGGGCTTCAGCCGTCGCCGAGGCTTTGGCGAGGCGAGCCGCCGCGACAAGTGATAATTTTCACCCTCCTTCGCGAAGCCTACGGCGGGCAAGAATTCTCGATCTGCCGTCGCCGAGCCTGTGGCTGCCAGGCGTGGTAGTTGGGGCCGGCGCAGGAGGCCAATCTCATGCCGTGGGTTTTCTCCATGCGCATGAGGAGGTCCGCGTCGTCCGAGTGCAGGCGCTTAAGGATCGCCGGGCGCGTGTGGACGCGGAGGGCGTATTCCTTGCCGTCTTTGCGGGCTTGAAGGCGGCGGGCGACGGAGCGATTTTTCCCTTCGCCGGCGGGCGGTGCGGACGATGACGCCCAGGCTTTCGGGGATGGGGAGCCCGTTGAGCGTCGGGCGGAGGCGCGTGCGCTCCTTGGGGGCCTCGATTTTGCGGGAGCTGCCGCAGCCGTCGGAGAACGGCATGAGGCTGAGGTAGCGGCCGGGCCCGGAGCGGTTGGTCGTCGCTCTGCTGAAACGGCCCGGTTCCTCGCACATGGCGATCGAGTTGGACCGTGCCGGCGCACCTCCCGCCGGCGCCGACGCCTGCGCGCCCCGGCTGCCCCGCGATGGAGGAACTCAGCTCGCCCGTCACCAAAGGCGTCGTCAGCGGCGGGCGCGTCATCGCTCAACGCAAGTTTCTACCGACCGACCTGAAGGTGAACCCCGGCAACAGCGGCGGTCCGCCCGTCGACAAAGACGGGCACGCATTCGGGCCTCATCAGTTGGAAAATCTCCGCTTCGGGCTACGCAGGGCTGGTGTTCGCGGTGCCCGTCAGCGAAGCGCTCAAGGCCCTCCACCTGACGCTCGCGCCCTGAGCCCGCGCGCGGCATTCAGCGCCGCACGCCGCGGTGCAGGCGGCTCACCGGCTTCGGCTCGGCGACCTGCGGCATGCCGCCGCCGTCGAAGATGCCGGAGTAGGTGTAGTTGAAGCCTTCCACTTTCTTCCACTCGATCTTCATGCCGATGAAGCGCTCGATGCTGCGCGCGTCGCGCCAAGTCTCCTCGGTCACGAGCGTGAACGCGTCGCCCGTGTTCTGCGCGCGGCCGGTGCGGCCGATGCGGTGGACGTAGTCCTCGGGGTTTTCCGGGACATCGAAATTGATGACGTGCGACACGCCCGCGATGTCGAGGCCGCGCGCGGCGACATCGGTCGCGACGAGCACTTCGAATTTGCCGGACTTGAAACCCTTTAGCGCATCCGTGCGTTCCTGCTGGCTGCGGTCGGCGTGCATCACGGTGCAGGTGTGGCCGGCGTGCATCAGGCGGTTGGCGACGTAGTCGGCGCCCGACTTCGTGCGCGAGAAGATCAGCACGCTCTTGTAGTCCGTCTGCTCCAGCAGGTGGACGAGCAGCGCGAATTTCTGCGCCTGCACGACGGGATAGAAGCCGTGCGAAATCGTCTCGGCGGTCGAGCGCTCGCGGCTGACGGCGATCTTGAACGGGTCGCGCAGCGCCCAGGCGGCGAGCTGCTCGATCTCGGCCGGCAGCGTCGCGGTGAAGAACAGCGTCTGGCGCGCCTTCGGCACCTTCGACACGATGCGTTTCACGTCGGGGAGGAAACCCATGTCGAGCATCCGGTCGACTTCGTCGAGCACGAGGATGTCGATGTTATCGAGGCGGATTTCGCCCTGCTCCATGAAGTCGAGCAAGCGGCCCGGCGTCGCGGCGAGGATGTCCATCCCGTGCGCGAGGTCCTCGCGCTGCTTGCCGTAGCCGACGCCGCCATAGACGACGGTCACGCGGAGGTCGGTGAACTTGGAGAAATTCTTGAACGCTTCCTCGACCTGCACGGCGAGTTCGCGCGTGGGCTCGAGGATCAGGCAGCGCATCTTGCCGTGCGTGGCGAGCCGCTGGAGGATCGGCAGTGCGAACGCCGCGGTCTTGCCCGTGCCGGTCTGCGCGGAGCCGATCACGTCCTTGCCGGCGAGCACCTGCGGGATGGCCTGCGCCTGGATCGGCGTCGGGGTCTCGTAGCCCATCTGCTGCACGGCGAAGGCGAGACGGTCGTTCAGGCCGAGCGCCGTGAACAGCGTGTCCATCTTCGGCACTTCCTGCAAAACTTTGGGCGCCTGCGGAGCGCGCGGCGGGTGCGCGGGTCGGGGAGCCGGAGCGTGCGAGCTGCGCGGCGCGTGACTGGAACGCGAATCGTGCGACGCGCGGGGCTCGTGCGATGTGCGCGAATCGTGCGAGGTAGGCGAACGGCCGCCGCCGCCACGATGGCTGCCGTGCGGACGCGGCGGACGGGCGTCGTCGTGGCGCGCGGGATGGGCCGGGCCGGTCTTGGCCGCCGGCTTGACGTGCTTGTGAGCCGGTTTGGCGTCGGGTTTCTTGTCGGCCTTCTTGAAGGACTGGCGGATGGTGCTGATGAGCTTGCGGAGCATGAAATGAGTAGCCTGCATAACACCGTCTCCCCGGCGCATTGCAACCCGCAACGCGCAGCCCCGTCTCGCCGGCTAAACCCGCAGTGGCCCCAGATCGTAGCGGCAGGCGTCCCGGCCCGCCGGTTTCCGCCGCCCCCTCCGCTGGCCAAATCAGCCCGACGGACTATCCTCGCCCACCGTGAGCACTTTTCAACTGAACCACATCGCCCTGCGCACGCCGGACCTCGCCCGCAGCACCGCGTTCTACACCGTCGTCGTCGGTCTCCACGCCCGCCCGGCCGGCGCCGACCGCACCGCGCTGACCGCCTCGGTCGACACCGCGCCGCTCATCGTCCTCCTCGGCGACGTCCATGCCGCGCCGCGACCGCCGGGCACCGCCGGACTCTTCCACGCCGCCCTCCTCGTGCGCGACCGCGCGCATCTCGCGGCCTCGCTCGCGCGGATTTCCGAAACCGCGTGGCCCCTCGACGGTCTCTCCGACCACGGCGTCAGCGAAGCCCTCTACCTCACCGATCCCGACGGCAACGGCGTCGAAATCTACCGCGACCGCCCCGTCGCCGAATGGCCGCACAATGGCGACCGCATCGCGATGGTCACGCGCCGCATGGACGTCGACGGCGTGCTCGCCGCGCTCCCGACGACGCCGCCCTCGCCGATGGACGGCGCCGTGCTCGGCCACGTGCATCTCGAGGCGACCTCGCTGCCGCGCTCCCGCGAATTCTACGAACGCGACCTCGGCCTCGCCGTCCGCCAAGATGATTATCCCGGCGCCGTCTTCCTCGCCGCCGACGGCTATCACCACCATATCGCCGTCAACACCTGGGGTCGTTCGCGCCGGCCCGTCGCGCCCGGTGCCGCCGGCCTCGTGGAAATCTCCGCCGCGTCGGCGCGCGTCACCGCGCCGCAAACCCTCACCGATCCCGACGGCATCCGCCTCGCGCTGACGCCGCTTTGATTCGCCGGGCTTAGCGTAGCCACAGGCCTCCGTGCCTGTGGTTCTGAAACGGCAGGCACTCTGCTGGCCAGCAGAACGTCGCTACCCGCCGCGCCGTCGCCGTTTCGGGCGTTTTTTTCACCACGGATTTCTCGGATAGGAACGGATCAATCGTCCCATTTATTCCGATTGCTTGACTGGGGACGCGGTGCCCTCGCCGCGTTCTGCGGCATTTCCGCGCCGAGGGCGGCGCGGCTCCATTTCCAAGCCGGATTCTCCGTCTCCTTCTTTGATCCGTCTTCATCCGTGCAATCCGAGGCGAAAAAACCGTCCGCCGTCCGCACCACCCGCGAACGCGCGCTCCCCGAGCTTCGCGCTTGGCTTGTCCTTCCGCGCGGGCACACTCGCTGCGTTGCCCCGCCCCGCGTGAAGAACGATGTCCTCTGGCTCCTCCGCCTCACCCTCGACCAAGGCCTGCTGACCCGCGCGCAAGCCGTGCAGTTGCGCACCGCGCTCGGCGAGGGCGCCGAGTTGATGGACTACGCGCAAAAACTCATCGACGACAGCCTCGTCGCCGACGTCGAGATGCTCGAAAAACTCGCCGGCCTCGCCCAGACCAAGGGCGCGAAAGGCCCGCCGATGAGCGACCCGTTCGACGACGGCGCCACCGCCGTGCCGTTCGCCAGCGTCAAGCACGCCGCGACCGCGCACGCCGACACCGCGGGCGCGTTTTTCCCCTTCGACGCCGTCGAGGCGATGGACGACGACTCGCTCGCCGTCGCGCTCCGCGGCCTGCTCAAAGCCACCGCCGCCGCCGGCGCGAGCGACCTGCATTTCTCCACCGGCGCGCGTCCCTTCATCCGCCAGAACCGCGTGCTGACGAAAATCTCCGACCGCACGCTCACCGCCGCCGACTCGCTGCGCCTCAACACGATTTTGCTCTCCGAGGGTCAGCGGAAAATTTTCCTTGAGCGCAAAGACTACGACTACGCGCTCTCGCTCGGCGGCAACGACCGCTACCGCGTCAACCTCATGTTCCACAAGAACGGCGCCGCCGGTTCCTACCGCATGGTGCCCGACAAAATCCGCTCGCTCGCCGACCTCGGTTACGCCGCGCACCTTGAGACGCTCAAGAAACTCCTTTCCTACCACAACGGCCTCATCCTCATCACCGGCCCCGTCGGCTCCGGCAAGACCACCACCCTTGCGTCGATGGTCGACTACCTCAACGAGTCGCGCACCGACCACATCATCACCGTCGAGGACCCCATCGAGGTCGTTCAACCCGCCAAAGGTTGCAACGTCACCCAGCGCGAAGTCGGCCCGCACACCAAGTCCTTCGCCTCCGACCGGCCACCTTGTCATCGGCACGATGCACACGAGCGACGCCGCCACCACGCTCACCCGTCTGCTCGACGTCTTCCCGCCCGCTCAGCAAACGCAGATTCGCGCCAGCGTTTCCGAGAGTCTCCGCGGCATCGTCTGCCAACGCCTCCTCCCCGCGCGCAAAGGGGGTCTCACCCTCGCGTGCGAAATCCTCATCGCCAACACCGCGATCCAAAACCTCATCAAGGAGGGGAAGACGCAGGGCCTCCGCAACACGATGGAAACCGGCGTGAAGGAAGGAATGTGTCTGATGGACAACGTCGTCCTCGCCCTCTGGCAGGAAAAGAAGATCACCTCCGAAACCGCCCTCGCCAACATCACCAACCGCGTCCTCCGCGCGAAGATTTCATGATGAGTCCGACAAAGAAGGCCATTCTCGCTGTGGCGCTAACCTCTGCCGTTTGCGCAGGCCTCATTTTTTCCGTCAAAGATGCGCCACCATTTGGATACAAATCGCCGCACCCAAAATTCTCGTCGGCAAACGGCTTCGTCCCCGACAAAAAGACCGCCATCCAGTTTGCCGTCGCCGCATGGACGCCGATCTATGGAAAGGAAAGCATTGGAGATCCATCCAAGTATGACGCTGTTCTCAAAGATGGTGTTTGGTATGTGGAACAGCATTTGCCGCCCACCACCCTGGGAGGAAGCCTGATAGCGGAAATTGCCCAACGGGATGGACGGATTCTGAACGTCGCCGCTTATCAATAACAATGGCCGCCATCGACACCCTGCTTCGCACGATGCTCGACCCGGGCGGGTCGGACTTTCGCCTGACGGTCGGGTTGCGGCGTTCCGTCGGCCACACGACATGACCTACGAATTGGAAATTCGGGAGCGCGCGCAACGCGACTTCGCCGCGATCCCGCCCAAGAACGCCGCCCGCATCTCCCGGCGGATCGCCGCGCTCGCCGACAATCTTGCCGGCGACGTGAAACGCCTGACCAATTTCACGCCCAGTTATCGGTTGCGCGTGGGCGACTGGCGCGTTTTGTTTGAGGTCGCCAACCAAACCGTCGTCGTCCACCGCGTGCTTCACCGCCGCGAAGTCTATCGCTGACCCGCCATGCCCGCCGCCACTGCCCAAATCATCGAACAAAACGGCCGCAAGCTCTTCGCCGTCATTCCGTATGCCCGCTTCAAGAAAATGGAGGAAGCACTCGATGACTACGCTTGCCTCAAGGCGCTCCGCGCGGCCCAGTCCGACCCGCGCAACCAAAAGAAAGGCCGCCCGTTCGTGGCGTTCGCCCGCGAACGCGGCTACCTGCCGTAGAACGCCGCCCGCCCCGTCTCGCGGACTCAAGACGGAGAAACCGCACCGCGCGTGGTTCAAGGGGCAGAGTCGTTCGCATCTCCACAGGGTCTCGGCGCGCGACAGGTTTCAACGGCAATTTCGTGCCAGCGCGGCCTTGAGCGCCACGCCAGTTTCCACACGCTCCCCCGCATGGAAAGCGACCCCACGCTCCTCCGCCGCAGCACCCGCGACTCCGGATTCACACCCGTGATGAAAGTCTTTCGCTTGGAGCCGGGACGCCCTCGTCCCGGTTTACGAACGAAACGCGGCGGGGGCGCCACATCCCCATGAAATCTTCGGACTGACCCATGCCCGCCCTCGCCACCTCCCTCCGCGCGATGCCCGACCAGCGCGGGCCGGGCTTGCACCTGACGGTCGGGTTGCCGCCGAAGTCGCGTGCTCACACCTTGACCGTGTGCTGGGGCCAGTGCCGGACGAGTGCCTCGTCCGCAGTGGCGACTTTCGCGCCCGTTTGCACGGCGAGTTGCACCAGATAAAAGTCCTGCACCATGCGGTGTCCGGTGGCCCGACCCACGAACTTCGTCTCGGGCGGCGGTGAGGGCAAGAACACATGATCCCCGCGCGAGGTTTCCGCGGCGAGCAATGCCAGCGCCTGCGCGGGAGTTAGCGGGGCATGAAAGGTCGCCGCCGGATTGGCCGCCAACCGCACGAACGCCAACTGCGTCTCCGCGCAGGTCGCCCAGCCTTCGTGCCGGTGCTTCAGGAACCACGCCCGGCAGCGCGCGTGATGCGCGTGTCCCGCCCAGAACAGCGGAAACAGCACGCTGATATCGAGCAGATGCCTCACGGCAGTTCGTCGTGCAGCAGTCCCTTCAACGGCGGCGTGGTGCACTCACCCGGCAACGCCTCGACATAGGCGAGCCCCTGCCGACGCCGGATTCTGCGTTCCGTCGGCAATGCTTCGCCGCCGAGATGCCGCACGGCCAGTTCGGAAATAATTTTGCCCACGGAAGCTGTCCGCCGCCCGCCCCGACGTGCGGACTCGAGGCGGAGCAACCGCGCCGCGCGTGGTTCGAGGGTCAGAGTCGTTCGCATCGCCACAGGGTCTCCGGGAGTGCCAGATTTTCAACAGCAATTTCGTGCCAGCGCGGCCTTGCGCGCCACGCCTGTTTCCACACGCTCCCCCGCATGGAAAGCGACCCCACGCTCCTCCGCCGCATCACCCGCGACCCCAAATTTTGCGACGGCCGGGCGGCCGTCCGCGACACGGCGATTTCCGTCGCGCAAATCGTGCAGGCCCTCGCCGCTCAAGCGACCGAGCCCGAATTGCTGGCCAAGCATACCGCCCTCGAACCCGCCGACATCCGGGCGGCTTTGCTCTACGCCGCCCGCGTCGTCCGTTCCTAAACTCCCATGGCCGCCATCGACACCCTGCTGCGCACGATGCTCGACAAGGGCGGGTCGGACTTGCACCTGACGGTCGGGTTGCCGCCGAAGTCGCGCATCTCGGGTTCGCTCGTGCCGATCGCCGGCGCGCCGCTCGACGCCGCGGCGATGGAGGCGTTGCTCAAGGAAATCTGTCCCGAGAAACGCTGGGCCGATTTCCTCGAACGCAAGGACCTCGACCTCGCGCACGAGATTCCCGGCGTCGCGCGCTTCCGCGGCAATTTTCTCTACAATCACTGGGGCCAGGCCGCGGTGTTCCGGCAGATCCCGGCGAAAATCCTCTCGTTCGAAACGCTGAATCTGCCCGTGGCGCTGAAGAAGCTTTGCCACTTGCAGGAGGGCCTCGTGGTCGTCACCGGCCCCACCGGCTCGGGCAAGTCCACCACGCTCGCGGCGATGATCGACTACATCAACGAGCACCTCGCGCGGCACATCATCACCATCGAGGACCCGATCGAGTTCGTGCATCCGATCAAGAAGTCCGTGATCGTGCACCGCGAAGTCGGCGAGCACACGGGCTCGTTCGCCGCCGCGCTGAAGGGCGCCATGCGCCACGACCCCGACATCATCCTCCTCGGCGAAATGCGCGAGATGGAGACGATCAAGCTCGCGCTCGGCTGCGCGTCGATGGGGATGCTCGTCTTCGGCACGCTGCACACCAACAACGCCCCGAAGACCATCGACCGCATCATCAACACCTTTCCCGCAGACGAGCAGAACCAGGTGCGCGTGATGCTCTCCAGTTGCCTCGCCGGCGTCGTCGCGCAGTTGCTCTGCAAACGCATCCCGAAAGGCCGCTGCGCCGTGCACGAGATTTTGCTCACGCACGAAGCGCTGCCCAACACGATCCGCAGCGGCCAGATCGCCAACGTGCGCTCGATCATCGAGGGCGGCGCGAGCGACGGCATGATCTCGATGGACCAGAGCCTGATGGCGCGCGTGAAAGACGGCACCATCGAGGCGAAGGAAGCCTACATGAAGAGCGCGAACAAGGCGCTCTTCGCCCCGCTCCTCAAGCCTGGCGAACTCGAAGCGAGCGGACACTGAGTCGGCGAACGCGCGATCGCCTCGTTCGCCCGGTTTCTTTGTCTTCGGATTGCGCGGAGGGAACCGGATGGCCGCCGCCGACTCGGTGAATTCCGGTCCGGCTGCCTGGCGCGCCCTGCGGCCGAAAGCGATCCAGCCATTGTATAGTCATCCTAAATTCCGCAGTTGAAACGCGGAGATCGCGGAGGACGCGGAGCAGAAAGAGAGAGGATCCTTCACTCGAAAGGCTCACCTGCCGAGTGAGGGGACTCGGGACGAAAAAGCCGGGTTTTCTCCTCTGTGCTCTCCGCGCTCTCCGCGTTTCAACTGCGTTTTCTAGGGTCATGTGGACGAAGCGGCATTGGTGGAGCGGGACCCCGAATCGGCAGGTGATCGCGGCGTCGAGCGGTTTGCCATCGCACGAAGGAGGCAGGTGCAGGGGCCCGTCGCGCCGGGGCGGCGAACTTTCGTCTCCTGCCCGGCCAAAAAGCCCCGTGCGTCGCCGCCGCAAAGCAACCCGATAGGTTCGTCTTGGTGTTCGCGCCGGAGGGGGCGCGGCGCGGGGGGATTTGGGCGGGCGGTCGGACGCCCGGGGGCGGCTCGGTCAACGACGGTGATGCTCGCCGGTTCACCGAGGCCGCGGATCGCCGGCCGGCGACGGGGGCGGCGCCGTGGCACGCTGGCGGGTGGCGCGCAGGACGGCAGGCAGGTTGTGCGCGAGCGACTGGCGCACGAGCCATTGGGGCACGAGAAAACCCGGATCGAGCATGACGGAATAGGTGACGACGGTGCCCGTGCCGTCGGGCGTCGGCCGCAGGGTCCAGGTGCCGGTCAAGGCGCGCAGGTCGCCCGAAATGCGCTGAAAATCGATTTGCTCCTGCGGCCGGTAGTCGGCGCGGAAGCGGTAGGTGACTTCCGGCAGGAGCCACGAATACTTCACGGTGTGCTCGATGATTTCGCTCGGGCCGTGCCGCTCGATCCGGCGGGCGCGGCGCAGGCCGGGGACGAACTCGGGGGCGTGTTCGACGTCGAGCATGACGTTCCACACCGTCGAGACGGGGGCGGGAATCAACACCGCCGCCCAAACGCGGCCGGCCGCAGCCTCACCCGCGGGGAGACTGCGCACGATGACGTCGCCGCGGGCGATTTTCGCCCAGTCTTCCGGAGTCAGCTCGGCGGCGGCGGCCGTGACCGACGCCAGGCAGCCTGCGGCGAGGAAGCCGAACACGCGAAGACGCGACGGGCTCATGCTCGGGCGCCGACGACGGCGTGGGTTTCGGTCGGGGGCGGGCGGGTGGCGGAGATGGGGCGGGGGCGCGGCACGCAGTCGAGGATGTAAGTTTGCTGGCGAAAGAACAGCGCGATGCGCCGGCTGTCCGTGTGGACGAGGCGCCAGCCGCGGGCCGCGAAATGGCTGCGCCAGGCGGGATCGGTGCGATTGGTGTGCGGATGGCCGCGGAACTCGAGGTTGAGCAGGCTATCGACCCGGTGAGTCAACCAACGTTGGACCGGCGAAGAGTAGACGTCCTCGATCACGATCACCCGGCGCGCGACACGGGCGGCCTCGGCGAGGACGCGCGCGGGATCGGAGGTGTGGTGCAGCACAGTGAGGAGGAGCGCGACATCGTAGCTTTGGCTGGCGAACGGCAGGCGGCGGCCGTCGTAAAGTTGCGGGCGCGACGACGGGTCGAGCGCGACATCCTGCACATCGACGGGCGTGACGGCGAAACCCCGGGCGCGCAGAATCCGGCAAACGCTGCCGGGACCGGAGCCGAGGTCGAGGATGCGGTCCGCGGGGTCGAGGAAGGGGAGGAAGCTCCGTTCCTTGGCGCGCGCATCGAGCAGCCACAGCCGGAAGATGAGACCTTTGAGCGGACCAGATTTCTGAAAGAGGCGGAGTCCCATGGATGAGTGGCTGCGCGTCGGAGGCGCGGGCGAGACCGCGTATTCCCGGGCGATCTTCGGCCGAACGGTCGGGCGCAGGCACGGGGGCGGCGGGCGCGGCGCCGGGGCTTCGGGCCGGGGAGTTTGCGCTTGCGCGCGGGAGGGCGGGCGTTTGTGTCGCGCGCTCCCATGAAACTTGAGATTCCGGAAGGCGATTTCGCCGGTTACATTTTCGATGTCGACGGCACGTTGGTCGATACGATGCCGCTGCATTTCCGGGCGTGGGACCTCGCGATGCGGCGGGCGGGGCTGCGGCAGGCGCTCGACGAGGATTTGTTTTACTCCTACGCGGGCGTGCCGACGCTGCGGGTCGCGGAGTTGCTCGTCCTGCACTATGGCCTGAACGCGGATGCCGGGCGGATTTTCCACGAGAAGGAGCAGTTGTTCACGGAGCTGCAGCCGGAGATCAGGCTGATCGAGCCGGTGGTGGAGTTCGCGCGCGGCGTGGCGGCGAAGGCGCCGGTGAGCGTGGCGTCGGGCGGGCCGCGGCTGATCGTGCGCGAAACGCTGCGGCGGATGGGGCTGGCGGAGCTGTTTCCGGTGGTGGTGACGCCGGAGGATGTGACGCACGGGAAGCCGTCGCCGGAAATGTTTTTGCTCGCGGCGGCGCGCATGGGCGTCGCGCCGGAGCAGTGCCTGGTGTTCGAGGACGGCGCGCCGGGATTTCAGGCGGCCGCGGCGGCGGGGATGCAGTGGGTCGTCGTGCCGAGCCGCGTGCAAGCGGTCGGGTAGCGGCGCGCGGCGGGCGCGGGCCGGCCCCGAGGCACGGGCGGGCGGATTTTGGTTTGTGTCGAGGCGGCGGGGCGGGTGAGTTGGCGGGATGACTTACGCGGAGCTGGCCAACAAGGGAATCCTGACGCAACCGGTGTATGAGCCGGGCAAGCCGATCGACCAGGTGGCGCGCGAGCTGGGGCTCGACCCGGCGGGCATCGTCAAGCTGGCGTCGAACGAGAATCCGTTCGGGCCGTCGCCGCTGGGCGTCGCGGCGGGCGAGCGGGCGTTGCGCGAGGCGCAGCTTTATCCGGACGGCGGCTATTTCGCGCTGCGGAAAAAATTGGCGGAGAAAACCGGCTTGGAGATGAACCAGTTCATCATCGGCGCGGGCTCGAACGAGATCATCGAGCTGATCGGGCACGCGTTTCTGGCGCCGGGCGTCGAGTGCGTAATGCACGAGTCGGCGTTCATCGTCTACAAGCTGGTGACGCTGATGTTCGGGGCGACGCCGGTGGAAGTGCCGCTCGACGGGATGCGGCAGGATTTGCGGCAACTGGCGGCGGCGATCACGCCGCGCACGCGGCTGGTTTTCCTCGCGAGTCCGGCGAATCCCGTCGGCGCGACGAACACGGCGGCGGAGATCGAGGAGCTCGCGCGGGCGTTGCCGCCGCACGTCATCCTCGTGATGGACGAGGCCTACCTCGAGTTTCTCGACGCGCCGCCGGACCTGCGGCCGCTGATCGCGGAGGGGCGGAAGGTGATCGGCCTGCGGACGTTTTCGAAGATCTACGGGCTGGCGTCGCTGCGCGTGGGCTACGGCTATGCGGCGGCGGAGCTGATCGCGATCGTGCAGCGGGCGCGGCAGCCGTTCAACGTGAGCGGCGTGGCGGCGGCGGCGGCGGTCGCGGCGCTGGACGACGAGGCGTTCGTGGCGAAGGTGCGGCAAGAGAATCGCGCGGGACTGGCGCGGCTCGGCGAAGGTTTCATGGCGCTCGGGCTGGAGTTCGTGCCGGGGCGGGGAAATTTCCTGCTGGTGAAAGTCGGCGACGGCGGAGCGGTGTTCGAGGCGCTGCAGCGGCGCGGGTTAATTACGCGGCCGGTGAAACCGTATGGCTTGCCCGAATGGCTGCGGATCACGGTCGGCACGCGGGCGCAGAACGAGCGGCTGCTCGGGGCGCTGGCGGAAGTGTTGAAGGCGCGAGCCTGAGCGGGGGGGCGGGGGCGCGGCGCGCGATGATTTGCCGCGGTGGTTCCGAGGCGGGGCC
The DNA here is from genome assembly GCA_016199925.1 of Opitutia bacterium. GTDB lineage: Bacteria > Verrucomicrobiota > Verrucomicrobiia > Opitutales > Opitutaceae > JACQFT01. The sequence goes on along the minus strand of JACQFT010000005.1, from coordinate 21,792 downwards.
CGGCGGGTCCAGGTCGCGCCGGGCGGGGCGGGGACGGGCAGATTTTCTGCGCGGGCGGGCGGGCGAGAGCGGTCTTGAGCGCGGCGAGGAGTTCGATTTGGGGGGCGAGGAAGAGGTTGAGGTCGCTGCCGAGGTGAGCGGCGGCGGCTTGGAGAACGTCGCGGGAGGGTTTGCGCATTTTCATGAGCGCGCGGAGGTGGCCGGGAAGGAGGTCGACGTCGCGGTCGGCGAGTTCAAGGCGGACGAGTTGGGTGAGCGCGGCCTGGTTGAGCGGGTCGGCGGCAAAGGCGCGGGCGAGCAGCACCCGGGCCTGGTCGCGGACGCCGATAGCCGCGAGGCGATTGGAGACGGCGATGAGGTTATCGGCACGGAGGTCCGGCTGGGCGAGGAGGTGATCGAGGAAAAGGCGGGCCTCGTCGGGTTGGCCGAGCCCGTGGAGCGCGACGGTTTGGAGGCCGTTGAGGACGGCGGTGAACTGTTTGGCCCATTCGGGCGAGGCGCGGGTGTAAGTGGCGATCAGATTCAGGGCGGTCCGATATTCGCGGGCGACGATGTGGGCTTCGGCGACCATGAGGGCGGGACCTTCGATGGGCGGGTTGAACGCGCGGGCGAGGTCATTGACGCGGGTGGCGAGGGCGGGGCGGCCGGTGTTGGCGGCGAACTCGGCGAGGGCGAGCAAGGCGGCGGGTTCGCGGGAGAAATTGCGCAGGTAGGTTTCGATTTCCTGGCCCAGGCGGGCGGAGTGGCGGCGCTGGTCGTGGAGATAGAGGAACTCGAGGCGCGGGGCGTGGGAGAGGGGATTGAGGGCGAGCCGTTGGACGGCGTTTTTCTCGAGGGCCGCGAGGTCGCCGCGTTCGCGGTAGAATTGGCCCAACTGGACGTAGATCGACTCGGCGTCGGGGGCGTGTTGCAGATGGGACTGGAGGCGAACGACCGCGATGTCGGGATAACCGCGTTCCCAGTCGAGGCGCGCTTGCAGGATCACACCGTCGGTCGTCTCGCTCAGACGGTGGGTCGCGATCAAGTCCTCGGCTTGGTCGTAATTGCCGCGGAAAAACGCAACCGTGGCGGCGAAGTAAGCCACGAGCCGCCGGTCTTCGGCGGTCCCGGCGGGCGAGCGCAACAAGTCGTCCGTCACGGCTTGGAGTTTGGCGTCCTCTTTAAAATCGAGGAGAAATCGAAAGAGGTCGCGGAGGTAGGCGCGGTCGCGCTGCAGGTAGGGCAGGCCAGCGAGGAGAACGTCCTGCGCGAGGTCAGGCCGGCGGCTGGCGAGATAGAATTGCGCCAGTAAAATCCGGCCGTGGGCATTTCGGGGGGATTTGGCGACGCCCGCTCGCAACTTCGCGAAAGCCGAAAGGTAGTCGTTCCTGGCGACGAAGCCGTCCGCTTGTGCAATATAGTGGTCGCCCTGGCTGGCGCGGTAAGCCGGCCACCGCTGAGGGAAAAGGATGTCGGCGAACTTCGCTTCCGGGAAATCCCGGAACCGCGCGACAAATAGCCAAACCGCGAGCGCTCCGCTCGTCCACGTTACGGCGCCCAGCCCCAAAACCGTGAGAGCCAGCCGACCCCAACGGACGCTGACCGTGCGGTTACCCTCGCCGTCGGTATCGAATATTAAGAAGAACGTCGGGCGGCGCATGAGCGGTTTTTATCATGGCGGGAACCGAGGACGGAGGTCGAACTCGAAAAAAATCGCGGGGGCGAGATTCGCAAAAAATAAATACTTGCACAGGAAAGTGCTTTGCATCTTGATCGCGACCGTTCGCCCGAAACGACGCCGTTGCCCGCAGGAATATGCAGTTCAATACGGGCGACTTGACCACACAACGATTACCCCGAAAAAATTGCCTAACGATAAATTCTGCTGTCCTTTGCCCGGATTTCCCTGTTACCTCCTAGGGTATGTTTGAGATTTAGGAATCGCACAGCAGCAACTCGCTCGACCACACCAAACCAACGAACCGACAAATTAGTATGAAAACCCTCAAGTGGCTCCTTCCCGCCTTGGCACTTTCGAGCGCCTCAATCTATGCCGCGCCGTTCATGGCGGTGGGTGACAACGCCGAGCTGTTTCTCACCGGCTCGATTGCGGTCCGCTTTGACGACAACATTTTCCTGAGCCCGGACAGCTCCGCCACGGCTCCGAAAGTGAGCGATACCATTGTTAGCTTCAAGCCGGGCGTCGAATTGGTCTTCGGCAAGGGCTCGGCTAACAAGGGCAACCTCCATTACCGCGAGGAATATGTGCGGTATTCGGACAATGATAACCAAAACTCGTCGATCGCCGATCTGGGCTTCACCTCCCAGTATGACAACGGCAAGACGAAGATGGGGGCGGCCGCTTCTTTCGTCCAGTTGGCGCAAAACCAACCCGGAGTTGGCGCGGGCACGGGCCGGCTGGCCCGGCGCGATGTCACCAATGGCAAAGCCAACACCGAGTTTGCCTTCTCGGAAAAGACGAGCTTCGGAGCGGCACTGGTTTTCGACAAGACGAACTATGCAGATGCGGCGTTTACGGATAGTTCGGCGTGGAGCGTGCCGGTGGACGTCTATTACGAGATGACCCCGAAGCTCGACATGAGCGTGGGCTACCGGTATCGCGCCACGACACTCAGCGGGTCGGCCTCCGACAACAAGGAGCATTTCCTGAACATCGGTTCGCGCGGCGAGTTCACCCCGAAGCTCAACGGGCAGGTTCGGGTCGGCTACAACAAGCGCACGTTCGACCGTGGTTCCGACGAGAGCGGATTCGGCCTCGATACCTCTCTGGGCTACGCCTATTCGGAAAAGACCAGCTTCCAGTTGTCGGTCAACAATGGCTTTGGCAACTCCGCCACCGGCCAGTCCACCAAAGTGTTCAGTGCCGGAGTCTCGGGCCGGAGCGCGCTGAGCGAGCAGTGGAGCATGGGCGCCAGCCTCGATTTGCGCTCGGTCGATTACCGGCGGTTTGGGGCGATCGCGCCCCGCTCCGAAGATTATTATCAATTCGGCCTGAACGTTTCCTATGTTTACAGCAGCTACCTGAATTTCACGGCCGCCTACGACTACAAGAACAACGATGCTTCGATCCCGGCCGGCTCGAATGTGGACGCGCTCAGCTTCTCGAACAGCGTGTTTAGCTTCGGCGCCAACGTCCGTTATTGAGCAATTTTAATAGCCAAGAACGGAAGAAGATCGCAGGGTCTTCTTCCGTTTTTCATTCCCTGAGATGAATTCGATCCAGACCCTTGTATGCCGACTCTTGCTGTTCTGTCTCGGCTCCACGCTTTCGTTGTTCGCCGAGGAGACCAAGCCCGTTTCGACGGACTATGTTCTCCAGCCGTCGGATTTGATCAGGGTCTTGGTTTTCCAGGAGCCTGACTTGCAGCGCGACGTCAGGCTCACGCAGGAAGGATCGGTTTCGCTGCCGCTCATCGGCACGATTGAGTTGCAGGGCAAGTCGGTGCATCAAGCCGAGGATATCATCCGCCAGCTCTACGACCGCGACTATCTGGTGAACCCGCAGATCAGCATCACGGTGGTGGAATACGCGCAGCGCACGGCCCAAGTGTTGGGGGCCGTCAACTCCCCCGGCGCGATCGCGTTTCCCCCGGAACAGAAAATGGGACTCTTGGAGGCGATCGCGCGCGCCGGCGGATTCTCCCGGCTGGCTGAGCGCCGCCGCGTGCGCCTGACGCGCACCTTGGCCGATGGAAAATCCGAAAACTACACCATCAACGCCGACGAGCTCATCCAGGGCAACTCGAACGAACCGTGGTTGCTCGTGAAAGGCGACGTGATCTACGTGCCCGAACGCCTCCTCTGAACATGGATCAAAATCCGAAGTCCGAAAAAAGCACCAGTCCCGGCGGCTATCCCTACTCTTACTACGGGACAAATTACAGCGGTTACAGCTCGGTGGGCTATGGCGAGACCGCCGTCCAACGCAGCTTTCAGGACTACCTGCTGATTCTCCGCGAGCGCGTCTGGTATATCGTGGTCGTGTTTCTTTTGGTTTTTTCCGCCGCCCTGGTTTACACGCTGGGTCAGACTCCCGTCTATCAGTCGGTCGCCAGTGTGCAGATTTTTCGACGCGACCCGATTGTGATGCAGGTGCAGGGCGTGATGGACAACGAAATCCGCTCGGCGGAGGACCTGAACACCCAGGTCAAAGTGATGGAGAGCACCTCGATCGTCCAGCGCGTGGCCGAGCGGCTCACCGGCGAAGACCTCCGGCAGTTTATCGCCCCGTATCGGAAAGAGGGCGACACTGAGCCTCCGAGCGCGGCCGAAATTATTTTCCGCAACCGCAAGATCGTCCCCATCCGCCTGAGTTTGATCATTCAGGTCCAATACCAGCATCCGGACCGGTTCGTTGCGGCCAAGATCGCCAATCTTTTCCTCGACGAATACATCGCGCACAACTCGCGCATGCGCATCGAGGAGTCGATGAAAGCTGTCGATGACCTCAAGGTCCGCGCCGAACAGCAGAAGAAGAAGGTCGAGGAGCAGGCGATCATGCTCCAAAACTACCGCGAGAAAAACAACTTGGTCTCCCTCGACCAGCGCAAGGATATCGTCACTGAGAAACTCAAGACGCTCAGCAACTACCTCACGCAGAGCAACGCCCGCCTGAAAGACGCGGAGATCCGCTGGAAGCAGGTTCAGGAACGGCGCAGCACTCCGGCCCAATTGCTGGACCTGCCGTTTATCGCCAGCCAGCCCTTGATCAGCCAGCTCGTGCAACAAGTGGCCTCGCAGAAAATCGTCTTCGCCCAGCTCCGCGAACACTATCGCGACCGCCACCCCAAGATGATCGAGGCCGTCAACTCCCTGACGCAGACCGAACAGGAACTCAACCGCGCCATCGACTCCGCGTCCGCGATGATCGAGGCCGACTACCAGACGGCCAAGCGCAACGCCGACGAGGCGCGCCTCTCCCTCGCGGCCCAGGAGACCGAGTCGCTCGAACTCGACCGCTTCGCCGTCGAATACACCAATCTCGAGCGCGATCTCCGCATCAACGAAAACCTGCTCAACAACATCATGGCGCGCATGCGCGAGACCTCCATGACCAGCACGATCGAGACACAGAACGCCCGCATCGTCGACCGCGCCGCGCCCGGCTCGAAGCCGGTTTCGCCCAACGTGCCCCTGAATCTCGCCCTCGGCCTGCTCGGCGGGCTCGCTCTGGGCACGGCCTTCGCCTTCTTCGTCGCGTTCATCGACGACCGCGTGAAGAGCTCGTTCGACATCGAGTCGGTCGTCGGCCTGCCGCTCATCGGCATCATCCCCGAGATTCGCCGGATGGAGCAGCAGGACAAGGCGCAGATCGTCATCAACAATCAGGACAAACAGGTGGCCGAGGCCTTCCTCACCCTGCACTCCAGTCTGCGCCTCAAGGACGAAAGCAAGAACGCCCAGTGCGTCATGGTGACCAGCACGATTCCCGGCGAGGGAAAATCGTTCACCACCACCAACCTCGCCCTCACCTATGCCTCGCACGGCGAACGCGTGGTCGTCGTCGATTGCGATCTGCGAAAGCCGAACATCCACAAATCATTCCGGCTCGAAAATATCAAGGGCGTGATCGACGTGTGTTCCGGCTGGTCCGGGCTGGACGACGTGATCATCAAGAGCGTCCATCCGAATTTCGACATCCTGCCGTCGGGCGGCCGCGCGAAGAATCCGACCCAGGTTCTCAACAGCAAGAATTTCGAGATCATGCTGTCGGACCTGCGCAAGCGCTACGACCGGGTCTTCATCGACACGCCGCCGCTCGCCGCGGTCAGCGACGCGCTCATCATCCTGCCGCTGTGCGACGGTTCGCTCTTCACGATCTATTTCAACCGTGTCCGCCGCAAGGCCGCACAGTTCAGCGCCCGCAAGATTCTCGAGGCCAACGTGCCGTGCTTCGGTGCCGTGCTCAACGGCCTGAACCTCGCCGTGTCCGGCTACTACTACGCCCAATATTACGACCGCGCCTACAAGGACTACTACGTCGTGATGTCCAAGCAGGACAAGGAGTGACCCAAGGTCGCGCTCCCGGGGGCCGGGCCGAGTTCAGCGTCCGGCCGACGCGCGCCGGAGGCGGTCGTTGATCGCGCCGGCCAGGGGGCCCAGCGCCCCCGGCGGCGCTTCGACCCAGAGGCGGGCGAACCGGCCCTGATCGGCACGCCGCAGCACCGCATAGAGATTCCGGGCCGCTTCGCGCGCATCCCCTCCGCGCGAGAGCCAAAATTCCTGTCCGGTCAAACGGATGTCGGATGGTTTTTCGAAATAGATGAAGCCGGAATTTTCCGGCGCGGCATGTATGACGCTCGCAGTCAATTTTCCGACCACGACCAGAGGCGTTCTCGGGCTGTAGTGCTGCTCAAGCATCCCTGGCGCTAGTTCGCCCCTGGCGTTGCCGGCCGGTCGGCCGGTTTCCTGCAGTCGCACGGCGCGATGCAAGCAGCGCGAGATTGCCTCCCGGGAAATCGCCCCCGGCCGCAAGATCTTCGGTCGTGCCGGATCGCGCATATCCACGATCGTCGACTCCACGCCGACGCGGCACGGGCCGCCGTCGAGAATGTGGCGGATGCGTCCGACCAATCCGTCGCGCACGTGCGCCGCTGTCGTCGGGCTGACATAGCCGAACGGATTCGCACTGGGCGCCGCGAGCGGCAGGCCGGTCAGCCGGAGCAGTCGCCGCGCCAGCAGATGCACCGGCGAGCGGATCGCCACGCTGTCGCGGCCCGCCGTCACGATGTCCGGCACGGTGCTCCTGCGTGGCAGCACCAGCGTCAGCGGCCCCGGCCAGAACCGGCGAGCCAATTTCTCCGCCGCCGGGCTGATCTCGGCCAGCGCCGCCGCCTGTCTGAGGTCGAGCACGTGGACAATCAGCGGATCGTGCGTCGGCCGGCGTTTCGCGGCAAAAATCCTCCGGCATGCGCGCGCATCCAGCGCGTTGGCCGCGAGCCCGTAAACGGTTTCGGTCGGGACCGCGACGAGTTCGCCGCGCCGCAATGCCGCCGCGAGCCGGCGCAAATTGGCCGGGGTCGGCCGGTAGATGCTGGTGGTGATTTTGCTCACGAAATAAAAAAGCCGGAGCGTATGCTCCGGCTGAAATTGGCTGGGTGGCGAGCCGCTTATTGCATCGCGAGCATGTTGCGCGCGCGCTTGATCTTGCGGGTCACTTCCCGCTGCTGTTTGGCGGAGAAGCCGGTGTATTTGCGCGGGAGCAGCTTGCCGGTATCCGTGATGAAACGGCTCATCAGGTGCGGGCTCGTGAAAGGGATTTCCTCCGGCTTCAGGGTCTGGGCGGTGCTGGACTTCGTTTCGGTGGTGCTGCTCATGTTTGGAAAAGAGGTGAGATGTTGCGGCCGGTGCGGGAGCTGTCAATGGGCATTTTTGGTTTGCGTTTCCGTGCCGCGAAGCAGCATCGGCAGCGGGCTAGTCCCCGTAGCTCAAATGGATCGAGCAGCCGTTTCCTAAACGGTAGATCCCGGTTCAATTCCGGGCGGGGGCACCAAATTTCTTTCCGAAGCGGAAAGAAACTTGTCCCCCGTAGCCTCGGCGCAGGAGGACCGCTTGGGTTAGCGCCATCGGCCGGCAGCGCGCTCGGCGTGCCGCCCGCGTTCACCACGCCGCCTCACATTCCGTTGCGATACGTCTTGTGGTCCGCCACGCCGCTCATCCGCACGGCGGCCAGGCCCTTCGCATACTCCGCCAACAACCGCAGGCAGTAGCGCGCCCGCGCGCGAATCGTGGTGTCCTCTTTGCTCAAATCCGCGCTGCTGTCCGGCAAAGTCATGCTGCCTTCGGCGTGCTGCACGATCAAGTGCTCGGGCAGCCAACACAGGCGGTTGTTCTTGTAGCCGCTCATGCGCAGCTCCGCGACAGGGTAACTGCCTCCGCGCCCGGCCGACACGGCGACGATGAGCGCGGGCTTGTGACCGACCTCGTCCGTCGTGCAGTTCAGCAGAAAATTCTTCACGCCCGGCGTCGCCATTCCGCTCCATTCAGGCGACACGACGATCAGCGCGTCGGCCGCCTTCAGCTCCGCGGAGATCGGGTCCCACAACGCATCGGGCGCACCGCCGCTGGTTTCGTCCCACAAAGGCAGGGGATTTCCGCTCAGACTGTAGAGAAAAACCCTGGCGTCGCTGTGCTCGGCAAGCAGCACCGCCTTCAGATAATTCGCAACCTTGAGCGATTGCGCCTCGGCGCGATGACTGCCGCTGAGAATGAAAAATTTCATGCCGGCACCGTGCCTTGCTAGGGGCTTGCTTGCAAGCGGTGTTCGCCTATCTGTGCCCTCGTGCCCAACTCCTTCGGCAAACTTTTCACGATCACGACCTGGGGCGAAAGCCACGGGCCGTCCGTGGGCGTGGTCATCGACGGTTGCCCGCCGCGCTTGCCGCTGACCGAAGCCGAAATCCAGACCGAACTCGACCGCCGCCGCCCCGGCCAGAGCGACATCACCACGCCGCGCAAGGAACCCGACACGGTCCAGTTTCTCGCCGGCATTTTCGAAGGCCGCACCACCGGCGCACCGCTCGCGATGCTCGTCTCCAACACCGACGCGCGCCCCGAAGCCTACACGGAGATGGCCGGGAAATTCCGCCCCTCGCACGCCGACTACACTTATCAGGCCAAGTTCGGCCATCGCGACCATCGCGGCGGCGGGCGCTCCTCCGCGCGCGAGACCATCGGTCGCGTCGCCGCCGGCGCGGTCGCCAGGAAACTTCTCCACCTCGCCGGCAAGGTCGAGGTGCGCGCGTTCGTCACGCAGGTGCACGACATTGCCGCGCCGGCGCTCCCGCATTTTCCCAGTCTGGCCGAGGTCGACGCCAACGCCGTGCGCTGCCCGCATCCGGAGTCGGCCGACCGCATGATCGCCCGCATCAAGCAGGCGCGTTCTTCCGGCGATTCCGTCGGCGGCGTCATCGAGTGCCGCGTGCGCGGCGTGCCGCCCGGTCTCGGCGAACCCGTCTTCGACCGGCTCGAAGCCGATCTCGCCCGCGCCATGCTTTCATTGCCCGCGACCAAAGGTTTTGAAATCGGCAGCGGTTTCGCCGGCTCGCGGCTCATGGGCTCGCAGCACAACGACACTTTCGAGAACCGCGACGGCGTCATCCGCACGACGACCAACTATTCCGGCGGCGTGCAGGGCGGCATCAGCAACGGCGAGGAAATCGTCTTCCGCGTCGCGTTCAAGCCCACCGCGACGATTCTCCAGCCGCAGAAAACCGTCGACGTCCACGGCGCCGACACCGAGCTCGCCGCGCGCGGCCGCCACGACCCGTGCGTGCTGCCCCGCGCCGTCGTCATCGTCGAGGCCATGGCGGCGCTCGTGCTCGTCGACCACTGGCTGCGCCACAGCGCGCAGACCCAGACGTTCAAGTTCTGACCGATGGCCGCCGACCCACAGCCCAAGCGACTCGTCTACTTCATCCTCGCCACTCCCGGCTCGGGGCGGCGGGAGATCGTCCGCGACCTCGTGGAAAACGGTCTGGCCGACGGCGAGCGCGCGCTCGTGCTCGTTCCCGACACCGATGCGGCCAACCCCGTCGATGCCAGACTCGCCGCGCTGGCCAACGCTGAGGTGCGCCGCTGGACCTGGGCGTCGCCCGATCTGCCGGCGACGGAATTGCCGGCCGGCGCCACGGTGTTTTTTCTCAGCGACGCCCGCGCCGACCCGATCACGCAGCTCGAGGCGCTGAAGCCTTGGCTCGAACGGCACGGCGCCGAACTCGCGCGCATTTTTTGCGTCGTCGACTGCCAACTCGCCGAGAGGCAACCGGTGCTGGCACCGTGGTTCGAGGCGTGTATCCATTTTTCGGACGTCGTGTTCCTCACGAAGCGCACCGGCGTCGCGAACAAGTGGATGAGCGACTTCGTCAAACACTTCAAAGAAGAGTCGTTCCCCTGCCACTTCATTCACGTCAAGAAGGGCGCCATCCCGAATCCCGCGCTCGCGCTCGATCCGACGCCGCGGCGCATCTCGCAGTATTTCGACTACGGCGAGAGTCTGCTCGACGTCGAGATCGAGACCGACGGCGACGAAGACGACGAAGACGAGGGCGACATGGATCCGCCGCTCGATTCGTATTTCGTGCGCAACACCGCCGGGCGCCGCGAGCGCGAGCTGCCCGAAATCAGCAAATATCTGGACGCCGATTGAGGCTCGTGCCTGAGGCTCACGCTACGTGGCAAGGGGTAGGGCGAACCGTCTCGGTGAGCCGTGCTTCGCCACCGAATCAAATCGGCTCACCCGGAGGGTTCGCCCTACCAGTCAGGCTATTGGGTGGACTTCAATCGCGTCGGCGCGTTCGGCCGGCAGGCGCCGGGCCTTTCTTGCGCGCGGCCTTGGCGGTGCCGCCCGTGACGATGCTCGCCGCGCAATACTCGAGCGTCACGCCCGGCGCGTAGGCGGTGAGCACGGCTTGGGTCGCGCTCAGTTGGCTCGCGAGCGTCGGCACCTCGACCAGGACGCAGCGGGTGACCTGTCGGGTGGCGCTCTGCGGCCGCGTCATGTTCATGAACGTCAGCGCCGACTCCAATGGCGACATGCTGGGATTGTAGGCGGCGTTCTCCGCGTAGCGGCCGGGATAAATCGAGCCGTCGGTCAACTGCACGGCGACGCCGCTGTATTGGTAGGACACATCGGTCTGGTAGGGCGCGTAGCTGCCTGACGCGGCCGCGAGCGCGGCGGCGACCACCGGGTCGGTCGGCGTGCCGCCGCTCAGCGTGAGATTATGCGTGCAAAGTTTCGGGTCCATCATGCCGCCTTGCACGCCGAGATCGCTCGGCCCGAACGCGTCGGGCAGAAACGTCGTCAGCGGGGTCGAGCTGTAGGACAGCGGATTTTTCGGATCGTCCGGCAGCAAGATCGAGAGCTGCTGGGCCGTGACGAGTTCGTAGAGAAACTGCCGGCAGTAGCCGCACGGCGCCGCGCTGATCGCGAGCGCCTGGATGCCCGCCTCGCCGCTCAACCACGCGTTGGTCGTGGCCGATTGCTCGGCGTGGACCGTGAAGCTGAGCGCGACGTTGTTGAATTCGAAGTTGGCGCCGAGGTAGAGGCTGGCCCAACCCGTGCCGGGCACCGGCATGCCGGCGGCGACCGCGCCGACCTGATAATGCGAGACGGGCACGACTGCGTATTGTTGCGCGACGGGCAGCAGGCTCATCATCAGCGCGCCGATGTCGGCGTTCATGTTTCCCATCAGCCGCCCGACGGTAGCGGCGGGGAGCAGGCCGGAGTTGTCCCACAGCGCATCGATGTCAGCGCGGGCGCTGCGGGGGAACTGGGCGACGGCTTTCTTCCAGCCGGGGGTGCGGGCACGGGGCGTTTTCATGGCTAATCCTTGGTTGCGGCCCGCGGAGAAACCCAAGCGCGCTCCGGCCGGAGCGTCAATCCGCAACGCGAAATTACCTGCCCGAAATTCGGCGGAAATCGCCTCGCCCCTTCTGCTATCATCGCGCCTAAATGATCTCCGCCATGTCTCCCGAATCCACCGCGACCGATGTGCCCGTTCCGCCCTTGGTGAACCGGTTGCCGTCCGACCTCACGGCCCTGCCCACGCGTCGCACGATGTATCGCGCCCTCTGCAACCGCGACGCGACCTACGAAGGCGTTTTCTTCACCGGCGTGAAGACGACCGGGATTTTCTGCCGCCCGACCTGCCGTGCGAAGAAACCGAAACCGGAGAACGTCGAATTTTTTCCCAACATCAACGAGGCGCTCCACGGCGGCTATCGTCCGTGCCGCGTTTGCAAGCCGATGGATCACGTGAAGCGCCCGCCCGCGCTCGTCGATCAACTGCGCCGCGCCGTTGACGAATCCGAAGACGGCCGCGTGACCGACAAGGATCTGCAGGCGATGGGCATCGAGCCCTCGACCGCGCGCCGCCAATTCCAGGCTTACCACGGGATGACTTTCCACGCCTACCAGCGCGCGCGCCGCATGGGCCTCGCGCTGCGCGACGTGAAAGCTGGCCGCGCCGTCGCCGATGTGCAGCACACGCGCGGCTACGAGTCCGACAGCGGTTTCCGCGACGCTTTCACGCGCATCTTCGGCGAGACGCCCGCGCAAGCCAAAGGCAGCGCCGCGCTCCTTGCGCAACGCATCGAGACTCCGCTCGGCACGATGCTCGCGCTCGCGGACGACCGGGGGCTGCGCATGCTGGAGTTTGCCGACCGCCGCGCGCTCGAGCGCGAGATCGCGATGCTCCGCCGCCGGCTGAAATGCGCCGTCGTGCCCGGCACCAACGTCGCGCTCGACGCCGTGCGCACGCAGCTCGGCGAATATTTCACCGGCACGCGGCACGACTTCGACCTGCCGCTCGCGCCCGTGGGTTCGGATTTCCAGCTTCGCGTCTGGGCCGAGCTCGGCCGCATCCCGTATGGCCGCACGCGCTCCTACGCGGAGATGGCCAAGGCGGTCGGCGTGCCGAAAGCCCCGCGCGCCGTCGGCCGCGCCAACGGCTCCAATTGCCTCGCGCTGGTCATCCCGTGCCACCGCGTCATCCGCGCCGACGGCGAACTCTGCGGCTACGGCGGCGGCATCTGGCGCAAGCAGCGGCTGCTCGCGATGGAGAAAGAGTTCGCCGCGAAAGCCTGACCCGGGCACGGCGCACGCGTTCGGTCGGAAGCTGCCGAGTCGGGCCCGATTTGGCTCCCGGAACAAATTACTTGCGCCGGGAATCGCGCCGCGTATCCATTGCCCCCTTCGCTGTGCCCAGGTGGTGGAATTGGTAGACACGCAGGTCTCAGAAGCCTGTGCCTAACAGCGTGGGGGTTCGAGTCCCCCCTTGGGCACCACTTTCCGATGAGCGCCGTTCTAATCGATGTCTGGAGCGATTTCGTGTGCCCGTTCTGCTACCTCGCCGAACCCGCCCTCGACCGCGTCGCGCGCGAACAAGCCGACTCGGTCCAAATCACTTGGCGCGCCTTCGAACTCCGGCCCGATCCCGAACCGCTGCTCGATCCCGCCGGCGATTACCTCCGCGACATCTGGTCCGAGTCCGTCCAGCCAATGGCGGCCGAGCGCGGGATGACGCTGCGCCTTCCGCCGGTGCAACCGCGCAGCCGTCTCGCGCACCTCGCGGCCGCCTACGCCCGCCAGCAGGGCCGCGCGGCGGCGATGCACACCGCGATCTTCCGGGCGTTTTTCGAGCGCGGCGAAAACATCGGGCAAGTCGCCGTGCTCATCCGCCTCGCGACCGAGATCGGACTCGATCCCTGCCAGTTCGCCGAGGCGCTCAGTGCCGGCGAATGCCTGCACCTCGCGCTTGAAGACGAGGAGACCGCGCACGAACTCGGAATCTCCGGCGTGCCGGCCATGGTCGTGCGCCGCGCGGGCGACGGTTTCGAACGCGCCATCCTCGTCGAGGGCGCACAGTCCTACGAAGTCATCATGGATGCCGTCGGTCGGGTGGCGCGGGGCGAGGCCTCGCTCCCGGAGCCGCCCGCCGAGTGAACGACGCGCTCTCGATCTCATGTCCGCACTGCGGGGAAATTTTTTCCCTCGCCTTCGACGTGAGCGAGGGCAGCGCGGAGTTCACCATCGATTGCGAAGTCTGCTGCCGCCCGATGACCGTCGCCGTGCAGGTCGCCGACGGCGAAGTCACCGGCCTCGACATCGTCGAGGAATAGGCGCCACACCCCGGTCCCGTGGACCAGCGGGCTTGCTCGCGCCCCGGCTCCGTTTTCGATCCAGCGCCGTGTCGGCGCTAGCTGATCAGTTCGTGGATCAGCGGCTCCAGCGTGGGAGCCGCGGCGCTGAACGTGATCCCGGCACGCACGAGTGCCTCCGCCTTCGCCGAGGCTATGGCGGACAAGTCGGCGCGCTCGGCCCGGGCGTCGTCGTTGACGTGCAGCGTGCAGAGGAGCGCGCCGGCGGAAACGGGTTCGCCGATCTTGACCAAATCCGTGAGGCCGACGGCGTGGTCGATTTTGTCGGTTACGGCCGCGCGACCGCCGCCGAGGGCAATGACGGCGTGGCCGATCTTCAGCGCATCGACGCCGGCGACAAATCCCGTCGTGCCGGCCTCGGCGCGGACTTCGATTTTGTGACGAGCTGTCGGCATGATGCCGGGGTCGTCGATCACGCGCACGTCGCCGCCTTGCGCGGCGATCATCTCGCGGAATTTCGCGAGGGCCGCGCCGGACGCGAGAGCGGCGTCCATTTGCCGGCGCGCGGCGGCTTCGTCCGCGGCGGCGCCGCCGAGGACGAGCATATGGGCGGTGAGAGCGAAGGTGACTTCCATCACATCAACCGGGCCGCGGCCGCGCAGGCACTCGACGGATTCGATGACTTCGACCGTATGGCCGACGGCGCGACCGAGCGGCTGATTCATCGCCGTGAGCAACGCGCGCACCGGGCGGTGCATTGTCGCACCGATGGCGACCATCGCCTCGGCGAGTTCGCGGGCGCGCGGCTTCGTCTTCATGAACGCGCCTTGGCCGAATTTTATGTCGAGCACGAGCGAGTCGATGCCCTCCGCGAGTTTCTTGCTCAGGATGCTCGCGCAAATCAGCGGGATGCTCTCGACGGTGCCGGTCACGTCGCGGAGCGAGTAGAGTTTGCGGTCGGCGGGCACCACCTGCGCCGTCTGGCCGATCATCGCGGCGCCGACCTTGGCGAGGATGGCGCGGAATTCCGCCACGCTCAGGCCCACGCGGAAACCGGGGATGGCTTCGAGCTTGTCGAGCGTGCCGCCGGTGTGGCCGAGGCCGCGCCCGCTCATCATCGGGACCTTGAGGCCGCACGCCGCCGCGAGCGGAGCGAGGATCAGCGAAACTTTGTCGCCGACGCCGCCGGTCGAGTGCTTGTCGACTTTCGCACCGGGAATGTCGTGCAGATCGACGAGGTCGCCGGAGCGCATCATCGCCTCGGTGAGCCATGCGGTTTCCTGCGGCGTCATGCCGCGCCAGAAAATCGCCATGAGCAACGCGGTCGCCTGGTAGTCGGCGAAACGGCCGTCGGACACTCCGCGCGCGAAGAACTCGATCTCGTCGCGCGTCAACGCGCCGCCATCGCGTTTCCGGATGATGATGTCCTGCGGGAAAAGAGAGCCGCTCATGTCCCGCGCATCTAAGGACTCCCCGCGCGAGGCGTCGAGGGAGTATTCGCCGGAGACCGGCCGCTAAAGGTGAACGTCAGCCCCGCAGAAAGTGTCACCTATTAAATGACACTGGCGGGCTGCCGCGGTGGGCTCGGCGGTTGGGGGCGCGCACGAAAAAAGACGCGGGGAGGCTTGCGCGCGGGGTGGCTTTGGAGTGCGCTGCCCGGATGTTGGCCACGCCCTTTTCCGCCGTTCTGCTCGCCGCCGGTCATTCGACGCGGATGGGGCGCGACAAGGCGTTGCTCGAAGTCGACGGCCGGCCGCTGTGGCAACGGCAGTGGGATTTGCTGGCCGAGGCGGGTGCGAGCGAACGCTTTCTTTCTGTGCGCACCGAGCAGAGTTGGGCTCCTGCCGACGCAACCAAAGTCGCCGACGTCGCGCCCGGCGCCGGGCCGCTCGCGGGCATCGTCGCGGCGCTGGAGCGTTGCTCGACGCCGTTGTTGCTCGTGCTCGCGGTGGATTTGCCCGGGATGCAGGCGGTGTATTTGCGGAAGCTGCACGAGCGTTGCGGGCCGGCACGCGGCGTCGTGCCGTGGCGGCGCGGCGGACGCCCCGAGCCGCTCTGTGCGATCTATCCGCGCGAGGGACTGGCCGCCGCGCGCGAGTTGCTCGCCGGCGGCCACCACGCCGTGACGGGGCTCGCGGCCACGGCGGGCTCGCTCGGGCTCATCCGCACTCTTGCCATCGAGGCGGAGGACGAGCCGCTGTTCGTGAATTGGAATTCGCCGGACGATGCGCCGCGCGACTGACCACGATGTAGATTTCTGGCCAGAGACGGAACAGAATTTGCCACGGAAAACGCACTGTTGCCGTGTGCTCGCGGCCCGGTGTTTGTCCCCGCGTCTTCACGCGAGGCAAACGGAGACAAGCGGATGACCGGGTTCGCGTTCTCCATCGGTATTCATCCGTAATATCCGTGATCAATTTTCTGAGTTTGGAGGCAGGTTCAGTTCTTCGAGCACGAGCGAAGATTTCCGCCGGTAGAAAAACGCCATGCCGCCTTGGTAGATCAGCGTGACGAGAATGACGGAACCGTAGAACGCACGGAAAAAAGTTTGCACGAGCGGCCCGATCTCGGCGCGGGAAATGCCCGATTCGTTCAGCAGCGCCTCCAGATCGGGCGTCAGATTCGAGAGAACGTAGCCGCTGTCGAAGCTGAACAGCCGGCTCACCGCATAGACGAGAATCACGCTCAGGAGGAACAACTGCGAGCGCACGAGCCAGACGAGCCCGGCGGCCTCCCGGCGCTTCAGCAGCCGGTGGCCGTGGATCTCCATGACGCCGCTCGCGACGACGAGCAGGCCGATGCCGGCGCCGACGAGATCGCCGAAGGCAAGACTGACGAACGTGCAGAGCCCGGCGAACACGGCGACGCTCCAGCCGTTCCGGCGGGAAATCTTGAGCACCTTGGCGAGCGCCAGTCGCGGAGGAGTGAGCGGTGGGACTGTCATGTGCATTGATGTTGTCACGACCGGAGAGACAAGGAATCTAAATCTTCGCGATGCCGTCCCGTCCCAAGAAACCCTGGCCCTTCCGGATCGAGTTCCCGCCCGAGCTGCCGATCAGCGCGCGCGCGAACGAGATCATCGGATTGTTGCAGAAGCATCAGGTGCTGGTGCTGGCGGGCGAGACGGGGTCGGGCAAGACGACGCAACTCCCAAAGATGTGTCTCGCGGCGGGTTGCGGCGAGCGCGGCAAGATCGCGTGCACGCAGCCGCGGCGCGTGGCGGCAACCTCCGTGGCGCGGCGTGTGGCGGAGGAGCTGAACGTGGCGCTCGGTCGCGAGGTCGGCTGCAAGATCCGCTTCGCCGACCAGACCTCGCGCGAGACGGTCATCAAGTTCATGACCGACGGCATGCTGCTCGCCGAGCTGCAGAACGATCCGTTCCTCGGCGAATACGACACGATCATCGTCGACGAGGCGCACGAGCGCTCGCTCAACATTGACTTCATTCTCGGCCATCTGCGCCGGTTGCGCCTGCGCCGGCCCGAGCTGAAGATCGTCATCACCTCGGCGACGATCGACACCGAGGCGTTTTCCAAGGCGTTCGACGACGCGCCCATCGTCGAGGTGTCGGGCCGCATGTATCCGGTCGAGGTCATCTACGCGCCGCTCGACGAACTAGGCGACAGCGAGGGTAGGGCGAACCCTCCGGGTGAGCCGAAAAACAAGACGGCTCGGCGGGACGCCTCGCCCTACCAAAGAAGCAAGCCGGACGACTTCACTTACATCGACGCGGCGGTCGAGGCGGTCGAGCGCGTGCTCACCGAAAGCAGCGCCGGAGACATTTTGGTTTTCATGCCGACGGAGCGGGATATCCGGGAGACGTGCGATTTGCTGGAAGGCCGCGGCCAATCGAAAATCGGAAATCAAAAATCGAAAATTGAAATGGTGCCGCTTTTCGGCCGGCTGACCAACGCCGAGCAGCAGCGCGTGTTCGCGCCGTCGCAGAAGCGCAAGGTCGTCGTCGCAACGAACATCGCCGAGACCTCGCTGACGATTCCCGGCATCCGCTTTGTGATCGACACCGGCCTCGCGCGGCTGAGCCGCTACACGCCGCAGAGCCGCACGCGGCGCCTGCCGGTCGAGCCGGTTGCGCAGAGCAGCGCCGACCAGCGCAAGGGCCGGTGCGGCCGCGTGAGCGACGGCGTGTGCATCCGCCTCTACTCGGAGCAGGATTTCAACGACCGCCCGCGCTACACGCAGCCGGAAATCCAGCGCAGCAATCTCGCGGACGTGATCCTGCGCATGAAGGCGTTCGGCCTCGGCGACATCGAGGAGTTTCCGTTTCTCAACGCACCGCCGGTGAAAGGCATTCGCGCCGGCTACGGGTTGCTGGAGGAATTGGGGGCGTTGATTCCGAAAGGTAGGGCGAACTCTCCGAGTGAGCCGCGGCTCGGCGGGGACGCCTCGCCCTACCTCGAGCAAGAACTCACCGAACTCGGTCGCGAGTTGGCGAGCTTGCCCGCCGACCCGACGGTCGGCCGCATGATCATCCAAGGTCGCCACGAGAAGGCGCTGCGCGAGGTGCTCATCATCGCGGCGGCGCTGAGTATTCAGGACCCGCGGGAGCGGCCGCTCGACCAGCAGGCAAAAGCGGACGCGGCGCACCGGCGCTTCACGCATCCCGATTCGGATTTCCTGACGCTGCTCGCGATCTGGGAGGCGTATCACGACGAGTTCGAGCGGCTCTCGCTCGGCAAGCTGCGGAAATTCTGCACGACACACTACCTGTCGTTCATGCGCATGCGCGAGTGGCGCGATGTGCATGCGCAGCTCGAGGACGTGCTGCGCGAGCGCGAGGGTTTCAAGATGACGTCGGTCTATGACGGAACTGTGGGAGCGGGTTTACCCCGCGATCCGAAAGAATCGGGGCGTAAAGCCCCTCCTACAGTCGAGCCGGACCTGCGCATGGGCACGCCCGGCTACCGGGCGATTCACCGGGCGATTTTGTCGGGTTTGCTCGGCAACATCGCGACGCGGGCGGACGACGGGACGTATCACGCGGCGCACGACCGGAAGGTTTCCATCTTTCCCGGCTCGGCACTGCATGAGAAAGGCGACCGCGAGAAGAAAAAGAGCGGCGCGTCCAGCGACCGAGGCGCAGGCGCTCGCCCCGGCCACGCCCTACCCGCCAAAATAAAAGTGGCGCGTTGGTTGATGGCGGCCGAAATCATGGAGACGGGCAAGGTCTACGCGCGCACGTGTGCGCGGATCGATCCGCAGTGGGCCATCGACCTTGGCGCCCATTTGTTGCGGGTGGCGCACAGCGAACCGTTCTGGAACGCCGAGGCGGGCCGCGTGCTCGTGAAGGAG
Organism: Opitutia bacterium; assembly: GCA_016199925.1. GTDB lineage: Bacteria > Verrucomicrobiota > Verrucomicrobiia > Opitutales > Opitutaceae > JACQFT01. Next base: position 2,883 of record JACQFT010000005.1, on the reverse strand, counting down.
CGGCGCCGGCTCTACAACCTCGAGCTGGAGACGCGGGCGGTGAGCTACGGGAAGCTCAATCCGCGGCACGCGACGGAGATTTTCATTCGCGAGGGATTGGTGGCGGACACGGTGACGTGGCCGTTCGATTTTCTGGCGAACAACCGCAAGGTGCGCGACAAGGCGGAGACGATTCTCACGCGCACGCGCAGCTCGGGTTACATGGACCTCGACGAGGCGGCGTATCAGTTCTACGCGCGGCGGCTGATGCCGGAAGAAAGTGTAGCTGGAGCCGCGGCGCCCTCGCCGCGGTCGGAGGGCGACGAGGGCGTCGCCCCCCCAGTCGAGCCACGTGCAGCGGGCGACGGAAGGGCGGTTAGGGACAGCCGCTCCCACCCAAAGAAACGCGACGAGGGCGCCGCGTCCCCAGACCAAGGCGTGTCGTCGGTGCCGGAGTTGATCGATCTCGTGCGGCACCGGCAGATGACGGACAAGAAATTCCTGTGGATGACGGAGGCGAATCTGCGGCCGGCGGCGGATACGGCGCACGATGCCGAGGCGTTTCCCGACGCGCTGCCGATCAAGAACCGCGTGATGCCGCTCGCTTACTCCTATCAGCCGGGGCAGGAGCAGGACGGCGTGACCGTGCGCGTGAGCATCGAGGAAGCCGATGCGCTCACGCCGGCCGCGCTCGACTGGGCGGTGCCGGGGCACTTGCAGGCGAAGATCGAGTTGCTGCTGAAGGCGCTGCCGAAGGGGCAGCGGCGCGAAGTCATCCCGCTCGCCGAGTCGGCGGAGAGAATTTCCGCGCAGATCGGACTGCTCGCGGCGCGGCCGGTGCCGCCGACGCTCGTGAACGCGCTCGCTGAATTGCTCTCGGCGCGCTTCGGCGTGCGCATCGCACCGTCGCTGTGGGACGACAAGCCGTTGCCTGACCACTTGCGCGTGCGGGTGGAAGTGGCGGACCGGAAGGGCAAGGTGCTGTGCGCGAGCCGCGATCTGGCGGAGATCAAGGAGCTGTTGCGCGACCAGCAACGCGATCTCAGCCAGCAGGTGGCGGCGGGCGACAGCGCGGCGTGGCGCAACGCGCGCGCGAAGTGGGAGACGGAGCCGGCGAACTCGTGGCAGTTCGGCGATCTGCCGGAACAGATCACCGTCGCGGAGCAGCACGGCGTGCCGGTGCCGGCTTATCCCGGACTGAAGGCGCTGCCCGCCGGCGTGGCGGTGCGGCTGTTCGCGACGGAGGAGGAGAGAACGGCGGCGACGCGCGCAGCGCTATTCCGGTTGTTCGAGGTGCAACTGAAGCACGAGCTCGGCTGGCTCGGGAAAGATTTGCGCGAGCTGCGGGCGCTCGGGCCCCTTTCGGTCACGCTGGTGCCGTTGGAGCGTTTGCAGGAGCACGCGCTGCTGGGCCTCGCGCGCTGGGCGTGCGATCCGGCGCGGATGGGTGGGGCGAACAGCCCGCGCGGTGGCACCGGGATCCGTCCCGGCGAGCCGCGGCCCGGCGGGGACGCCTCGCCCTACCGGTTGACCGCGGCGGGATTTGCGGCGGCGCTCGACGAGGCGAAGCGCGACCTGCGCGGCGCGGTGCCGAGGCTGCTCGAAGGGTTGAAGGAAGTTCTCACGCTGCGGCTGGCGTTGCAGACGCACCGGACGCCGTATCCGGGGATGGCGGAGGATTTGGCGGCGCTGGTGCCGGCGGATTTTTTGCTGGCGACGCCGTTTGAGCGGCTGAAGCAGCTGCCGCGCTACCTGAAGGCGATGCAGTTGCGGGCGGAGCGTTGGCCGCGCGACGCGGCGAAGGACGCCGCGCGCGCGAAGGAGCTGGCGCCGTTCGTGGCGGCGGTGCGGAAGGGGGCCGCTGGAACCCGAAGCACCGAGGGCGGCGCGGCCCCGGCAAGCCGCAGCGCGGCCGCCGCAGAAACGCTGCGCTGGCTGGTGGAGGAATTTCGGGTGAGCTTGTTCGCGCAGGAGCTGGGCACGGCGGAGCCGGTGTCGGCGGTGCGCCTGGCGCGGGCGCTGGCGGAACTGCGCGCGGGCGGGGCGGAGAAGGCGGGTCCGGCGATGAAGCCGGCGACTCCGCCGCAAACGTCGCCGACCGCGCCGCCGGCCGCGGCCAAACCAACCGAGAAGACGGTGTTCAAGAGTCTCGGGGCGCTGGCGAATCTGCGGCTGCCGAGGTGAGGTGTTCCCGACGACAAGGGCAGGTTCGTCGGGCCCGGCCTTCGCAAGCGCGGCTGATGGGAAAGGAGGAAATTTTTTTGACCACGGATTTCACGGATCGGCGTGGATCAATCATGGGTTGGCGGCGGACGGGGATGGCATCCGGATCAAGCTGTGAGATCCGTGGAAAAAGCCGGTGCTGACGCGGCGCGGCGACGAGCGCCGGCCCGGCAATTCCACCGGCACGGAGGCCTGTGGCTGCGGACGGACTCGACGGCGGGCTTTAAGGATTGTCGCGGGCGGGGCGAAGTGCACGCTGGCGGCCAACCCATTGGCACAATGAATACCTCGATTGCCACGATTCTGGCGCAGAAGGGAGGCGCGGTGCATACCGTGCCGGTGAACATGACGGTCGCGGAGGCCGTGCAGGCGATGAACCGGCACCGGGCGGGCTCGGTGCTCGTAATGGACGGCGACCGGCTCGCGGGGATTTTCACGGAGCGCGACGTGTTGCGCAAGGTGGTCGGCGCGGAGCTCGACCCGAAGACGACGCCGCTCGCGCAGGTGATGACGACGACGGTGCTGACGACCGGCCCCGAGGCGACCGTGCAGGAGATGATGGAGCTTTTCACGGAGAAGCGTTGCCGGCACATGCCGGTGATGAAGGACGGGAAGTTGCTCGGCGTGATTTCGCTGGGCGATTGCGGGCGCTGGATCGCGGAGACGCACAAGGCGGAGGCG
>JACQFT010000112.1 GCA_016199925.1 Opitutia bacterium | reverse complement strand
CTCATCGTCCCTTCCTCTTGTAGGAGCGGCTTTACGCCGCGATCCGAACGTGGCGCCGCCCACTAATCGCGGCGTAAAGCCGCTCCTACAGCGCTCCAAGCCGGAGCAAGCTCCGGGGTATCGGACCCATCGCGAATGAAAAGACCGCGGCGCCAGTTCCGCCGTGACGACATGCTCGCTGCTCGCTACCCACTACCCGCTCCTTTCGTATGTTTTCCCTTTTCAAGAAATTCAAAGACGGGCTGACGAAGACGGCGCGCGCGCTCGTCGAAAAGACCGGCGCGATGTTCGGGCTCAAGCCGATCGACGTCTCCACGCTGGAGACGCTGGAGGAGGCGCTCTACGCGGCCGACTTCGGGGTCGAGACGACGCGGGAAATTCTCGAGGAGATCAAAGCGGCGCACAAACGCGACCGGGCGCTGCAGGGCCGGCAGGCGGCCGAGATCGGCGCCGCCGTGCTGCGCCGCGTGCTGGCGGGATCGGAAGGAAGATTGGAAACGGTGGGAGCGGGTTTACCCCGCGATGAACCGGGGCACAAAGCCCCTCCTACAGCCAGAAATCCGCAGGTCATCGCCATGATCGGCGTGAACGGCTCGGGCAAGACGACCACGACGGCGAAGCTCGCGCACCGGCTGAAAGGCGACGGCCAATCGGTGCTGGTGGCGGCGTGCGACACGTTCCGCGCGGCGGCGGTCGAGCAACTGAAGAGCTGGGCGACGCGCCTCGACCTCGACCTCGTGGCGAGCCACACGGGCGCAGACTCGGCGGCGGTGGCGTTCGACGCGTGGCAGGCCGCGAAGGCGCGCGGGAAGGATTGGCTGATCGTGGACACGGCGGGCCGGTTGCACACGAAGAGCAACCTGATGGAGGAGCTGGCGAAGATCCGCCGCGTGCTGCAGAAAAACGATCCGGCCGCGCCGCACCACCGTTGGCTCGTGGTCGACGGCAGCCTCGGCGCCAATTCCATCGAGCAGGCGAAAATGTTTCACCAGAGCTTCGGCCTCACGGGGCTCGTCGTGACGAAGCTCGACGGCACGAGCCGCGGCGGGGCGATTGTCGGCATCTACCGGCAGTTGAAAATCCCGGGAGGCGGGATGAACCTAAATTCCGCAGTTGAAACGCGGAGATCGCGGAGGACGCGGAGCAGAAAGAGAGAGGATCCTTCACTCGAAAGGCTCAACTGCCGAGTGAGGGGACTCGGGACGAAAAAGCCGGGTTTTCTCCTCTGTGCTCTCCGCGCCCTCCGCGTTTCAACTGCGTTTTCTAGGATGAAATGGGTTTGCCTGCTGCTCGGTCTGGTGGTGAGCGCCGGCGCGGAGCCGCGGCGGGTGAGCCCGAAGGAGGTGCGCCACGGGGTGCAGCAGGTGGTGGAGGCGCAGCTCGCGGCCTTCCGGGAGAACGAATACGGCGAGGCCTACGCGCTGGCGTCGGCCGGGATCCGGCGGCAGTTCTCGCCGGCACTGTTCGAGCGGCTGATCAAGCGCGGTTATCCGGCGCTGGCGCAGCACGCGCGCGCCGAGCTGGCCCTCGTGCGGGACGACGGCGAGGGGCGGGCGGAGGTGGTCGTGAGCGTTTACGACGCGCGGGACCGGCAGACGGACTTTCGTTTTCTGGTCGTGCGGCAGGGAGAAGAGTGGCGGGTGAACGGCGTCGTGGCCGCGCCTGCGCCGAAACGCGGGGACACGTGAGGGTTGACCGGAGGTGCGGCCGAGCGGCCGGGTGCCACGGGGCGCCCGGCCGGGCGGTCAATCGCATCGCCGATCAGAACAGCATGCGGACGCCCGCCAGCACGCCGCGACCTGGCAGGGGCGCGAAATCCTTCAGGAAGGAGGTGCTGGCACGGGCCGTGGCGTTGGTGAGGTTGTTGCCCCGGAGGAAAAGCTCCCACGTGGCGTCGCCCGGGTTGACGAGGAAGCTGACATCGGCGTTGAGCAGGGCGTAGCCCGCGGTGGAGTTTTCGGTGGATGAAAAGCGGTTCTGCCGGGCCGCATGGCGCAGCTCCACGCCGGCGCGCCAACGCGAATCCTCGTAGCGCAGGCCGGCACCGTAGCGCATCGGCGGAATTCGCGGCAGCGGTTCGTCGTCGGTGGCTTGTTGCGCGTGCACGTAGTCCGCCATGAGGTCGAGATGCAGATGGCGGTTGCCCCGGTCCCAGAGATGGAGCTCCACGTCGGCCTCGCCGCCGTAGAAGCGCGCGTCCTTGGCGATGAATTGGTAAGGGGTGAGGCCGTCGGGATTGTTTTCCACCGGGACGGCGTCCGGCGGAAGCTGCTGCTCAAAAATATAGCCGCTGAAACGGTTCACGAAAAAGCTCAGCGAACCGGTCACGAAGCCGGCGCGCTTGCGCAGGCTGACATCGAGGCCGGTGGATTTTTCGTTGCGCAGCCCGCTGGTGCCGAACTCGTAGGCGCCGGTGCCGCCGTGCGGGCCGTTGGAGAAGAGTTCCTGCGCCGTCGGCAGCCGCTCCGAATAGGCCAGCGAGACGCCGACCGAATAATCCTTCGCCGGATACCAGACGAAGCCGCCGGACGCACTGAGGCCGCCGAAGGTTTTCTTTTCGCCGGTCGCCGCGGCGAGACCCGGCAAAGCGGGCAGCGCGGGATCAACTGCGCCGAGCGTGACCGACTGTGCTTCATAGCGTGCGCCCACCTGCCAGGTGACCGGCCCGCGCTTGAGTTCTTCCAGCAGGAAGACCGCCCCGTTGGTGGTGACATAGGGCGGGGTCACCACTTCTGCGCCGACGGCGGAGAAATTGCTGCGCGCGGCTTGCAGCCCGACGGTGCCGGAGAGGTCGCCGATCGGTTGCACGGGAAGTTCGAGCCGGCCTTCCCAGGCGCGATTGTGAAAAGTGGTGTTCACCACGGTGCCGCCGCTGAGCTCACTGTGGCGGTAGTCGCCGTAGCCGAACTTGGCGTGCAGGCCGCGGAAGACCCCGAAGGGCCGGGAGATTTCGCCGGCGAGATCGAAGCGCGATTGCCGCAGGCTGATGCTCGTGGGCGGATCGTCGCCGGTTGGCACACCGTAGTCCGTGTCGTATTTGCTGAGCGCGACGCCGAGCCGGCCGGCGGACCAGAAGCCGGTCGCGCCGAGGGAGCCGCTCTTGGTATCGATCGCGCTGGAGGGCAGCGTGCCGCGGGGCTGGTCGGCCGGCGCGCCGGCGTCGATGCGGGCGACCCCCGGAATGCGGGTGTCGCCGGTTTGTTGGCGCAGTCCGTTCACGTGGAAAGCGAAGCCGGCGTTGCCGCCGCCGACCGAAAGCACGCCGGCTCTTTCGTCGGCCGGGCCGAAGCCGCGGAGTTCCAGCGCGCCGTGCGCCTGACCGTCGGCGGCGGTGTCGGGGATGCTGTTGTCGATCACGTTGACCACGCCGCCGACGGCGGAGCTGCCGTAGAGCAGCGTGGCCGGGCCGCGCAGCACCTCGATGCGCGAGGCGAAGAGCGGCTCGATGGCCGCGTTGTGGTCGGGGCTGATGTTCGAGGCGTCGAGGGCGCCGATGCTGTTCGTGAGGACACGCACCCGGTCGCCGCCGAGGCCGCGGATCACGGGGCGGCTGGCGCCGGGCCCGTAGTAGGTGGAGTTGATGCCGGGCATGGCGGCGAGAGTTTCGCCGAGGGTGGCTTGCTCGCGGCGGCGCAATTCGTCGCCGATGAGGATGGAAGTGCCCTGGGCGAGGTCGAAGGCGGACTTGGCGTCGGGACCGGCGCTGACGATGACGGTGTCGAGCTTGATGATTTTTTCGGCGCCGGAATCCGGCGTAGTTTCGGTGGCGCCGAGCACGCGCGCGCCGAGCAACAGAGTGAGGGAAAGAAAATGGAAATGGGTTTTCATGCTGAGTCAGGTTGAAGGGATGCGCCCGCCCGCGCAGGCGGCGGACAACGGCAAACAGCGCCCCGCCGAAGCGGCGACGCGGACAACTGGGTTTGACTCAGCGGAGCGGAGGCCCGCGTCCCGGTTGCAACCAATCCCTGACCGACTCGACCGACAGCGGCTCGCTCGGAGCCAGCATCCCGACGACCACGAGGGTGGGCGCGACGTTCAGCCGAACCGGCGGCGCGGAATTTTCCGCACCATGGCTGAAAAGAGTGACGGCGCACGAATGCTCCAACTGGCCGGCGTCGCGGTGGAGCGAAGCGTGCAGTTGGGGGCTCGCGGCCAGGATCCCGAGTGCCCAGACCAGCACGGCACAGCCCAGCGCGGTCCAGCGTTTGGCTGGCAGGAGTTCGCGGGAAGCGTGGGTCGTCGAGGAGGACACGGCGGAACACTGGCGCTAATTTCAACCGAAACGTCAAGCTGCGGATCGCGCTCAGAATCGGATTGCGACCGGCCGGGACTCCGGCGAAATCATGCGGCATGAAGCGCGCATTGTTCCCGGTGTTGTTTCTCGCCCTGTGCACGGTTGGCCTGGCCCAGAGCCGCTTTACCGAGCGGCTGACGCCCGAAGAGCGCAAGAGCGCGGGGCTCGACCGACTGACACCGGAGCAACTGGCGGCGCTCGATGCGCTCGTGAAACACGACCGGGATTCGGGCGAGCGGGTGGCGCGCGAAAAAATCCGCAAGGAGCTGCGCGAGGAAGTAAAGGCGGCCGTGACGGCGGAAGTCCGCGCGGAAGTGAAGCAACAGTCGAAGGCGGAGATTAAAAAAGAAGTCGAAGAGCAGCGCCTCGCCGAGACGCGCGTGCTCTCGCGCATCCAGGGCAAGTTCGACGGCTGGGACGGCAACACGATTTTCAAACTGGAGAACGGGCAGGTCTGGAGACAGGCGGAGCCGGGGCTGTTCTACGTGAAGGCGGTGGAATCGCCGGCCGTGCTCGTGGAGAAAGTCTATGGCGGCTGGCGGCTCTACTATACGGACGGCGGCTGGGTGAAGGTGGTGCGGATCAAGTGACCGGCCCCGGTGGCCGGACGCCGCGCCGGTTTCCCGGGTGCCGAACGCGCGGCGGAGAGCGGATGTTGGCGCGAACGTCAAGCGCGGCGACCACCTAAATTTAGGCTGTTTGCCGGCTCGGTGCGGCGGCCCCGGTGTGGTTAACTGTGCGGGCAATGAGATTTCTCGCGTCCGACGGCGGGGGCGAGAGGTGACCAACCGGGGCTCGCGGGCGCTTAACTGGCCCGTGGCGCACGCGAGCCCTCCCCCTTTTTTTGCAGAGGGCAGGCCCAGGGTGAGTCTGCCAGAGACAAGGCAAAGGCGCGGTGCAAACCGCGCCTTTGTTGCACACGGAGGCCGGCGTGGAGAGGCTACTTCACTTCGCCCATGAGTTTCTTGACCCACGGGACGAGCAGGAAGAGCGCGACGGTGGCGACGCCGACCCAGATGACTTGTTTCTGGAAGAAGGCGGCGAGCGCGGTGGCATCGGTGGCCGTGAACTCGCCCGAAAGCACGCCGGCGAGTTTGTTGCCGAGCGCGGCGGCGAGGAACCAGACGCCCATCACGAGGCCGACGAGATTGCCGGGCGCGAGTTTGGTGAGGGTGCTGAGGCCGACAGGGCTGAGGCAGAGTTCGCCGAGGGTCTGGAGGAAAAACACGCCGACGATCCAGAACGGGCTGACGAGGCCGGAGGCGGTGAGCCTGGCGGCGGGCACCATCAGCAGAAAGGAAGTCGCGAGGAAGAAGAGGCCGATGGTGAACTTCATCGGGCTCGACGGCGCGCGGTCGCCGAGCTTGATCCAAATCCACGCGAAGATCGGCGAGAGCGTGATGACCCAGATCGAGTTGACCGATTGGAACCACGCGGAGGGGAATTTGAAGCCGAAGATTTCGGTGCGCGTGAGCTGGTCGCCAAAGAGCTGGATGGTGGAACCGGCCTGCTCGAAGATCGCCCAGAAGATGATCGCGGCGAGGGCAAAGACGAAGATGGCCGCCATGCGTTTCAGGCTCGGGTCGTTGCGCGTGCCGAAACGCCGGCGGCGCCGAAGCCCCAGTGCCACGAGCGCGTGGGATCCATGCCCCAGCCTTTGAGGATTTCCTTGAAGGCGTCGCTCTGCGCGAGCCAGCCGGTGAGGAGCGGGGCGAGGAAGGCGCCGATATTGATGCCCATGTAGAAAATCGAGAAGCCGGCGTCGCGGCGGGGGTCCTCGCGGCTGTAGAGCGAGCCGACCATCGAGCTGATGTTGGGCTTGAGCAAGCCGGTGCCGCACGCCACGAGCACGAGGCCGGTGTAGAACGCCGTCATCGAGTGGATCGCGAGGGTGAAGTAGCCGGCGGCGATAACGATGCCGCCCCAAAAGACGGCGGCACGGGCGCCGAGAAAATTGTCGGCGATGAATCCGCCGGGGATCGAGAGCATATAGACGCTCATCGTGTAGGTGCCGTAGATGACGCCCGCGGCCTTGTTGCTGAATTCCAGTCCGCCCCGCATGACCGGGGCGACCATGAAGAGGACGAGCAGGGCGCGCATACCGTAGAAGCCGAAGCGCTCCCAAAGCTCGGTGAGGAACAGATTGGCCAGGCCGCGGGGTTGGCCGAAAATTCCGCTCGCGTCGGGGGCAACGGGAGCGGACGGGGGGGTGGACGTCGGACTCATCATAGGAGGCGGATTCGGGCAGCGAACGGCGCCGAGCGCAAGCGCGCAGGCACAGTCGGGGGATTTTTCGGCGGGTGACTGCGGAACTGGCGCGCCCGGTTGGGCGTTTTATTCCCTGTGGGTCTAATACCCCGAAGCTTGCTTCGGCTTGGTCGGGAGTGTGGGAGCGAGCTTGCTCGCGACTCAGGGTGCGCGTGTCGCGAGCAAGCTCGCTCCCACAAAAGCAGTGAACAGGTTTCTGGAATGCCCCGGAGCTTGCTCCGGGGATCTTTACTTGGGCCGAGTGTAGGAGCGGCTTTAGGCCGCGATGCTCGCGCAGAATCGGGGCATAAAGCCCCTCCTACAGTTCCCGGCGGGTCGTCTGTCGCGGATGGACAAACTAGCGCGTGCAGTTTGGCGCGCGCAAGCGCGCTGGCCCACACTGACGAAACCAAACCGGAAAGCGGTGCGGTTTTCGCCGGGCGGCTGCGGAACTGGCGCGCCCGGTGGGGCGTTTTATTTGGGCCGAGTGTAGGAGCGGCTTTAGGCCGCGATGCTCGCGCAGAATCGGGGCATAAAGCCCCTCCTACAGTTCCCAGCGGGCCGTCTGTCGCGGATGGACAAGCGTCAGGAAAGCCGCTCAATCGGCGGCGGCATGTCGTCCACCGTCCTCATTCTCTACGCCTCGGTTTCCGGCACGGCGGAGGAATTGGCGGCACTCACCGCGCTGCGGTTGCGCACGGCGGGAAGCGACGCGGTGGCGATGAACGTCGCGGAGTTTCCGGCGATGCGGCTGACCGAGTTCGACACGGTGCTCGTCATCGCCAGCACGTGGGGCGAAGGCGAACCGCCGCCCGATGCCGAAGAATTCGTGACATCGCTCGGGAAACTTCCGGCGGAATCGCTGCCGGATCTGCGCTACGCGGTGCTCGCGCTGGGCTCGCGGGCCTACCCGGAGTTTTGCGCGTTCGGCCGGCGGCTCGACGAGGATTTGGCGCGGGCCGGCGCCCGGCGTCTGCTGCCGCGGGTGGAGTGCGACACGAAGTTCAAGGCCGACTACGAGGCCTGGTTCGCCGCCGTGCTCGCGCAGTTAAAGGAGCCCCATGCCGCCGGATGACGAGGCGGCCGGGAACCAAGACGGAATCATGAATGCACGACTGACGCTCAGGGCGGGATTCGCGCGGCTGCTGCTGGCGCTGGGTGTCACCGAGCTCGGCGCGCGCGAGGAAGCGCTGCCGGCGCTGGATTTCGGCGTGCTGGCGCCGCGCGAGGTGCGGGTGTTCGTGCCGCCCGGCGGCGTGCAGCGCGACACGCCGGTGTTGCTCGCGCTCGACGGACAAATGATGCCGGCGTGGCATTTGGCGGAGACGGTCGCGCGGCTGGCGGCGAAGGGCGAAATCACAGCGCCGTTGGTCGTGGCGATTCCGGCGGGCGAGGATCGCGTCGAGGAATACGGGATGGCGGGGGCGGCGGACTACGCCGGCCGCGGGAAACAGGCTGCGGCGTTCCAGCGTTTCGTGCTTGGGGCGGTGTTGCCCGCGGTGCGGGCGCGCTACGGCGTCGCGGCCGAACCGGCGCGCACGGGCGTCATGGGCGCGTCGATGGGCGGGCTCGCGGCGTTCGACCTGGCGTGGGGGCACCCGGAGGCGTTGGGTTTCGCCGGTATTTTTTCGGGTTCGCTGTGGTGGCGCGGGGACAACTCGTCGGTGGGCGCGCAGCAGGCGTCGCGGCTGGCGCTCCGGCTGGCGCGCGAGACGCGGGCGGTGCCGCGGTTGCGGCTGTGGTTCGAGGCGGGCACGAAGGACGAGACGGACGACCGCGACGGCAACGGGGTGATCGACGCCATCCAGGACACGACGGAACTGATGGATGCGCTCGCCGCGCGCGGGTTTCGGCGCGGCCGGGAAACGCGCTACGTGGAGGTCGCCGGCGGCGAGCACAACGAAGCGACGTGGGCGCGCGCCCTGCCGGATTTCTTGCGCTGGGCGCTGCCGCCGCGCTAGCCGGAATTTTTTGCCCTTTCGGATTCAACAACCCGTGCGGCCGGTGGAAAACTCCGCCTGCGCCTGAGCTTGGGGGGAGCGCCCCGGCTCAAGCGGCCGCGCGCCGGACCGCCTTCTTCACGGGCGGGCGAGCGCCGGGCTCGGCGGCAGTTGCCGGGGGTGGGCGGCCGTCCGGAAAGTGCGGGCGCCAGTCTGCGGGGCAAAGGCGGCGATGACGACACCGACGAGATTCTGCGCGACGACGGGCTCCATGTCGTGCTCGCGGTTGTTCAAGCCGGCGGCGCGCCAGCCGTCGCGCGCCTTGGCGACGAGCACGTGGGCGACGGTGCGCTTTTCGCGGTTGAGGTAGAAGACGGTCTGGCCGCGTTGCAGGGCGGTGTAGGCGCTTTTTTGGAGAACGAGGACGGTGCCAGGCCGGTAGAGCGGCTCCATGGATTCGCCTTCGCCGACGAGGACGAAGGCGTGCGGGGTGCGGCGGGCGATCTCGCTCGCGCGCTGCCAGGCTTCGCGCTCGCCAACCGTCACAGCCCGCGGGGACCGGCCCGTGTAGATGCCGCGAATCCACGGCTCGTCGGGCTCTGCGGCCGGGAGGCAGGAGGCGAAGGCAAGGGTGAGTCCGGGAAGGAAAATATTCCCGAATCGCGCGGGCGAAAAGGCGGACATGGATGGCATACGCGCGGTGCTACGCGGGCCGGCGCGCCGCAGATGCTGGGGTTGATTGCCCAGCGGTTTCTCGGGGAAGCGAACGCCGGCGGCGGCGGGTTTCCACGGGCGGCCCGCCGGCGCGCGGGCCGGTCGCGCCCCGGCCGCCGGGGCGCGGAGGGCGGCGCGACGACGGGCGGGTTAGCCGATTGATTCGTCTTCGGGCGTGGCGCGGAGGTCGTCGTCGATGCTGCCGGGCCGGGTGCGGCGGCCGAACGCGATGTGCAGCGCGAGGAGGACGGGCAGCCCGAGGCCGAGTGCGAGATGCGCGCGGCTGGCGAAGGCGCGGAGGGATTCGCCGCCCGCGTAGTAGAGCGCATAACCGGTGGCGGCGAGGAGCGCGTTGAGGGCGAGCAGGAGCGTGCCGGAGCGGCGGTTGCGGCGGGCGAGCCAGGCGCGTTTCACGTGGAGCGTGAGCAGCGACCCAAGGAGGAGCAGGGTGAGCATCGCGGCCGCGCCGTGCAGGCGGATGAGCCAGCGCTCGGCCGGGAGCGGCGCGGGTCCGAATTCGCCGGCGGTTTGAAACCAACGGTGCAGCACCCACCAGGCGACGCCCGTGACGAACGCCATCGCGAACGCGCCGAAGAGCCATGCGCGGTGAGCCGGGCCGAGGCGGACGCCGTTACGCTGCATGGCGGGAGCGGGCGGGGGGCGCGGCGGAGCCGGGCGCGGGGAGCCACCATGCGCGGGCGCGGTGGCGGCGCAGCATGGGAGCGGCCGCGGCGGGACCGGCGAGCCAGACGGCTTTGCACAGGGCGTCGGCGAGGCAACACGTGCGCGCTTGGACGGACACGCTGAGATTCGCCGCTGACGGGCGGCCGGTGCGCGGGTCGATCACCGGGGCGCAGAGGCGGCCGCCCACGCGGCGCGCGGCGTAGTAGGGCGCGGAAGTGGCGAGGGCGGAGTCGCGGAGCCGCACGAGGTGGACGAATTCGCCGGGGGCTTCGGGCCGGCGGGCCTGCACGGGCGCGCGCCACGCACCGAAGCTGCGCAGATCGCCGCCGGCGTTGACGAGGCCCGCGCGGGCGCCGTGCCGGCGGAGCGCCGCGACGGCTTGGTCGACGGCAAATCCTTTGGCGATGCCGCCGAGGTCGATGAGCAACGGCCGGCGGAAGCGCACGCGGCTCCCCGGCAGCAGAACGATATCGGCCGCGCTGCCGGCGGTCGCGGGCAGAGGCGCCGTGCCATGTGGCAACCAGCCGGCGCGCACGAGCGGCGGGGCCGTGGCGACGTCAAAGAGGCCGCCCGTCGCGCGGTGCAGCGCCTGCGCCTGCCGCAGGACGCGGTGCGTGCGCGGATCGACGCGGACGGGGCGGTCCGCGGCCGTGCGGTTGAGGCGGCTGACGTCGCTCAACGGCTCGTGGAAACTCATCAGCGCCTGCACGCGCGCGACCGCCGCGAAGGCGGCGCGCACGGCGCGGCCGGCGAGCGCCGGCGTCGGGGCGCGGACTCGCAGCTCGACGAGCGTGCCGAGGAGCGGGCGCGCGCGGCGCAGTTCAACGGAGGTCTTTGAGCACGAGCGCATGGGTCGCGAGCAGGCGTTTCACCCCGTCGGTGATGTGGCGGCAGGAGAGGGTCGCGCCGCTGATGTTCTTGATGTCGAGATCGAGTTTGAGCGGGGCGGCGACGGTCTTGCCGGCGAACTGGGCGCGCCAGCGGGCGTCTTTGATTTCGCCGCCGTAGGTTTCGCGGTAGCTGAGGATTTCGATGCCGGTGACCGCGCCCCGCGCGTCGATGCCGCAGGCGTAGGTGATGAATTCGTGTTTGCCCAGCACTTCGTCGACGAGAAACCACGCGCCGTCGGCGGTGTGCGCCGCGGTCAGGTCGGGGTGGCGCACCCTGACGCCGGATTTGGCGGTGATCGCCCGGAGCTGCGCCGGCGTGAGCTTGATCTTGGTTTCGGAAAACGCGGCGCCCGGAAACATCTCCTCCCGGGCCTGGGCGGGGGTCAGATAGGTGACCGCGTAGCCCGAGGTCGAGGCGGCCAGCACGGCGGGAGCGAGCAGGCAGATGATCGGCGGGCGGGACATGCTCAGAAATTTAGGCCGACTTTCAGGCGCACTTCGAGCTTTTCAAAATTGTTCAGATTGCGGCTGCCGGAATTGGCGGGCCAGCCGGTGACCTGGGAGAGGGCGGTCAGGGTAAACCACCAACTCTGGCTGGCGTAGTGGAGGTTGGGCCCGAGGAAGACGCCGTATTCGGCGAGCCGAGTGAGATCGGCGCGCTCGAAGGCGGAGACCGCGACGCCTTCGGCGCCGACAAACCAACGCGGAGCGAACCGATAGCTCAGGCCACTGGAGAGGGTGAGCTCGAGTTCGGTTTCCCACGCTTGGCCGGCGAGGTCGTGCTCGCGTTCCAGTTCGGCCGACAGATTGGTCGCCCAGACCAGCGTGTCCTCGCGGTAATTTTTTTGGGTGATAATCTTGGTCTCGAGAAAATAGATGTCTTCGCGCTTGCCGCTCTTGCGGCTGAAACGCTTGTAGCCGGGCTCGAGATAGACGGCCAGACCGAGGCCGTCCTGGTGGGGGCTCTTGAGGTTGTATTTGAGGGCGGCTTGCAGGCCGTTGAGGCGGAATTGATCGCGGTTGCGGAAACCCGTGACGCCCGACACGTCGTGTTTGATCGCGTTGAGGTAGAGGGCGCCCTGCAACCGGTCGGTGAAGCCGTGCTCGAATTCGGTCTGCAAATCGAGCGCGCGGTAGCTGCCGTCGGCTTTGCCGCTGCGGAAGGTGGCCCATTGGTAGATTTCCGAGCGACCTTTGGGCAGGGTTTCGGCGGCATAGGTGTAGCCGAAGTAGTTTTCGTCGGCCCTGGCTACGGGCAGTGCGAGCGAACTGGCGACCAGGCAGGTCGCGAGAATTCCGAAGGCGGAGTGGAGCTTGGTCGGCATGGATTTCAAGGAGTTGAACGATCTAGGAGTTAAGATTGAGTCGCAACTCGATGTGAGAATTAATCTCACGTCAATTAAAAACATGAGATGTGTTCTCATGTTCCCCTTGAATGCATCATTGACTCACCCAAGTAGCTGATTTTTAAGGATTCTATGCAGCCGAGCATACTGGCAAAAATTGGGGGGCGCCCATACTCGATTCGAATCGGCGGCGACGTAGCTGAAGCAATCGCGGCCGAAGTAGCGCGGTTGAAGGGGGCGAACCGGCAGAGTTTCCTGCTCTGCGATTCGATCGTGAATCGCGAACAAGCAGAGTTCTCGAACCGCGCCTTCGGGGCGATGCCGAGACTCTGCTTGGACGGCGGCGAACCAACCAAGTCACTGGAGAGTTTGGGCGAAGTGTTGGATTTTCTTTCCGCCCAGCCTTCCGACCGACGGTCCGTGCTATGGGTCGCCGGCGGCGGAGTGATCGGCGATCTGGGTGGCTTCGCGGCGGCGGTTTACCTGCGCGGCATCGACTATGTGCAAGTGCCGACGACGTTGCTCGCCATGGTTGACAGTTCGCTGGGAGGAAAGACCGGTTTGAATCTGAAGGCGGGCAAGAATCTCGCCGGCGCGTTTCACCAGCCGCTCGCGGTTTTCATCGCACCGGAACTCTTGTCCACGCTGCCGCCGAGAGAATTCGCCGCCGGGATCGGCGAGGTAATCAAATACGGCCTGCTCGGCGACGCAGCCCTGTTCGCGCAGCTCGCCAGCACGCCGCTCACGCCAGCCTCGCCGGAGCTGCCGGCGGTGATTCGCCGCTGTTGCGAAATCAAAGTCGCCCTCGTGCAAGCCGACGAGCGCGAAACCGCCGCGGACGACGGACGCGCCCTGCTGAACCTCGGACACACCTTCGGCCACGCCGTCGAACAGGTGACCGGATACTCCGCCTATCTCCACGGCGAGGCCGTGGCCGTCGGCCTGGTCGCGGCGGCCCGGCTCTCCGCGCAACTGGGCGCCCTCGGCGCCGACGACGTTGCCCGCGTGGAGCGGGTCGTGTCCGCGCACAGACTCCCGGTCCGGCTGCGCGCGCCCCTCAGCGGCGCGAAGTTGATGGCGGCGATGCAGCACGACAAAAAGGCGCGCGCCGGCCAGATCCGCTACGTCGTCCTGCGCCGCCTGGGCGAGGCGCATACGCGGGCGGACATCGATCCTGCCCTGGTCGCGGCGGTCTGGCGCTCGCTCGGAGCCGCCGACTAATTTGCTCCCCCTTTGCGGCCGAATCGCCCAACCTAGCCGCCCCATGGCCGCCATCGACGAAGGCATTGTCCGCGAGTATTTCGAGCAATACGGATTTCTCGTCCGCCAGGTGCGCAAATACCAGGTGCAGGCGCGCCGCAAAACCGGCGACGAGGAGATCGACCTGCTCGTTTACAACCCCGCCTATGTGCGCGGCTCGCGGAAGCCCGACTTTCTGCTCTTTTCGAACGAACTGCCCAACATCCACCGCGCGGTCATCGTCGTCAAAGCCTGGCACACCGGCCGCTTCACCCCGCAGATGCTCAAAAGCAGCCCGGAGATTTTCCGTTTCCTCGAGGACAACGTGCTGAAGGAGATCTTACGCTATTTTCCGCCCTCGGCGTCCGACGATCCGGCCGACGAGCTGACCAAGATCCTCGTGCTGCCCAGCCTGCCGACCGCCGAGCCGTTCCGCTCGCAGAGCGTCGGGCTGCTCAAGGCCCGCGGCATCGACGCCATCATTTCCTTCCGCGCGATGCTCCTCGATCTGCTCGACCGCATCGAGATCAACCAAAGCTACACGAAAAGCGACACGCTCCAAGTCATGCGCATCCTGAAAAATTACGACCTGCTGAAGGACCCGCAGCTCGACCTCCTCCCCGACCGCGCGGCGCCGGCCCGCCGCCCCAAGGCATGAGCATCCATCCCGCCGCCCTCGTCGAACCCGGCGCGCAACTCGGCCCCGGCTGCGTCATCCACGCCCACGCCGTCGTCCTCCGCCATGTCATCCTCGCCGACGGCGTCATCGTGCATCCGTTCGCCGTCCTCGGCGGCGATCCGCAGTATCTCAAATTCGACCCGGCCACGCCGTCGTCGGTGCGCGTCGGCCCGGGCACTGTCATCCGCGAACACGCGACGATCAACCGCTCCATCCACGCCGGCCAGGCCACCGTCGTCGGCGCCCGCTGTTTTCTGATGGCCAACTCGCACGTCGGGCACGACAGCGTCGTCGAGGACGACGTCGTGCTCGCCAACAACGTCATGCTCGCCGGCCACGTCCACGTCGGGCGCAACACCTTCCTCGGCGGCGGCGCGGGCTTCCACCAATTCTGCCGCATCGGCGAGGGCGTCATCGTCAGCGGCCTCGCGCGCATCGCGCAGGACATCCCGCCGTTCGCGATGGCGGCCGAGCGCAACGAGATCATCGGCCTCAACCTCGTCGGGCTCAAACGTCCCGGCGTCAGCCGCGCCGCCATCGCCGAGATCAAAGACGCCTTCCGCACCGTCTATTTCACGCCGGGCAACATCCGCGCCGTCGCGAGCGCCGCCCTGGCGGGCGACACGTTCCGGACGGCCGAGGCGCGCCAGTTCCTGACGTTTTTCACCGCCGGCAAACGCGGCTTCGCCCGCGCGCGCCGCGCGCCGGCCCTGGGCAAAGACGAAACCGACTAAACGCGGAGCCCCGCGGAGGACGCGGAGAAGACCGGCTTCTCCCGACGCCTCCGCGCCCTCCGCGCCCTCCGCGTTGAACACCGCATCTTCCCCAAAACTCGCCATCACCTGCGGCGATCCCGCGGGCATCGGCCCCGAGATCATCGCCCGCTGGCTCGCCGCGCATCCCGCCGAGGCGGCCGATTCCGCGGTGATCGGTCCGCAACGCTGGCTCGATTCGCTCGACGCCGCCGCGGACAAAATCCCCGTCGGGCTCGAGGAATTTTCCGCGACGCCCGGCCAACCGTCCGCCGAGGGCGCTCTCGTCGCGTGGGCCGCGATGGAACGCGCGGCGCAAGGTTGCAAAAGCGGCGAGTTCACCGGCGTCGTCACCGGCCCCGTGAGCAAAGAGGCACTCGCCCGCATCGGCTATGCGTTCCCGGGCCAGACGGAATTTTTCGCCGCGCGCTGGGGCGGCGAGCCGACGATGTGTTTCTGCGGCGGCAAACTCCGTGTGGCGCTCGCGACCTGGCACGTCCCGTTGCACGAAGTCCCGCGCCTGCTCGGGCCGCATCTGCTGCGCCGCACCGTCGCCGCCGCCGACCAGCTCGCGCGTGGCGACGGCGTCGTCGCGCCGCGCATCGGCGTCTGCGGCCTCAACCCGCACGCAGGCGAAGGCGGCGTGATCGGCCATGAAGAGCGCGACTTGCTGGATCCCGCGCTGGCGAACCTGCGCCGCGAATTCCCCGGCCTCTCCGCCTGCCAGCCGGGCGACACGCTGTTCGCCCGCACGCTGCGCGGCGAGTTCGATGTCGTCGTCGCGCTCTATCACGACCAGGGGCTGGCGCCGCTGAAGACGGTGGATTTCGACGCGGCCGTGAATGTCACGCTGGGCCTGCCGTTCGTGCGCACGAGCCCGGATCACGGCACGGCATTCGGCCTCGCCGGGCAGGGCGTCGCGCGCCCGACCAGTTTCACCAACGCCGTGGCGGTTGCACGGCGCTTGATAAAATCCCGGCGCGGGGCATAGGTGTCGGCTGTGTCTGATCCCACTCCCACGATTGCGTTGCCGGCGGGCGTGCGCGAGGGCAACGAGAACCTCGTGCGCCTCACGCCGGCGGCCGCCCGGAAAATCGCGGCGCTCGCCGCGCGCGAACAGCAGGGCGAGTTTCTCCGCGTGGCCATCACCGGCGGCGGCTGCAACGGCCTGAGCTACAAACTCCGCTTCGCCGCCGAGCCGCGGGCGGGCGACATCCTTGTCCGCACCGCCGGCACGCCGGTGGTGGTCGACCCGAAAACCGCGCTTTACCTCAAGGGCACGCAGCTCGACTACTCGTCGGCGATGGTGGCGGGCGGCTTCAAGTTTTCCAATCCGAACGCCAAGGCCTCCTGCTCCTGCGGCGAGAGCTTCAGCGTCTGACGCCGCGCCGGGGCCACCCGGCTCCGTCCCGGGTGAACCGCGATGGCGCGAAAGGGAGCGCGAACCGTCCGGGCGAGCGGTCGCCCACGCGTCTCAACGGGACGCTTCGCCCCGCCCCACCCCGCCGGTCGACCTACGCCCGGAAATCCACCGTGTAGTTCTCGACCGCCTTGGCGTCGTCGCCCTCTCCCTTCAACAGGGTCAGCCACAGCTTGAACACATACGGCGGTCGCACGGGTTTGCCGCCGACGAGCGATTTGCCGTCGCCGCTCAGGTTCAGCACCGTGCGCTCGTCGCCGATCTTGTATTTCGCCGGCCAGCGCGCCGTCGCCCGCGTCACGTCCACGTCCACCGCTTTCTTTTTCTTGTCGTAGAACGCCAGCTTGAACGTGCCCCCGTCGATCGAGATCCCGAGAAAACTTCCGTCCGGCCGCGGGATGACCACGCCGGGGATCTTCGGCTCTTCAACGGCCGCCGGCTCCGACGCCTGCTTCGCCGTGTCCTTTGCCGGCGCGGCGGGTTTGGCCGGCTGCGGCTTCGCCGGCGCGAAACTCACCGCACAACAAAGACCGACAAACAGGACGATGGCTTTCATGCCGGCAAACTACTCTACGCGTCGCCCGGCGCAAGCCCCTGCTCAATCAGCGCCGCCATCCGAGGAAATTTTACCCGCGTTTCGCCGGTCTCAGAGGTAGCGCGGTCCCTCAGCAGCAGTCGGTTCCATTCCCGGGGAGCGCACGCGTCTCGCGTGCTGGGGCCGGCGTCTCGCCGACCCCTCCGGAAATCCCCGGCGGGACGCCGAGGACAGCCCGCGAGACGCGGGCGCTCCCCGAGAAATAAGGCGTCAGCCGATTGCGCGATCCTCAAGATGATTCCCCCTGCCCGCTCATCTTCGCGCGCAGTCCGTTCCACCGCGCAAGTCGCTCGGCGATCTTCGCCTCCCAGCCCGCGGTCTTCGGCGTGTAGAGCGACAGCGGTTTTTCCAAATACGTCTGGCCGCTGATGCCCTCGGGAAATTCGTGCGAGTAAAGGTAACCCTGGCCGTGCCCGGCCTGCTTGCTCGCCGCGCCGCTTTTGTCGCGCAAGGCCCGCGGCACCGCCTGCACCGGCTGTTCCTTCAGCACGCGATGCGCTTCGCCGAGCGCAATCGTCGCCGAGTTGCTCTTCGGGGCCGTCGCGATGTAGAGCGTGGCGTGCGCGAGCGTCAGCTCGGCCTCGGGCAACCCGATGAAATCGCACGCGTGGTGCGCCGCCACCGTCAGCGGCAGCGCCTGCGGGTCCGCGAGGCCCACGTCTTCGCTCGCGAGAATCACGAGGCGCCGCGCGATGAAGCGCGGGTCTTCGCCGCCGGCCAGCATCTTCGCCAGCCAATACATCGCCGCGTCGGGATCGCTGCCGCGGCAGCTCTTGATGAACGCTGAGATCGTGTCGTAGTGCTCGTCCTCGTCGGCGTCGTAGCGGATGCGCCGCTCGCGCGCGAACAGCTCCAGCTCCTGCGCCGTGACCGCCGACTTCTCGGGGAGGCTCAGCACGATGACCTCGAGCGCGTTCAGCGCGCGCCGCAGGTCGCCGTCGCACAACACGGCGAGGTCCGCGAGAATCTCGTCCTCCGCCGTGGCGCCGTGCGCGCCGAGTCCGCGCTCCACCTCGCCCAGCGCGCGCCGCAGCACGAGGGCGATTTGCCCGGGCGCGAGCGGCTCCAGTCGGAAAAGATGGCTGCGCGACAGCAGCGGCGGGTTGACGTAGAAACCGGGATTGTGTGTCGTCGCGCCGATCAGCCGCACCGTGCCCTCCTCGACATCCGGAAGCAGCAGGTCTTGCTGCGACTTGTTGAACCGGTGCAGCTCGTCGATGAACAGAATCGTGCCGCTGCCCGGGCGTCGCCGCGCCGCCGCGAGGACTTCGCGCAACTCGGCCACGTTGCTCATCACGGCGTTCACGCGCACGAAGCGGCTCTTGGTTTCGCGCGCAATCACCTCGGCGAAACTCGTCTTCCCGCAACCCGGCGGCCCGTAGAACAGCAGCGAACCGAACCGGTTGCTCGCGATCAGCCGCGGCAGCAGGCTGCCCGCCTTGAGAATGTGCTCCTGCCCGACGATCTCGCCCAGCGACTGCGGACGCATCCGCGCCGCGAGCGGCTGCGTCGCCTTGGCGGGCGCCGGCATTCCGCCGGCATCCGCCGCGACGGGGTCCTCACCGAACAGGGAGCTTTGATCGTCGGCGGCGCGTGGCATCGGCGCCAACCTTGTGCGCTCCGCCGCGAGAAACAAGTTTGAAGCCCGCGCCGCGCTCTGCTTCTCTCGCCGCGTCGCATTTCGGGCCGGGATGCGCCGCCCATGCCTTCGCCCGGTTCCGCCGCCCGCGCCCCGCTCCTCTGGCTGCTCCTGCCTTTCCTGGCCGGACTCGTCGCCGGCCAACTCTGGCCGCAACTCCCCGGCTCGCCGCGCTCGTTTGCCCTCACCGGCGCGCTGCTCTCGCTCGCCGCGACCGCCCTCGCGTGGTGGCGGCCGAGCGCGCCGCGTTGGCCGTGGGCCACGCTGCTCGTCTCGGGTGTCATGCTCACCGGCCTCGCCGCCATGCGCGCGCAGGCACCCGCGCCCGCCAGCGCCGACGCGGTTCCCCGCGAGATCAACGTCACGGTCGAGGTTACGCAGGTTTTCGCCGCCGCCCCAAAATCAAAAACACTCGCCGGACTCGGCCGCGTCATCTCGACCGGCGCGCCCGCGCCCGCTCTCGCCGGCCAACTCGTCTACTTCTCGGCCATCCGCAAGGTCAGCGTGCCGCCGCTGCGCTCCGGCCGCTACGCCGTGCGCGGGCTGCTCCAGCCGCTGCCGCCCGACCGCGACTCCGCCGATTTCAACGACTACCTCGCCAACCTCGGCGTCCGCCAGCGGTTGATGCGCGCGCAGATCATCCGCGAGGTGCGCCCGCCCGGAGCGCTGCCGCGGTTCTACGCCGCGGCGGCGGAGCGGCTGGAGCAGATCCTGGCGCACGGACTCGAGCGCCACCCGGAGTTGCTCTCGGTCTACCTCGGCATGACGCTCGGCGAGAAGGCCGTGCTCTCGACCGAGCAGCAAAACGCGTTCATGCGCAGCGGCACGTTCCACATATTTTCCGTGAGCGGCCTCCACGTCGCCGCCATCGCGCTCGCCCTGCTCGGGCTGCTGCGGCTGGCCCGCCTGCCGGAGCGTGCGGCCGTGGTCGTCGGCTTGCCGGTGCTCTGGCTCTACGTCCAGATCACCGGCGGCAGCGCGCCCGCCGTGCGGGCGTTCCTGATGATCGCGTTTCTCTCCGCCGCCCGCGTTTTCCGGCTGCCGGGCAATTCTCTGGCGGCGCTCGCCGGCGCGGCTTTGCTCACGCTGCTGCTCGACCCGCGGCAACTCTTCAGCACGGGCTTCCAGATGTCCTACGCGGTCGTCGCCGCGCTCGTGCTGATGGGCGCGCCGCTCGCCGACAAATGGCTCGACGCGTGGCGGCCGTTCGCGAGCCTGCCGAAAGTGAGCTGGCAACGCTGGCAGCGCTGGACCGAGGCCGGCGGGCGCAAGTTCCTCGCGGCGCTCGCGGCCTCGTGGGTCGCGTTTCTCGCAAGCACACCGTCGGGCATCGGTTACTTCGAACTCTTCTCGCCCGGCTCGCTCGTGGCCAACCTCCTCGTCATCCCGCTCTCGTCGCTCGCCCTCGGTGCCGGCTTTCTCTCGCTGCTGGCCGGACTCTGCGGACTGCTGCCCCTCAGCCTGCTTCTCAACCGTGCCGCCGCGCTGCTCATCCTCGGCATGGACTGGCTCGTGCGGCACGGCACGGCGCTGCCCGGCGCCTATTTCCCCGCGACCTTTCGCGCCGCGTGGCTCGCGCCGGCCGGACTTGCGGTCCTGCTCGCGCTGATGCTCTACGGGCGGCACGTCCGCTGGGCGCCGGCCCGGGGCGGCTTCTGGCCGCCGGTCGTGTTCGTGGGGTTGCTGCTGATTTTTGGCGTGAAGTTCGGCTGAAGCCCGCCGACACTCCGCGCATGAAGAGCGCCTACGAACTCGCGATGGAACGTCTCGCCAAATCCGACCCGGATGCGGCCCAGCCCATGAGCGCCGAGCGCAAGGCCCGGCTCGCCGAGATCGACCGCGTCTATCAGGGCAAGATCGCCGAGCGGGAGATTTTCCTGAAACAGCAGCTCAATGCCGCCCTGGCGGAGCAGAAATTCGACGACGCCGACAAAGTCCGCAAACAGATCGCCAACGAAAAAGCGCGGCTGGAGGAAGAACGCGAAGAAGAGAAGGAGCGCGCGCGGCGCGCGAGGTAGCCTGCGCCTCGGGGAGGCCGGACCGTCTCGGGGAGCCGCGGTCCGGCCGAAGTGTCATATAATAGGTGACACTTCCCTCTGAGCGCTCCCGAAAAGTGTCATCTATTATATGACACTTTCAGGGAGGCGCTGAAGCGTCCTGGGGGCGGACCGCTCCGACGGTCGACCCGTCTCACTCCGGCTCGGCGGTGCCTTCGACGACCCAGTCTTTGGCCTCCCGCGTGGGTGCTGTGCTCGAACGGTGTCTGCGCGCCGAGCAGCAACGAGTAAACGTAGGCGCCCGACCCACGCTGCATCAGCTCACGTGTCAGCTCGGCCTGCTCGGTCAGCAGCGGCTGGTGCGGCGCGGCGGGAACTTCCGGCGGCAGATAGAAGCCGGCTTGGATCAGCGGCGTGTAGCGGTGGCCCGTGCGGTGGCGGTTGAGGTCGCGCAGCTCGGCGATCGCCAGGTTGTTCCAGGCAAAACTCACGCGCATCCGGCGCGTCGCCCTGCCTTGGTAACCGTAGCGGTTCGCGCGGTGGCGCAGCGCCCCGGCGACGGGCTGGTCTTCGCCGAGCCACGGCGGCACATCGCGGTCGACCTTCACCCACACCTCGTCGGGCAGCGGCTGCGTCGAGAGGCGCGCGAGGCCGAGATGAATGCTCGACGCGAGTTCCTGCCCGGCCTGTTCCTGAAACGAATTGTCCGCCTGACTGTGCCGCATAAGGCGCGGCGAACTTTTCAGCAGCACCGCGCGGACGGCGGCGGCGGCGGCGCGGGCCTCGGGCTGCGGGAGTGAGTCGAGGTGCTTCACCGTCAGCGCCCACATGCGCGAGCTTTGGACGAGGCCGAGATTCGTGCGCGTCGCGAGCGGGATAAAGTAGCGCGCGCGGTCGAGCGCGAAGTTTTTCCGGATGCGGTTCACGACGGCCGGCTTGGCGTCCTTTGGCAGGCGGATGCGCTCCGGCTCGGCGTGACCGAGCGCGTCGAGCCGGGTGTATTCGGCGTGATAGGCGGCGAAAGACTTCGCCATCACGGCGGACCAGCGCGCGGCGAGATCGGCCGGCACGCCGAGTTCTTCGGGCGTCGGGAGGTTCGTCGCCTCCATCGTGATGTAGCGCGTGCTCGATTCCTGGCCGTCGGCCATCTGCGCGATCTCAAAAATTTTATAGGCGAGCCACATCGAGACGCCGTCGGGCGCGACGGCGGGCCCGCCCGTCAGACCGCCGATGGAGGCGTGGCCGTAGTCGACGAATCTCAGGATGCGGTCGATGGATTCGTCGGGGTGCGCAATGTCCACCTTCTCGAGAATTTTCCCGAGCCCGTCGTTGCTGCGCGAGTAGCGGGCGA
>JACQFT010000110.1 GCA_016199925.1 Opitutia bacterium | reverse complement strand
GTGCCGACGATGAAGCCGCTGTAGAAAAATAGCAGCGCCCGCTTGCGGTCGAACTTGTCCATGAAGAAACCCGCCGCGAAACCCATCACGCCGGCACTGAAAAGATACGAGGAAACCAGAAAGCCGAATTGGGTGGGTGTGATCTGAAACGCGCGCATGAACTGCGGACCCAGCGGCATCATGATCATGAAGTCGACCATGTGGGTGAACTGCACCGCCGCGAGGGTGAGCAGCAGCAGACGCTCGGCGGAATAGGACAATGTGCGCGTGGAGGACATGAACCGGTGAGAGGGTCACACTTTTCTTGGCGGCGCAACTCCGGTGTGGGGCGCGGCGGGGCCGTCGAGGAGGGGGATGGGTTCGCGGGCGAGCGCGGCGCGGAGCGTCGCGACAAACTGGGCGCTGCCCCGGCTCTGGTAGCGGCGCGGATGGGTGACCAGGCCGATCTCGCGGGTGGGGGCGCCGGTGGCGATCTCCTTATAGACGAGCATCTGCTCGTCGCCGGACGCGTAGGTGCTCGCGGGGAGGATCGCCACGCCGAGGCCGAGGGCGACAAGGGTCTTGACCGTCGGCACCTGGGAGCACTTGTGGCCGACTCTGGGCTCGAAATGGTGGTCGCCGCAAAAGCGTTGGATTTGCGCCGTCACGCTGCTGGAGGTGCCGAGCATGATAAAGGTTTCGTCGCGGAGGTCGCGCCCGGTGATTTTCCCTTTGTGGCAGAGCGGATGGGTGAAGCCCACGACGAGCTGGAGCGACTCCTTGAAGAGTGTCTCGATGGTGACGCGCGGATCGCGGATGGGCAGGCTGACGAGCGCGAGGTCGAGTTCGCCCTGGACGACGGAGTCGATCAGATACGGCAAGAAATCCTCGTGCGTGGTGATCTCGAGCTGCGGGTGCGACATGCGGCAACGCGCGATGACCTTGGGCAGCAGGTAGGGGGCGATGGTCGGGATCGCGCCGACGGCGACGCGATGCTTGGCCGAGGGGTCGTCCTTGAGCTCGCTCAGGGTGTTGTCGACTTCGACGAGGATGCGGCGGGTCCGCTCGACCAGCAACTGGCCGGCTGGCGTGGGGGAAATCGTGCGCCCGAGCCGATGGAAAAGTTTCTGCCCGAGCTCCTCTTCGAGGTTGATGATCTGCTGGCTGAGTGACGGTTGGGAAACGAAACAGCGGGCGGCGGCCTTGGTGAAGTTGCCTGTCTCAGCCACCGCCAAGAAGTAACGAAGTTGGTAGATTTCCATAGGAAAATACGATGGGAGGCATAGAGACTAAGTATTATGACTATTGCAAGGTCGGGAGTATACTCTGCGCGTGGACCGAATCAGGTCCCGCTAAAACAAACCAAATCTCCATGAATACCAACACGATCATCAAAATCTCTTTGTCCATCCTTTCGCTTGGCGCCATCGCCTTTGTCGCCAACACCCACCAAACCGGGGATTACATTCCGGCGTTGGCCAAGGGTGTCAGCTACTTCGCCGTGCTGGCTCTCGGGGCCGTCGCGGCGATCGACTATCGGAGCCCGGGCCCGAAGAGCGTCACGGGCCGCTAAGCGAACCGAATTCAGCTGTTGTGTGTGGGCGGCCGGGTGGAAACACCCGGCCGTTCTTTTTGTCGGCATCGGGTTGGATCGGGTCTTCCCCGGACCGACAAACTAGCCAGCATCCAGACAAATCGCGGTTCCCATGGCGCTCTTCAAACAAAGACCCAAATCCACGCCGATGGAGGCCGCGCATGAACTATTATCTTGGAATGACTGGTTCGAGACCTATGGACCAAAATTGCTGCTTTGCGCGCGGCAGTGGACCCGTTCGCTCGCGGACGCCGAGGATGTCGTGCAGGAAGCGTTCGTCCGTTACTGGCGACATCAGCGCCAACTGCCGGGCGATCCGCAGGCGCTGCTCCTCACTTCGGTCCGCCGCGCGGCGTTCGATCTCGCCCGCCGCGACACCCGCCGGGGCCGGCGCGAAGAAAAAGCCAACGGCGGCCTCGAGGACCGGACTGACTTTTTCGAACCGCAGCCCGGCGACGACGCCGAGCGCCGCCGCGAAATCGAAGCGGCCCTGCAACACCTGCCGGCCGAACAGCGCGAAGTGCTCGTGCTCAAGATCTGGCAGGAACTCACCTTCGAGCAGATCGCCGAGACCCTGGCCATCTCCCCGAACACCGCGGCCTCGCGCTACCGTTACGCGCTGACCGCCCTGCGCAAAAAACTCAAACCGCTCTGCCATGGATGACCAACTGCAGGAACTCGAAACCGAACTCAAATCGCTCCGCCCGCGCCGCCCGTCGGCGCTGCTTGCCCGGCGGATCGGGCGCGAGTTGGCGGCCGAAGTGATGCCGCCGCCCGCTCCCGCTCCGCGCGACGAACCGAGGCCGGCGCTCCGCGGCCCGTGGTCGTGGGCGCCGCTGGCCGCCGCCGCGGCCGTGGCCCTGTTGGCGACCGTCGGCGTGCTCCGCCTGCGGAACTCCCCGTCGGTCGCCCCGGCCGCTCCGCTCGCTCTGGCCGCGCCGCAGGCATCGGCCGCTGCGTCGCCTGCGCCGGAAACCGCCTCGGCCGCCCGCGACCTCTACCGGCCGGTCCTCGCCTCGAACGTCCTCTATGACATGAAGGACGAAGGCGTGGTTTATCTGGCCGACCGCACTCCCGCCCGGCAGACGCGCTACCGCTACCTCGACACCTATACGTGGAAAAATCCCCGGACCAACGCCTCGCTGAAGTGGAGCATGCCCCGCGACGAAGTGCGGGTGCAACCCGCCTCGTTCACCCTGAATTGAATTTGCCAACCGCCCCTGCGGCGAGCCGGGCCGCCGGTTTGCGATCCGGGTCCGCCGCCGTCCTCCCAACCCCTAACCGCCCTCCCCCATGAAATTCATCTCACTCAATTCCTCCCTTTCCTCCCTGGCCCTGGCCGCGATTTTCGCGACCGCTCAAGGCGACGAGAAAAAAGAGGTGGTCGTCCGCCACGCGAACCCCGAGCGCATCGCCGTCAAGCTCGCCAAGGACGGCGCGCCGGGTGAAAAGGAAACCGTCACCTTCCTCGGCGTCGAGACCGGTCCGGTCGACCGCGCGCTGACCGCCCAACTCGGCCTCCCGCGCGATGTCGGGCTCGTCGTCTCCCGCGTGGTCCAGGGCAGCCCGGCCATCGGCGCGCTGAAAGAGAACGATGTGCTCACGAAGTTCGAGGACCAGATCCTTGTCGATCCGCGCCAGCTCAGCGTGCTCATCCGGGCGCGGAAGGACGGCGACGAAGTCGCGCTCACCCTCTATCGCGGCGGCAAGGAGATCACCCAAAAGGTGAAGCTCGGCCAGCGCGACGTGCGGGTGGCGGATCTGCCCCGGGTCTTCGGCGGCGGCCCCGACGGCGGGATGCAGTTCTTCAGCT
>JACQFT010000108.1 GCA_016199925.1 Opitutia bacterium | reverse complement strand
GCAGCGCGGGCGCGGCGTCCGGCGGCTGCGGTTCCATCTGTGTGCGGTGGCAGGCGAGCGCGCGGTGCTTCAGCGCGAGATCGCCGCCGAGCCTTAGGCGGAAATTCGTCTGCGCGAACGCGAGCCGCGGTTTCAAACGGAACGGATTCCACCAGGCCCAGACCGGATACTCGAGCAGGGTCGCGATGCCGCACGTGCGGCAAGCGGTCGCGGCCATCGCCTGCACGGCGGTGTGTTCGCTGCTGCCGCCATCGCGGTAGGGCGCGAAAATTTCCGTCGCGCCGGTCGCGCGGATGAGCGTCGCCAGTTGCACGACGAGACCGAGATATTTGGAGGGCGGCAGCTGGTTGAGTGAGCCGTCGGGAACATTGAAGTCGTAGACGCGTTCCGGCGGCACGCCGAGCAGGCGCAACGCCTCGCGGGCCTCGGCCCGGCGCAAGTCGGCGACGCGGTCGGCGGTGAGCGCCGGATGGCCCGGGTGCGAAGCGGCGCTGTCGGTGATGAAGACCACGCGCACGTCCTGCCGGTGCCGGCACTTGGCCGCGATGAGGCCCGCACAGCCGAGCGTCTCGTCGTCCGCGTGCGGCGCGATGATGAGCGCAGTGCCTTCCGGGAAGGCATAGGGCCGGCTGCGCACCGCGAGGGCGAGCGAGAAACCGGCTGCGCAAAACCACCGGATAAAGTCTTTCACGGGGAGGACGGAGACTCGAAGATTTCGGGCCAGTATTCCACGAGCGAGACGGAGGGAGACGTCCCGCTGCGGCCGCGGATGATGGAATTGAACAACTGGAGTTGCCGGCCCGAGATCGCGGCCGCGGTGTAATCCCTGAGCAGAATTTCCTGCTGCAAGGGCGTGCCGAACGGCGCGGCGGGGTGCGCGGCAAATTCCGCGAGCGCGGCCTGCACCTCCGTGTGGGCCGCGTGATCGGCGGGCAGGTCGGGATCGAACGTCACGAGCCGCACGCCGCCGAGTTCCCCGATTTTCTGCTGCAGGACGCTGCCGGTCGGCGCGACCGCCAAGGCGGGCCGGCCCGAGGTCAGCGTCGGATAAATTTTCGACGGCGAGTAGGCTTTGTCCTCCGAGCCGAGGAGCAGCGCGAGGTCGGATTCGAGCATGAGGCGCAGCGCGTCCAGATAGCCGATGCGGGCCGGATACTCGTGCACGAGATGCGTGACGCCGTGCTTGGCCGCGAGCGCCTTGGTGGAAGGTTCGGCCTTGCCCGCCGGCGCATACGAGGTGCCGTAGAAAAAAATCTCGAACGGCCGCGCGGTGCCGCGGGCGGCGGCCAGGCCGGTGAAGAGCGTGTCGAGCGCCGGCAGCATGTCGGGGCCGAGCCGGCCGGCGTAAGCGATTTTCAAGCTCTTCGTGGCCGGCAGCAGCGGCGGCAGATCGGCGACCTTTCGCCGCGCGAGCGCGATGTCGGCGTCGGGCGCACCGAAAGTCAGCACGCTGCCGTGGCCGGGTTGCCACCACGCATAGCGCCGCGCGAGCGTCTTCAGGTATTGCTCGGAGACGCTGATGACGTGGGCGGCACGGCGCAGCGTCCAGCCTTCGAGCAGCTTGGCGGTGGCGTAGGCGAAGAGGAATTTCCAACCGCCCGGGGGCCGCGGCGAGCCGGGCTGGCTGTAATACTCGTTGAGCCACGGGTCCTGGAGATCGATGACGTAGGGCACGCCGAACTCGTAGAGCCACACGCGGCCGAGCGGCAGGAGGATGAACTGCGTCGTGGAAAAGAAAACCAGGTCGAAGTGCTCGTCGTGCAGCAACTGGCACGCGGTGTTGTAGACGAAGGGCAGCGTGCGCAGCCCGAGATTGTTCATCCCGAGGAAGCGGGTCCAGGTGCGCGACAGCGCGTGCACGCGCACGACGCGCACCGCCGGCGGGATCGTCTGGAGCAAGTCCGGTTCGAGCGGCGCCTGCGGTTCGCGGTCGTCGACGGTGAGGATCACGACTTCCCAGCCGGCGTCGGTGAAGTGTGGCAGGCTCATCCGCACG
Organism: Opitutia bacterium; assembly: GCA_016199925.1. Taxonomy (GTDB): domain Bacteria; phylum Verrucomicrobiota; class Verrucomicrobiia; order Opitutales; family Opitutaceae; genus JACQFT01. Next base: position 59,573 of record JACQFT010000108.1, on the reverse strand, counting down.
CGCTGCATGTCGGGCGCGTTGATCGGCGGGAAGTGCGGGGAGATGATCAGCAGGCGGGGCATGGCTCAGGCGGCGGTCAGGGCGCGATACAACTCAAGATAACGGCCGCCGCAAACCGCGAGACTGAAGTGTTCCTCCGCCGTCCGGCGGCAGGCGGCGCGGTCGAGGGTGTCCAGCCGGCGCACGGCGGCGACCCCGTCCGCGACGGTGCGCATGAAGAAACCGTTCCGGCCCTCGGTGACGATCTCCGGCAGCGCCCCGCGCGCGCAGGTGATGACCGGCGTGCCGCAGGCGAGAGCCTCCGGGAAGACGATGCCGAACGGCTCGTCCCACTGGATGGGCACGATCATCGCGGCGGCGCGGCCGAGCAGCTCGTTTTTCTGCGCGTCGTTGACCTCGCCGATCCACTCGATGCCGTCGCGGCCGAGATGAGGGGCGATTTCCTTGGCCCAAAACTCGCGGTGGACGGGCTCGGACGAACAGTTGCCCGCGAGCAGCAGCCGCCGGCCGCTGGCCCGGGCGACGGCGATGGCGAGCTCCGGGCCCTTGATCGCTTCGATGCGGCTCAGGAAAACGAGCGGCGCATCCGCCGGCACACGCGGCACGAAGGTCAGTTTGTCCAGCTCGACGAAGTTGGGGATCGCGCGCCACTCGCCGCCCTCGGGCCGGCCCATCGAGCAGATGTATTCGCTGCAGCCCGTGAAGCGCAGCGAGCGCCCGCCGAAGCGCGCGGCCCAGGCGATCTGGCGGCCGCCGGTGTGGCGTTGGTAGGACATGATTTTCGGCAGAGACTTCGGCAGCAACGGCAGCAGGTAGACGAGGCGCGAAAAACTGTGGAGCACGTCGGGCGCGAAATCGCGGGCGGCGCGCCGCAGCGCGAGCGCGTTGCGCCAGGTGTCGCCACGCGAGCTCGAACTGGCGCCGGGCCACGCGAACTTGCGGTGCGCGGGCGAGGCCGATTCCCCGTGCGAGACGAGGCCGACGGTGTGGCCTTGGTCGCGATAGTGGCGCACGAGCGCGTCGACGACGCGTTCGATGCCGCCGTAGCCGACCGGCGGCACGGGAATCTCAGGATCGGCGGTGAGGAGGATTTTCAAAGGAAGAAACGGGACGGGTTCAAACCGCGGTGCCGGAGCGAACCCAGGCGAAGCCGTCGGAGCCGGCGAGATGCTCGTAGCCGCAGGAGCGGAGAAAATTCGGCACGGCGTCGGGGTCGAGTCCGCGCTGCCGGAGGAAACTCGGGTGCAGCTCGAGCAGCAGCACGCGCACGAGTCCGCTGCGGAAAATCTCCGGACTGCCGAGGATGGCCTCGTGCTCCCAGCTCTCGATGTCGATCTTCAACACGAAGAGCGCGGTCACGTTGAGCTGCTGCAGCAGTTGCGACAGCGTGAGCATCGGCACGGACTGCGTGGCGAGCCGGTAACTGGTGTGCGTGGCGAGGCCGGTCGCGCTGTTGTTGACGTCGGGCGTCAGGTGGAGCGTAGCAATGCCCGGCTGGTCGGAGATGGCGGCCGCGACCAGTTCGACGCGGCTGTTGTTCAGTTCGAAATTCCGGCGCAACACCTCGGCCAGCCGCGCCTGCGGCTCGACGGCGACCACGCGGCCGGCCGGGCCGACGAGGCGGGCGGCGCTCACGCAGAAATAGCCTTCGTTGGCTCCGACATCGACGTAGGTGTCGCCGGCGTGCAGCACGCGCCCGAGGATTTCCACCGTCGCCGCCTCGTAGCGGCCCGTGCGATAAACGCGCTGCCCGGCGTCACTCGCGGGATCGACCCAGAAGCGCCCGTCGGGAGTGGCGACGACTTCGCGGCGCAGGAGCAGCGCGCGCTTGAGGAGCACTGCGAGCGGTGCGGGGCGCACGCGCATGACCAGTCGGCCGAGGGCAAAGGCGAGGCTCATGGAGGGGAAGACGACGGCAGCGGGGCGAGGCGGCGGACGGAGGCGAGAAATATTTCCTGCTCCACGTCCCAGCAAAAACGCGTCCGCGCCAGCTCCCAAGCGGTGCGGCGGGCCGTGGCGATGCGCGCGGGGTCGGCGAAAAACCCGTCGAGCAACTGCGCCGTGCGCGCGGGATCGGTGAGGTCGTCGAGCAGCGCCGCGGCGCCCAATTCCGGGGCGAGCGCGGTTTGCGCGGAGGTGGCGGAGAGCAACTGCGGGATGCCGGCGAGGAGGTAGGTGAAGATTTTGTTCGTCAGACAAAGGTCGCGATTCTGCGGCTCGCGCTCCTCGGCCGACAGACCGAGATCGGCGCTCGCGGCGAACCGCGCCATCTCCGCGGCGGGTCCGGCGGGAAGATAGCGGATCGGGCGGGCGAGGCCGACTTTGGCCGCGTGGTCGTTCAACTGCGTGAGGTAGCTCGGGCGCGCCATGCCGCGCAGGTGCAGCTCGACCGGCGTGCGCATCCGGGCCATTGCCGCGACGACGGCGTCGAGACCGCGGCCGGGGCCGATCGTCTGCGAAAACCAATAGAGCCGGGCCGGGCGCTCCGCGCTGATCGGGCCCGGATCGACCGGGGCGGCGGGAGCCTCGGAACGCGGAAACACGTTCAGCACGGAGGTCATTTTCACGCCGTAGGATTTCTCGAACTCGCGCGCGATCAGCGGCGAGGCGGCGGTGAGGTGCTCGCACTCGCGCAGGAGATTCATCTGGAGAATGCGCGCCGCGGCGACGGAGGCCGGCTCGCCCAGCGCGGCCTTGGTCTCGGTGTCGTGAAAATCTTCGCCGTCGAATCCGCAGGAGACGCCGCGGGTTTTCGCGGCGTTGACCACGGCCGGCAGCGCCGCGAGGCAATGGCCGAGGTAGAGGCTCGCCGGGAGCCGCGCGGCGACAGCGCCCAAGTGCAGGGATTCGGCGTGATGCGCGCGCGCGGCGAGCGCGACATTCGCGAACGGCGCCTGCCGGACGAGCTTGCGCGCGGCGCGCCGGAGGAGCTTGCGCACGAAGACGGCGGGGCCGCCGCGGTAGTCGACCAGCGTGTGCGCCCAGCGCGCGGCGGCGAGGATTTCGCGGTCGAGCGGATCGACCGGCGGATAGAACCGGCCGGCGACGACATGCACGCGGTAGCCGGCGCCGACGAGGGCGTCGGCCTCCTTGAGCAGGCGCGGAGTCGAGGCCAGGTGGCCCTGCGTGACGAGGCAGACGAGCGGCGCGGCGGAGTTCATGGCGGCGGAAAAAATCCGGCTGCGCGCAGGACCGTGGCGAGCGCGCGGCGGTAGTCGGACCATTGCCAGCGGGCGGCGGTGGCGAGGGAGGCTTCGCGCATCGCGCGCAATTCGGCGCGGTGCGCGAGGCACCACTCGATGCTCTCGCGGATGGCCGCGGCGTTGCCCGCCGGAATGAGGAGGCCGTTGCGCTGCGGTTGCACGAGATCGGCGGCGCCGGCGCGGTCGGTCGTGATGACCGGCAGGCCCTGCGACCACGCCTCGGTGGCGACCATGCCGAAACCGTCGCACAGGGTCGGGAAAATCAGAGCGTCGCTTGCGCGATAATGCGCCATGAGTTCGGCGCGGGGAATCGAGCCGCGCAACTCCACGCCGTCGGGCAGCGGGCGCAGCACGCGGGCGGGAAGCTCGACGGCGCCGAACACGAAGAGCCGCGCGTGCCGTCCGAGGTTGCCCGCGCGCCAAGCCTCGATCAGGTAGTGCGCGCCTTTGCGGACGCTGAAGGTGCCGGCCCAGATCACCGTCAGCGGCGCGCCGGCATCGGCGCGAGGAAGCGCGTCGTCGAGGGCGCACGGCGGCGGCGCGCCGTAAGGCACGACGCGCACCTTGGCGATGTCGAGGCCGGCGGGCGCGAAACTGCGCCGCGTGAACTCGGAGGCGGCGATGACGGTGTGCGCGCGTTGAAATTCCGTGTGCCGGCGGGCGATGCGTTCTTCTTCGCGCTCGGCGGTCCAGCGGTGCCACGGTGTCACGAGCTCGGGAAACTGTTCCATCTCGCGGTCGAGGATGGCTTGCACGAAACGCGGCTCGGGCGCGGGCACGTCGTAGGCGACACGCAGCCCCAGCGCGCGGGCGCGCGTGATGGTGGCGAGCGAACTGTATTCGAAGGCGTAGATGCCCGACAACCCGGTGTGCAGCCCGCGGGCGACGCGGCGGTCAAAGGCCTGCTCCGTGCGTTCCCACGTGTAGTCGAGCAGGCGGCCGTCGCGGTCGAGGCGCGAGACGGCGAGCCGCAGCAACTCGCCCCACGGATGCGACTCGACGAGCGACGGCGGTATCTCCGTGACGGCGCGGCGCGCGAGCTGCCGGTCGAGATCGAAACCGGCGATGCGGCCGGCGGCGTGGAGCAGCCGCGACGCTGTGCGGGTCGCGGCGCATCGTGGTGACGAAGCGGTCGAGTTGTCCGGCCTCGTGCAACGCGCGCGCCACCTGCTGGACGAAGGGCGCGACGCTGGGATGGAAGAGGCGGAGGCTCATGGCTGGCGCCGGAAAAGCAGTTGCAGCCGGCGCGCGGCTTGCCAGCCCACGACGTCGATCAGGGCCTCGGTGAGCGGCCCCGCGGCCGGGGGCGGCACGTCGGGCGCGAGACGTTGCCAGCGGGCGATGGCGCGCGCGGCGAGATCGGGAGCGGCCCCGAGCTGATCCCACGCGAACTGGGCGTAGCGGACGGCGAGCGCGCGGCGGGTGCGGCGCGAATCTTCGGCGGCGAGCAGGTGCCGCTCCTTGAGTTCGCTGGAGAGGAAGGAGGATTGCGCGGCGCGCCGGCCGCTCAGCGCGCTGAGGCGGGCGCCGTCGTGCGTGCGATAGAACGCGGCCGTGCCGGCCGTGAATTTCACGCCGCGCGACGCCAGCACGACGCGGCTGAAAAATTCGCCGTCGTCGTCGAGGCTGACCTGCTCGTTCCACGGTCCGGCGGCAGCGGCGACCGGGCGCGGCGTGAGCCAGGCGGCCGGGTGCATCATCTCGCTCGTCGTCCACGAATGCACGAGCCAGTCGACGGGCGCGAAGTCGGCCCAGAGCGCGCACGGCACGAAAGCGGTGGCCGCCGGATCGCCCGAGAACCGGCCCCACGCGCACGATGCCACGCAGCCGGGCGCGGCGCGCAAGACGGCGAGCTGGCGTTCGATTTTGTCGGGCGCGAGCAGATCGTCGGCGTCGAGGAATTGCAGGAAGTCACCATGTGCGGCGCGCCAGCCGGCGTTGCGCGCGGCGGAAGCGCCGGCGTTGGCCTGGTCGAGGACGCGCACGCCGCGCGACTCGAACGTGCGCGCGACGATGAGACTGCCGTCGGTCGAGCCGTCGTTGACGACGACGATTTCTTTCGCCGGCCAAGTCTGCGCGAGCGCGGATTCGAGCGTGGCCGCGAGCCAGCGCTCGGCGTTGTAGCAGGGGACAATGATGCTGACGAGCGGCGGACTCATGCGGTGCGGGCGAGGGCGGTGCGCCAGTTTTGCCGAAAATAGGCGGGCTTCGAGTCGGCGACGTAGTGGTGCATGACCGCGCGACATTGCGCCGACTCCGGCGGGCGCGGGAGCGTGACGTAGTCGGCGGCTGGCGCGACCGCGCAGGGCCGGCCGGCGACGAGCATCGCGATGAGCGCTTGCTCGAGATAGTAGCTCGTGCCCTCGCGCTCGATCAGGGTGCGGCACCAGTGTTCGAGCCGCTCCCAATCAAGTTCGCCGCTGTTGAGGCCGGTGAGGCCGACATTGACCAGGTCGGCCAGCGGCGCGCCGGCGAGGGAGTCGAGCAGCGGGCGCGGGTAACCGTAGGAGGTTTCGCAATCGACGGCGTGCAGCGGAGCGCGCGGCCGGTCGCACCAGTCGAGAATGAAATCCGGGCGGCGGAAGAAGAGCAGGTCGGAATCGAGGACGAGTTTCCAGCCGGTCGAGCCGAGGTGCGGGTCGATGAGCTTGCGGATGTTCGGGTAGTGCTGCCAGCGGTCGCGCAACGTGGGGAAGCGGGCGGCGGGGAGAAATTCGTCGAGCCGCGAGATGGCTTCGGTTGGCGGCACGAACTGCGTGGCGGGAAACAGGCGCGCGAGCGCCGCCCGGTGGTCGGGGCCGAGCGAACCGTCGTCGTAGATCACGGGGCGGAGCGGCCGGCCGCTGTGCCGCGCAAAGGTCCAGAGGCAGAACGCAGTTTGCTCCCAGAAGCGTTTTCCCGTGAGCAAAAACAGTTCGACCGGCGGGGCGGCGGGACCGGCGACGGGCGCGGGAAGCTGCCGGGCGGCGGCGGTCATCGCGGCGCGGCCGCGGGCCGTGCGCCAAGTTTCGACGAGGCCGCCGGCGCGAAAATTCAGAATCACGGCGCCGATCGGGCGGTGCCAGACTTGATAGAAGAGGCGGCCGGCGAAGCTGCTCATCGGCGGAAGACGGAGGTGAGGCGGACGCGCCCCTGGAAGTGCCCGCACGCGCCCTTCCAGCGGATGTAGCCCGCCCGGCCGGACCACGCGCGGTGCGTGAACCACGCCTTGAGTTCGCGCAGCGGGAGCGTCCACCCGGCGATTTGCGGCCAGGGGCTGGCGTCGTAGCCGAGGAGCACCTCGATCCACGATTTCTGGATGCTGCGGTTGAGGCGCGCGAGGTAGGCGAACTTGGTGCGGCCGGCGGGGATCAGGTGGGTGAGCGACAGCTCGGGGAAATACCCGACTTCCCAGCCGCGCTGCAGGAGCGTGAGGATGATCTCGTTGTCGCCGCTGGAGGAAAGTTCCTTGCCGCGGCGGTCGGAGAAGAGCGTGTCGTCCGCGCGGGCGAGCCAGGACTGGGCGGCCTCGCGGCGGAGCGCCATGCCGGCGCCGATGGGGGCGCAAAGCGGGTAGGCGTTGCGGCCGGTGGCCGGGTCGCGCAGGCCGTGGGAAATCTGCGCGGCGGGGCCGAGGTCGCGGCACGCGAGGAGGTCGTCGAACTGGCGCATCCACGGCGGCGGAGTGATCTCGAATTCCGGCGCGCTGCGGCCGCCGAGCGCGCCGACACCGGGATGGGCGGCGAAGAGCCGGACGACGTGCGCGAGGTAGTCGGGCGCGAGGACGTTGTCGTCGTCGACGAGGACGCAGAGCGGCGCGGTCGTCTCGGCGAGGCCGCGGCGGCGCGCGGAGGAAAGGCCGAGATGCGGCTCGCGCACGGGCCGGAGGTTGGCGGGCGCGACGATGGCGAACAGCGCGGGGTCGACCGGCGGCTGCGAGTCGTTGTCGACGAGGACGGTTTCCCAGCGGGCGGCCGGCAGCGTCTGCGCGCGGAGTCCGGCGAGGGTGCGCTGCAACCGGCCGGGGTGCGGGTTGTGAGTGGGGATGATGACGCTGACGTCGAGGCTCATGGACGGAAGGCGAGGTAGTTGCCCAGCAGGTGCGCCGTGTCTTCGCGGCGCGTGAGTTCACGGAAGGAAAATCCGGCCGCCCGCAGCAGCCGGGCGCTGGGGCAATCGGGATGCGGGCGGCCGTGCGGGCCGACGGTCGCTTCGATGACGATCGCGCGCAGCGCCGGCGCGTGCAGGAGAGCGCCGAAACCCGCGAGGACGGACGGTTCGCCGCCTTCGACGTCGAGCTTGACCACGGTGGGGGCGGGCGCCGCGCCGCGTGCGATGAGCGTGTCGGCGCGGGCGACCGGCACGCGGATGCTCCGCCAGTCGGGCGCCCCGGCGGCGGCGACCAGCGTGCAGCGGCCGCTGTTCGCGTCGTTGGCCAGATAGAGCGGGGCGTCGCCGTCGGCCGCGCCGAGGGCGAGGGGCCACGCGCGGACCTCGACGGCGTTGAGCGCGAGGTGGGTGCGCAGGCGCGCGAGCGTCGCGGGATTGGGTTCGAAGGCGTGGACGCGGAGCCGCGGTTCGAGGCGGGCGGCGGAGACCGCGTGGAGCCCGATGTTCGCCCCGATGTCCCAAAAAATCCCGCCCGCGACGAGCCAGGGCCGGAGCGCCTCGAACACCTCGCTCTCGTAGAAACCTTCGCGCAGCACGACGCTGTCGATGTATTCCTCGACGCGCAGCGGGAACTCGGCGCCGTAGCGCGTGCGCAGGTAGATCTCGCCCTCCGGACGCAGGAGCCGGCGCAGCGGGAAAAAGCCGCGCCAGCGCCGCCGGTAATGCCGGGTGAGCAGACGGTCGCGCCAGTCGCTGCGGCGGCCGGCCGGCGCGGAGGTCGCGAGGGAGCTGATCGCGGAGGCGTTCAACGGCCGCGCAGCGAAGTCGGGCGCGTGCTGGGTTGCCAGCCGCGCGGGGCGGGACGCACGAAGACGCGCAAGAGCGCGACGACGAGCTTCAGGCCGAGTTGGCGAATTGCCTGAGCCATGACAGTTTTTCCTCCCGGGTTTTTTGGAACGGATTTTGAAAGACCTCGTCGTTGAGCACGAGGAGGTCGATGTCGGTGTTGAGAAAACATTCCCAGCCCTCGGCGGCGGTGCGGACGATCGGCTGGCCGGAGACGTTGAAGCTGGTGTTGATGAGGACCGGCACGCCGGTGAGCGCCTTGAAGGCCGTGAGCAGCCGGTGCATCGCGGGATGGTGCGCGCGGTCGACCGTCTGGAGGCGCGCCGAGTAGTCGACGTGGACGACGCTCGCGATGGAGCAGCGCGGAAAATCGAGCCGTTCGCGCAGCGACGCGAACTCAGCCGGCTGGGCCACGCGGCGCGCGGGCACGAGGCTGGCCGTGTATTGCATGAAGTCGCTCGGCTCGGCGGTGTCGAACCAGTCGGCGCAATCCTCCGTGAGCACGAGCGGCGCGAACGGGCGGAAAGACTCGCGGAATTTCACGGCGAGATTCAGCCGCGACTGCATGCCCGGCTGGCGGGCGTCGGCGAGAATCGAGCGGGCGCCGAGCGCACGCGCGCCGAGTTCCATGCCGTCGCGCACCCAGGCGACGATTTTGCCTTCGGCGAGTCGCGCGGCGACGAAGGCGAAGAGATCGCCTTCGAGTTTCACGCGGTGTGCGGCGGCGGCGGCCGGGGCCGGGCCGGGCTCGCTGCCGAGGTAGAAACCGTTCATCGCCATCGCGGGTTTGGGGCCGGGGTGCAGTTCGCGCTGCACGAGAAGCGCGGCGCCGAGACCGCTGCCCATGTCGCCGCCGACGGGGGAATTGAAGATGGCGGGAAAGATTTTCGCCGCGCGGAGCTTGCCGGCTGTCACGCAATTTTGCGCACAGCCGCCGCAGAAGAGCAGGTTGTCCTCGCCAGTCTCGGCGCGGAGGAAGCGCGCCATCTTGAAGACCTCGTCCTCGAAGATTTGCTGGAGCGACGTGGCGATGTCGATGTGTTCGCTCGTGAGCGGACCGGAGGGCGCGCGGACCGGCACGCCGGTGGCGGCGGCCACGAGCGGCAGTCCGCTCATCAGCGAATGCCAGTTGAAACGCAGCGGCGCGTGGAGCCGCAGTCCGCCGCGGTCGTCGGTGGTGAAGAGGCGCGAGAGTTTTTCGGCGAAGACCGGCCGGCCGTAGGGCGCGAGGCCCATGACCTTGAATTCGGAGCCGAAGGAAAGAAAACCGAGGTAGTGCGTGACGAGCGTGTAGAGCATGCCGAGGCCGTTCTCGTAAGGCTGCTCCCAGAGAATTTTCACTTGGCCGTGATCGACGAGGCCCGCGCTGGCGCTGTAGTCCTCGCCCTTGCCGTCGACGCAGAGAAACGCCGCGCGCTCGAAGGGCGAACTTTGATACGCGCCGGCGATGTGCGTGAGGTGGTGCCAGGCGTAATGGAAACGCGCGTGCGGAAAAAGGTCGCGGGCGGGCCGCATGAAATGGCCGCCCCACTGCTCGGGGAGCAGCCGGCCGAGGGCGCGCGTGAGGGAATTCCCGGGCCGGCCCGAGCAGTCGAAGAGCATGCTCTGAATCGGCTTCTCGGCGAACGCGACTTGCGTGACATCGGCTCCGGTCAGACCGGCGGTCGCGAGGGCGTCGGCGATGGCGAGCCGCGGAAAATCGCCGTCGTGCTTGCGGCGGGTGTGACGTTCTTCCTGGGAGGCGGCGACGATGCGACCGTCGACGAGCAGCGCGGCGTTGGCGTCGTGCCCGAGGATGCCGCCGATTCCGATGATAACTTCGCTCATGAAGTTTTCGCTGACGGGTTGAGGCCGAGCGCGACGGCGATGCGGTCCATGGTGCGGCCGACGGTGTGCTCGGCCAGCGCGCGGCGCTGGGCGGCGGCGCGCAGGGCGGCGCGGCGCGCGGGATCGGCGAGGAGCGCGGAGAGCTGCGCGGCGAGTCCGGCGGCGTCGCGGTAGACGGCGATCTCGCGGTCGAGGTCGTAGAGTTGGTCGAGTCCCGGCGCCCATTCGGTGAGATAGCACGCGCCGAGCATCGTGGCCTCGAGGTCGCGCAGCCGCGAGTAGGTCCCGAATCGGCCGGCCTTGGTCTGCGGGGACTCGAACCGGTTTACGCCGACGGTGACGGCGGACTCGCGGGAGAGGCGCGTGTATTCGGCGCGCTCGACCGGTCCGCCGAGCCAGTCGGCCGGCGGCCGGGCGAGCGGGCGCACGCGGGTCCTGCCCCATTTGTGGAAGAGAGCGCGCGTGCCGTGCTCGCGCCAGAATGCCGCCTGATTGACGACCCGCCGCCACGGACCCGAGGGCGGTAGGGGCGCCGGGGCCGGATCGGAGGCCGGCACCCAGCCTTTGCCGTGAACGCGCAGGCGGGCGCCGTGCGCGGCGAGCGCGCTGAACAATTCGCTGCGCAGCGAGTCGTGCGAGCCGAGAAACGTCGCGCTGTTTTCCTCGCGGGCCGGCAGTCTGCGAAACTCGGGCTCGACCCACATCGGCATCGGCGCGTGCAGATGCTTGAGGCCGGCGGCCGCATAGAGCGGCAGGGCGGCCCACTCGGGCACCCACTGGAGATCGAACGCGCGAAATTCCTCCGGCACGCGGCGGTATTCGCGGACGTTGTCGCAGAAAAAGTTCACCGTGGGGATGCCCCGGCGCGCGATCTCGCGCACGGCGGCCGGCTCGATCTGCTTCGGGAAGAAGTAGCCGAGGAAAAGATCGACGCCGCCGGCGGCTTGATGCTGCGCGAGCTCGGCCAGAGTGACGGACCAGGCGCGGTCGAGCCACGCGCGCTGGGCGTGTGCCTCGCGGAGGGCGAGGCCGGATGCCCAGTCAACTTGGTTGGATTCGAGGACGGTGTGTCCGCTCTCGGTCAGACCGGCGCGGAGCAGATCGGCCCAGAAGCCGTAGTTGGCGGTGCCGGGGCCGCGGGCCTGAGTCTGGAAGAAGGCGAGGTAGATGCGCATGTTCAGTCGGCGCGCACGAAGAGGGCGTCGGCTTGTTCGAGGGATTGCCCGGCGGGCAAATCGGGCGAGAACGCGGCGAGACGGAAGCCCGTTGCCTCGAGATGGGCGATGAGTTCGCCGGGCTTGGGTTGGCCGGCGTAGTATTCGCGGAAGGAAAGCTCCAGCAGCACGGCGCGCGCGTGACGCAGGCACCCGGGGGCGCCGCGGAGGGCGTGGAGCTCGTAGCCTTGCAGATCGAGTTTCACCAAGTCCGGCGGGGGGATACTGTGCGAGTCGACCCAGTCGTCGAGGCGGACGACGGGCACGAAAGCCTTCGCGCCGGAGCGGACGTTGTAGGTCTCGGCCATCGTCGCGGTCGGGGCGAGGAGACTGGCGGAGTCGGAGAAACTCGTGATGTCCATTTCCAGCTCGGCGGCGGCCTCGCCGAGGGCGACGGCGTGGAGATGCACGGTGCGCAGCGCCCGGGTGCGGACGGTGAAATCCGCGCAATGATCCGGCAGCGGCTCGAAGCCGTGAACTTCGCTGTCGGGAAAAATGCTTTTGGCGAGGAGCGTCCAGTGTCCGCGGTTAGCGCCGAGATCGTAGATCACGCGCGGCGGAGTTGACTTAAGCCGGCAGAGCAACTCGTAGCCGTCGAACGTCGGATAGCCCGCGGCCGCGAGCGGGGTGCCGCGCAGCGCGACGCGCTTGAGGCGATTTTTCAGCCGGAACGAGACCGACTGGCTGAGGCGGAGAATCGTGCGCACGAGCAAGGACATGAGGGGCGAAGCGAAGCGTCAGGCAGACCGGCCGGGCGCGAGGGCGTAAACGTCGCCGAAGTCGCCGCGGTCGGCGGCGAACTGGCGGAGGCGCGCGCGGAAAGCGGCGAGGTCGGACCAGTGCTCGGAGAGCTCCATGGATTCGCCGAGGGAGAGTTGGAATTTCGCGTAGCCGAGCGCGGCGAGTTTGTCCAAGCACGCCTCGGCGACGGCGGGAAGTTCCGGGGTGACCTCCAAGGACACGGTGCCGCAGGGCTGGGAGAGGCCGGCGAGGACTTCGGCCTCGTAGCCCTCGACGTCGATCTTGGTGAAGGCCGGGACGCCGTGGGCGGCGATGAGCTGGTCGAGCGTGACGCACGGGACGGTGAGGTGCGCGAGATCGGTAAGCTCGCCGAAGCGACCGCTGGCCTTGGCGGCGGCGATCCAGTCGGGGCTCAGGCTGCTGAGCACATCGGAGTCGAACTGCGTCATGGTCTGCGGGGTGTTGTCGCGGCCGACGGCGGCGCCGACGACTTTCACGCGCGGTCGCAAGGCGAACTGCCAGCGGAGCGCGCGGTGGCAGTGCGGCTGCGGCTCGACGGCGACGACGCGCGCGCCGAGACCCGCGAAGACGCGGGCGCGGTTGCCGAGATTGGCGCCGAGGTCGAAGACGAGCTGGCCGGGCGCGATCCAACGACGGTAGAGCGCGGCACGCTGGGCATCGTCCTTTTGCTCGTTGCGCGCTTGCTGGCGGGCCTGACGGTAGGCGACGAGCGCGCGGTGGTTTTTTGCCCCGATGATCTTGCGGAGGGTTTCGCCGAGGAGATGAGTGGCGGACATGAGAGGGCGGGCGGGCGGCGGGGACGGACTACGGGGTCGGGGCCGGCCGGTAACTGCGGATGGCGGCGGGGACGCCGTAGGCGATCGCGCCGGGCGGCAGATCCTTCGTCACGACCGCGCCGGCGCCGATGACGCAGCCGTCGCCGACGGTCACGCCGCCGAGCACCGTGACACCGGCGCCGAGCCAAACGTCGCGGCCGATTTTCGTGGGCAGCAGAATGTCGCCGAGCGAGCGGATGTCGGTGCCGAGCGGCGGCACGGGATGATTCGAAGAGAGGATGCGGCAGTGCATCGCGATCAGGCAGTGGTCGCCGATGGTGACGCCGCCGTGGCCGAAAACGACGGCGCCCGGGCCGAGATAAACGGACTCGCCGAGCGAGATGCGGCCGCCGAAGGCGTCGAGCACGACGTTGTCTTCGATCCACGTTTCCCGGCCGATGGTGATGCTGCCTTTGCGCCGCTCGCGGATGCCGCGGCGCGCGACGATGCCGGCCGCGAGCCGGCAGCGGGGCCCGACCTCGGCGCCGCGGGAGCGAAGCCGGAACGCGCGCCACGAGTGGAGGAGCGACCTGAGTTGGGAGCCGCCGATCATGCGATCAACCGGAGAAAATCTTCCGGGAGGTAGCGCTGCTTCGCGGCGGCGGCAGCGGCCCCGCCCATCGCCGGCCAGCGCGCGCGGGCGGCCCACGCGGTGCGCAGGGTGGCTTCGAGGGCGGCCGCGGTGGGGACGGGGCAGAGAAAACCCGTGACGCCGTCGCGAATCCATTCGGGGGCGCCGCCGAGGTCGGTCGCCAACGCGGGCCGGCCGCAGAGCATCGCCTCGGGGATCGTCATGGGCACGCCTTCGTCGAGGGCGGGCGAGACGAAGAGATGGTTCTCGGTCCAGATTTCGCGGAGGCCGCCGACGTAGCCGCGAAAGACCACGCGGTCGGCGAGGCCCAACCGGGCGGCCAGCGCGCGGAGTTTAGCCTCGTCGGGGCCGCGCCCGAAAAGGTTGAGCTGCCAGGCCGGCTCGGAACCGAGGGCTTCGTGCAGCGCGGGGAGCAGGAGATCGAGGCCCTTGACGGGTTCGAGGCGCGCCACGGCGGCGAAGCGGAGCACGGAGGCATCGGGCCACGGCGAGGCGTCGGCCGGTTGCCAGCGCAGCGGGACCTGAAAGGCCCGCGCGTCGGGCAGGGCGTTGGCAAGATGCCGCCGCGTGACGGCGAGATTGCGCTCGGAGAGGAAAAAAACTCCGTCCGACGCCAGAAACAATTTGCGGAGCAACGCGCAATGATCGGGCGAGGTGGCGGGATGCTCGGCCTGCCAGTTGGCGACGACGCGATAGCGGGTGGCACTCGCCGCGAGCCAGGCAACCCAGTCGGCCTCGACCACGAGGTCGTCCGTGCCGCCGCAACTGAAGAGCACGAGGTCGGGGCGGAAGGCGCCGACGGCCACGACGGCGGGGTCGGAATACGCGCCGAGCCGGCGGCGGAGACTGTGCCAGTGGCCGCGGCCGAAGACCGGCCGGGCCGCCGGCGGCGGGCGCACGACGAGGGTCGCGCCGGCCTGCACCAACGCGGCGACGCGCGGGTGCGCGGCGGTGAGGGCGCTGAGCGCGAGCAGCACTTGGTCGCCGCGGGCGAGGGCGGCTTCGGCGGCGGCGGTCCACGCGGCGTCGGCGCCGCCCCAAGGGTAGCCGAGGATCGTGGAGACGAAGGCGAGTTTCAAAGGAGGCGGCTCAACGCTGCGTCGCCAACCGAGTCCAGGCGGCGGGCACGACGTCGCGGCCGTCGCGCTCGGTGCCGTGGAACCACGGGTCGGGAGCGAGGACGAGTTTGTCGGGCGAGGGATTGAGCCAAGCGGCCCACCAGGAAAACGTGCTGTTCGCGATGGCGAGGTGGTCGCAGAGCGACATGAGGCGGATCTTGTCGAAGGCGTGCCAGGGGCGGACGCAGCGCACGAACTCGTGCGGGCCGGGCGGATGGAACTCGCGGGCGACGGCCTCGATGTCGTCGGAGAAAATATAGAGTTTCGCGTCGGGCGAGCGCTCGCGGAGCAGGCGGACGGCGCGCGCGTAGTAGTCGGGGCCGATGACGCCGATCTGTCGGTTGAAGGTGGCGTTGCGGACGTAATCGCCGCGGCGGAAGTGGATCGCGGCGGACGGGCCGCGGCGGATGCGCTCGGCCAACGCGGCGACGGCGGGTTGCGCGGGATAGCGGAAGGAGAAGTGCAGCCGCAGCGTGTCGGCGACGGGCGCGAAAAATTTCTCCGACTGAAACATGCCGAGCAGGTAGGTGTCGTCGGGGAGCTCGGCGAACTCGGGATAATAGGCGAACGTCGGCGGCTGGTGCGGGCGGCCGGGCAAGTCGTGGCGGCGGACGTATTGGTTGAAGCGCAGCGCGCGGGCCGCGGCGAGCGCCCAGCGCTCGGTGCGGGTGAGCTGGACGCCGCGGAGGCGGTCGATCTCTTCCTGGGTGGCGAATTGCTCGGTGAGGTTGAAGCAGGAGAGCGCGTAGGCGTTGTGCGCTTCGAAGGCGGGGTCTTCGCGGAACCAGGAGACGTCGAGCTTGAGGACGGTGCGCCGCCGCTGGGCGAGCGCGAGGCCCGCCGCGTATTGAAACATCTGATTGCCGAGACCGCCGGTGAGCCAGGTGATGATCATGGGGCGAAGGGGGAAAGCGGACGAGTCAGCGGGAGATGGCGTGCCAGATGCGACCGGCTTCCATGCGCGCCTTCATCATGAACGCGCGATAAGCGCGGGCCGAAAGGTAGCGCCAAGCGCGCGGGCTGCGGGTGTTCACGTAGAGCTGGTCGCCGTCGAGTTCGCGCCGAAGCTCGTAGCCGAGCCGGAATCCGTGGCTCCGCATCAGCTCGTGGATTTCGTTGCGGAGTTTTTGTCCGGCGTAAAGTTCCTGGTCGCTGACCTCGAGCCAGATTGCGGTGATGTGCGGCAGGAGGGCCCGCGCGCCGGCGAGCACGAGATGCTCGGCCCCCTGAACGTCCATATGGACGAGGTCGATGTGTCCGATGCCGCGCTCGTGGCAGAAATGGTCGAGCGTGTCGGTGCGGACGGTGATCGCCTCCTTGAATTCGATCCACCCATACATCGGTGCGTCGGTGGCGGGAGCGAGCAGCGAACTGGACTTGTTGCCGTAGTTCCAGTCCTGGCCGGCGAACTCGTCGCGCGGGCGGCCGGAGGAAACGTGAAACGTCGCTTCGCCGGCCCGGTCGGAGAGCGCGAGCGGAACGAGTTCGTTCTTGGGCGTGCTGAACCGGGCAAAGTTAGCGCGCACCAGCGCCTGATTGGCCGGGAGCGGCTCAAAGGCGAAGACCCGGGCGTTGGGAAAACGCCGCGCGAAACGGACACTGTCCTCGCCCTCGCAGGCCCCGATGTCGAAAAGCCGGAGGTGCCGGCGCATTCGATCAGCGGGTTTTCGCCGGTGATCTCGAGGCGCGCGGCTTCGAACTGCTGCACCGACTGGTGGGATTCGCTCAGGCCGATGACGACCTTGTAGCTGTCGGCGGACAGGTTAACGGCGTTCTGCGTGAAAACGTATTCGTGTTCGCCGGCGGGCAGCTCGGTCGCCGGGCTCCACGCGGTCTGGAGCGCCACGCCGTCGCTGGTGACGAGGCCGACCCCGGCGACAAAAGTCCGGATCGGGCGCGCGGCCTTGATCCGCATCCGCACGCGCCACGGTTCGCCGACGCGCGCGATGGTCAGCGAAGTGCCGTCGGATTTTTCGAGCCACACGGCGCCGACGAAAACTTTGGCGCGCAACTCCGGCGACGGCTCCGGGAGGCGGATGGGCGCGTCGTCTTCGAGGCCGTGCGCGTAGGTCGACAGCACGCCGGCGGTGGGGCCGTTGGCGACGACGCGCCCGCGCTCGAGCAGGACGGCGCGCGAGCAAAGCTGGCGGACGATGGGGAGGTTGTGGATGACAAAGAGCACGGTGCGGCCGCCGCCGCGCGAAACGTCCTGCATCTTGCCGATGCATTTTCTCTGAAAGGCGATGTCGCCGACGGCGAGGACCTCGTCGACGATGAGGATGTCGGGCTCGAGGTGCGCGGCGACGGAGAAGGCGAGCCGGACATACATGCCGCTCGAATAGTATTTCACCTGGCTGTCGAGGAAGCGCTCCACTTCGGCGAACGCCACGATTTCGTCGAACTTGCGGCGGATCTCCTCGCGGGGCATGCCGAGGATGGCGCCGTTGAGGAAGATGTTTTCGCGGCCGGTGAGCTCGGGATGGAAACCGGTGCCGACTTCGAGCAGACTGGCGACGCGGCCGCGCAGGCGGGCGGAGCCGGTGGTGGGCTCGGTGATGCGCGCGAGGATTTTCAGGAGGGTGGATTTGCCGGCGCCGTTGCGGCCGACGAGGCCGAAGACTTCGCCGCGGTTGATCTCGAAGGAGACGTCGCGCAGCGCCCAGAATTCTTCCTGCGACATGGTTTCGCCGATGGTGCGGCGGAGCTTGGTCCAGAGCCCGCGGACGCCGTGGGCGACGGCGTCGCGCAGGGTGTCGTGCCGTTTCTGGTGCGCGAGGAGGTAGCTCTTGCCGAGGCCTTCGATGCGGATGATGGGGGATGACATGGCAGAGAGGGGAGCAGGGAGCAGGGAGCAGGGAGCGGGGAGCCGGGAGGGGGTAAGCGGAAGAGGGGAGCGAAATCAGAGGCTGCGACGGAAGCCGGTGATCATGCGGCACTCTTCTTCCAGCGCGGTCAAAAGCCGGTCTCGGTCCAGGTCGGCGATCAACGATTTGGCGTGCAAGAACAGGAGCACGTTTGCGGTCTCGAAAGCCGAGCGGTGGGCGATGTTGAGGAAATGGGAAAACTCC
Organism: Opitutia bacterium; assembly: GCA_016199925.1. GTDB lineage: Bacteria > Verrucomicrobiota > Verrucomicrobiia > Opitutales > Opitutaceae > JACQFT01. Next base: position 42,039 of record JACQFT010000108.1, on the reverse strand, counting down.
TTGCTGGAATCGCTGCCGGAGCCTTCAGCGATATTGTTGGAGATGCTGAGGGCCGCGGCTCGCAGTTGCTCGGAATAGCGGCGGTAGCCGCGAGAATCCAAAGAATCGGCGACGTCGTGGAGTTCGCCCCCGATTTGGATGGCACGTTTCCAGATATCAAAGTGCTGAAACCGAAATCCGTGATGGTTCATGTAGATGCGTTTGCTCCCTGCACCCAGCTCCTTGCTCCACGCTTCAAATCACGTCGGCGAAGGTGCGTTCGGTGCGGCGGAATTGCCAGAGGCCGGTGACGAGCAGCAGGACGGTCATGCCGAGGGACAGCGCGAGGGCGTCGGCGTGGAGCGGCTGGTCGCCGCGGAGGAGGCTCCAGCGGAAACCGTCGATGACGCCGACCATCGGGTTGAGCGAATAGAGGAGCCGCCAGTTGGGCAGGTTGGCGGAGCTGAAGCCGACCGGGGAGAGGAAGAGGCCGACTTGGAGGAGGAAGGGCACGACGAAGCGGAAGTCGCGGTATTTGACGGTGAGGGTGGTGAGCCAGAGGCCCGCGCCGAGGGCGGCGAGCAGCGCCCACAGCACGAAGACGGGGAGAAAAACGATGCGCCAGTCGGGGACAAAGCGCCACCAGACGCACATGCCGACGAGGAGGAGGAGCACGAAGAGAAAATCAATCAGTGCGACGGCGACCGACGCGAGGGGCACGATGAGCCGGTGGAAATAGATTTTGGCAATCAAGTGCGTGTTGCTGACGAGGCTGCTGCTGGAATTGGAAAACGCCGCGGAGAAAAGCTGCCACGGCAGCAGGCCGCCGAGCACGAGCAGCGGGTAGGGCGCGGTGCCGGAGGGCATCGCGGCGAGCCGTCCGAAGATAAACGTGAACACCGCGAGCGTGACGGCGGGTTGGAGCAGCGCCCAGAGGACGCCGAGCGTGGTCTGTTTGTAGCGCACCTTGATGTCGCGCCACGCGAGGAAGCCGAGCAGTTCGCGGAAGCGCCACAGGTCGGACCAGTAGTGGCGGCTGGCGCGACCGGGCGAGATGAGGAGGTCGGGTGTTTCGGCGGAGGACATCGTCAGGTGAGAGCGGCCGCGAGGCGGCGGGTGAAGGCGGGAAAGGCAAACGAGTCGGCGTGAGCGCGCACCAGCGCGGCGTCGCGCGGGTGGTGCACCAGATCGGCGACGGCGGCGGCGAGGTCGGGAATGTTGCCGTATTCGACGAGGGCGCCGACGCTGTCGTTGATCACTTCGGGCACGCCGCCGGCGCGGGCCCCGAGGCACGGTTTGCCGTAGGTCATGGCCTCGAGGAAAACCAGGCCGAAGCCTTCCTTGCGGCTCGGCAGCGCGAAGAGGTCGCAGGCGGCGTATTCGGCGCGCAAGGCGTCGTCGTTGATGATGCCGGTGAAGTCCACGGCGGCGGCGACGCCCTCGCTGCGCGCGAGTTCGCGGAGGCGCGGCAGGTCGTCGCCGCCACCGACGATGCGGAGGCGGGCGGAAGGGAATTCGCGGCGGACGAGCGGCATCGCCTCGATCAGGGTGTCGACGCCCTTGTAGGTGTCGGTGGTGGCGATGCGCGAAACCGCCAGCAGGCGCGGGTGTCCGGCGGGGGGCGCGGTCGGCACGGTGGGTTCCACCGGGACAAAGTAGGGGTCGAGGGTGTTGGGGACAACCAAGAGTTTCGCCGGGTCGAGGTCGCGGCAGAAGCGCAGCATCTGGCGGCGGGTGTATTCGCTGACGCAGAGAATGCGGTCGGCGCGGAGGAGGCACCGGCGTTCGAGGGCGGAGTAGGGGCGCCAGACATCGATGCCGTGGGCGACGACGAAATACGCGAGGCGGGGCCGGAGGAGCGAGGCGAACCACACGACCGGCAGTTGGTGCAAGTGACCGCAGACGACGCGGTCGGCACGCAGACTCAGGCGCAGGGCGCGCCGGGTGAATTCAAATTTGCCGCGGCGGCAGCCGAGGCGCTCGCCGAGACGGTCAGTCGCGTAGCGGCCGATGCGGGGGTCGGAGCCGGGCTCGTCGTTGAGCGCGATGTAGTCGACTTGGTCGCCGGGCCGCGCGAGTTCGCACAGCGCCTTCAAATAGAGGCGCATGATGCGGGAGATGCCGCCTTCGGCGAGGAAGAGTTCCGGCGAGAGGAGGAGGGTTTTCATTCCGGGCGCCGGTTGGCGAATGCGATCAGGACGGCGAGGGTCCAGACGCGCGACCAGTCGCGCGGGTCGCCGCCGTGGCGGAACTGCTGCCAGACTTGGCCGGCGGCGTCGGCGTTCAGCCACGGGCAATGGCCGAGCGACGAAGCGGAGAAAGTGTCGTCGAGAAACGGGCGCAGCTCGCCGTGCATCCACCGGGCGAACGGGAGGGCGAAGCCTTTTTTTTGCCGGTGGCGGATGGCGGCGGGCACCAGATCGGCGACGGCGTCGGCGAGCGCCTGCTTGGGGTGGCGCGGGTGGAACTTGAACTCCGTGCGCTGCGGCCAGAGCCACTCGAGCAGGACGCGGTCCACGAACGGCACGCGGAGCTCGAGCGAGTGCGCCATGCTGAAAACGTCGCTGTCGCGCAGCAGCACCTCGGCCATGTAGGTGCGCAGTTCCCAGGCGCTGATGATCTGGAAGTCCGCCGCGCCGATCAGATCAAAGGCGAAGGTTTCCAGCATCGGGTGATTGGGGCCGAGGCGCGCGGCGAGGCGGCGGGCTTCCGGCGCGAGCAGGGCGAGGCGGGTGGATTCGGGGAGCACGCGGCGTTGCAGGGAGGCGAGTTCGTGGAGATCGCGGGCGTGCAGGAGGAAATCGGCGAGCTTGCGCGCCCGGGCGGTCGGGCGCGACTGGAGATAGGCGGTGATGCTTCCGCGCAGGTTCGCCGGCAGCCGGCGCCACCACGGGATGAGGGCCGCGAGTTTCGGCAGGTCGCGAAACGACGGATAGGTGCCGAACAGCTCGTCGCCGCCGAGGCCGGAGAGGGCGACTTTCACGCCGCCTTCGTGGGCGGCGAGGCTGGCGTAGTAGGTGTTGATGCCGTCGCCGGTGGGGCGGTCGAACGCCCGGAGAATCTGCGGCAGGTCGGCGGCGACGCGCGCGCCGGTCAGCCGGAACTCGTGATGCTCGGTGCCGAAAGTCTCCGCTGCGAGGCGCGCGCTTTGTTGCTCGGAAAAATCCGCCTCGTCGAAGATCAGCGAGAAAGTTTTCAGCCGCTGCGCGCCGGTTCGCGCCATGAGACCGACGACGGCCGTCGAGTCCATCCCGCCGGAGAGGAAGGCGCCGACGGGCACATCGGCGACTTGGTGGGCGCGGATGGAGTCCTCGAGCTGCGCCCGCAGTCCGCGCACGAAGTCCGGATAGGTCTGGGCGACGTCGGCCGGGCGGGTGGGGGCGGGGATTCTCCACCATTGGTTCGTTTTCAGGCGGCCGTGGGCGTCGAGCGTGAGCGAGTGGCCGGGCGGGAGATTGGCGATGCCGCGGAAAATGGTGCGCGGAGCCGGCACGCTGAACCACGCGAGGTATTCGCCGACGGAAACGGGATCGATCTCGCGGTCGAGCAGGCCGGAGGCGAGCAGCGCGTTCAACTCGGAGGCAAACGCGAGGCCCTGACCCGGGAGCCGTGCGAAATAGAGCGGCTTGATGCCGAGCGGATCGCGGGCGACGAACAGCGTGTGCTCGCGGGCGTCCCAGACCGCGAAGGCAAACATGCCGCGCAAACGCGGCAGGCACTCGGCGCCGTATTCCGCGATCGCCGCCAGCAACACCTCGGTGTCGCAGTGGGTGCGGAAGCAGTGGCCCTTGGCGCTGAGCTCGGCCTGGAGCGCGCGATAGTTGTAGATCGCGCCGTTAAAGATGAGGCTGAAACGCCCGTCGGCACTCTGCATCGGCTGGTGCCCGTTGGCCGGGTCAATGATCGCGAGCCGGCACATGCCGAGAGTGGCGTGCTGCGCCGAGACCAAACCCGAGTCGTCCGGGCCGCGGTGGCGCTGGCGTGCGACCATGCGCGCGACGGCTTGCTCGCGGTTTTCGCGATCAAGTTTCGGGGCGATGATTCCGGCGATGCCGCACATGGGGTGAAACCACTAGACACAGCTTCGCCGCGTCACTTCCGTTCCGGAAGCGGCCGAGGGCGTGGGGAGGAGGGCAATCTGCAACCAATGGGCCCACTTGCGGGCCGGGCTCAGTCAACGACGGAGCGCGCCGCGTGGCAATGCTCATTTTGCGCAAAGCCTTAGAAGCAAATGGCTTTGCCTACCTCGTTCGCTTTGGCGGGCGAAGTCAAAAGCGCGGCCAAATGCAAGCCGAAATCCGAGGCCGTGCCGGCCCCGCGCGAAGTCGTGATGTTGCCGTCGGTCACCACCCGTTCGCCGTGAAGGATTTCGGGCAATTCATCGGCCACCGACGGGTGCGCGGTGTAGCGCCGGCCGCCCAGCAGTCCGCAATCATGCAGGATGACGGGGGCCGCGCAGATCGCCGCGAGCCAGCGCCCTTCCGCGTGGTGGCGCCGCACCAGCGCGCTGACGCGGGCGTCGGCGCGCAGATGTTTCACCCCGGCGCCGCCGGGAAGAAAAACGAGATCGAACCACTGGTCTTGCACCGCGCTCAACGCGACATCGCCGTGCGCCGTGATGCCGCTGCGGCCGGTGGCGTGGCGGTTCTCGGCGAGCGTGGCGACGGTGACCTCGACACCGGCGCGCCGCAGCAGATCGACGGGCGCGAAGGCTTCGATTTCCTCGAAGCCCTCGGCGAGGATGGTGAGCACGGTGGCCATGCCGGCAGTCAGGCAGCGCACGGGGCGGCCGGCGACCAAGAATTTTGCAGTTGCGACGGTCCCGGTGCGGCGGCGTTGTCCCTCGGCATGGCACTCGCCGGCAAACGTCTCGTGATCTTCGGCTGCGGTTATGTCGGCAGCGCGCTCGCGCGTGTGGCGCAGGCCGCCGGCGCCAACGTCACGGCGCTGACGCGCAACCCGGCGACGGCCGAAGCACTGCGTGTCGCCGGTGTCGAAATGATCGTCGGCGAACTCTCTTCGGGCGACTGGCACTCGCAGATCGGCGAGACTCCGGACTTCGCCGTGAACTGCGTGAGTTCTGGCGGCGGCACGCCCGACGATTACCACCGCTCCTATGTGGACGGCATGCGGTCGGTGCGGGCGTGGCTCGCGAAGTCGCCGCGTCCCGTCGAGAGCTTCGTCTATACGAGCAGCACGTCGGTCTATCCGCAGGGCGACGGCGCGACGGTCGATGAGACGGCGCCGACGGGAAACGGTCCGTTCAACGGGCGGATCTTGCTGGAAGCGGAGCAACTGCTGCGGACGGCTCCGGCGTCGGCGGTCCGGCGGTCCTTCATTCTCCGCCTGGCGGGGATCTACGGCCCGGGCCGCCACCACCTCCTGAACGAACTGCGTGCCGGCGCGGGCGCACTCGCCGGCGATCCGGCGCACCGCATGAACATGATCCATCGCGACGACATCGTGGCCGCCGTCGTCGCTTGTCTCTCGGCGCCCGTCGAGGTGCCGGGTTCGATTTTCAATGTCGCCGACGGCCATCCCGCGCCGAGGCGCGAGGTCGTGGATTGGTTGGCCGCCCGACTCGGCGTTCCGGCACCGGCGTTGGGCGGAGCGGGTGCCGCGAGCCGCCGCGACGGCTCGCCCGTGCCTGATCGCATCATCAGCAGCGCGAAAATCCGGCGCGACCTCGGCTGGAGCCCGCGCTTCGCCGACTACCGCGCGGGCTACGCCGAGCTGCTGCGCGCGGGGCCGGGGCCGTTTTAGGTTTGCGTCGCGCGTGGCGCGGCCAAGTTTCCCGGCCAACCCAATTCAACTATGGCCGGCGTCGGAAAATTGCTCAAACAAGCCCAGAAAATGCAGCGCCAGATGGAGACGATGCAGTCGTCCCTCGAGGCGCAGGTGCTCGACGTGTCGAGCGGCGGAGGCGCCGTGCAGGTGAAGATCAGCGGCGCCGGAAAATTCCTCGCGCTGAAACTCGACCCCGAATTTGCCAAGGAAGACCTGAAGCTGGTCGAGGAGACGATTCTCAACGCCGTGCAGGAGGCCGCGACGAAGGCGAAGGAACTCCACGACGCCGAGATGCAGCGAATCTCCGCCGCCTTCCAGGTGCCCGGAATGTTCTGAGGTCCGAGGGGAATTTTCGCGTGACGCCGGCGCTGGAAAACCTGCAGAAGCAGCTCAAGCAATTGCCGGGAATCGGCTACCGCTCGGCCGAGCGCCTCGCGCTGCATCTGCTCGTCAGCCAGCCGGCGCGGTTGCCCGAGCTGGTCAGCGCGCTCGAGCACGCGGCCCGCAGCGTCCGCCGTTGCGCGGTGTGCGGCAATCTCGCCGAGGAAGAACTCTGCCCGATCTGCTCCGACGGGAAACGCCACGGCGGGCAGCTCTGCGTGGTCGAGAACGTGCCCGACCTCGCCGCCATCGAGCGCTCGGGCGCCTACCGCGGCCGCTATCATGTGTTGCATGGCAAGCTCTCGCCGATCCGCGACGTGGCGCCCGAGGATCTCAATCTCGGCCCGCTCCTCGCACGGCTGGCCGCCGGGGAAGTGACCGAGCTCATCCTCGCGCTGTCGAACGACGTCGAGGGCGAAGCGACCTGCCACTATCTCACCGAGCGCCTGCCGGCGAACGGCGTGCAGGTGACGCGCATCGGCTTCGGCCTGCCGAGCGGCGGCGGGGTGCTCTACGCGGACGCCGTCACGCTGAAAAGCGCACTCGAGGGCCGGCGCCATTATTCGTGATTGCGGAGCGGCCGCGCCGCGCTTTCATTCGCCGGGTTCCTTGCGGGCGTAGTATATCGGTATTATGCGTGCTTCCCAAGCATGAGAGGAGGGTTCGACTCCCTCCGCCCGCACCAGTCGTCGCGCGCGCGGCGCGCCCGGACCCGGCCGGCCAGCGCCCGCGCGCTCAGACTTCCGCTTCGACGGCGGCTTTGCCGAGGCGCTTGTAGCGGTCTTTGATGCGCCTGACGATGTCGTCGGGCGCGAGGCCGTAGGCTGCGCGGAGGACCTCCACGCTGGTGCCGTGCTCCACGAAGCGGTCGGGCCAGCCGATGCGCTCGACGGGCGTCGGGCAATCGGCCTCCTGCAACGCCTCGAGCACGGCGCTGCCGAAGCCGCCGGCGGCGACGTGGTCTTCCATCGTCACGAGGAGCGGGAGGCACGCGGCGTGGCTGAGGAGCAGCGTGCGGTCGAGCGGCTTGAAGAACCGCGCATTGACGACGCCGACGGAGAGGCCGTCTTCGGCGGCGAGGCGGCCGGCGATTTTCTGCGCCTCCTGCACCATCGGCCCGAGCGCCCAGATCATGATGTTGGAGCCTTCGCGCAGGAGTTCCGCCTGGCCCACTGCCAGCGTGGCCGGTTGCGCCTTGATCTTCGCGCCGGTGCCGGGGCCGCGGGGATATCGGATGAACGCGGGCGACGGGAGTTGCAGCGCGGTGTGCAGCATGTCGGTGAGTTCGTCCTCGTCCTTCGGCTGCATCCCGACGATGCCGGGGATGCAGCGCAGGTAGGCGATGTCGAAGAGACCGTGGTGCGTCGGGCCGTCGTTGGCCGACAGGCCGGCGCGGTCCAGGCAGAAGGTGACCGGCAGGTTTTGCAGCGCGACGTCGTGGATGAGCTGGTCGTAGGCGCGCTGGAGAAACGTCGAGTAGATCGCGCACACCGGGCGGAAGCCCTTGGTCGCGAGCCCGGCGGCGAACAACACCGCGTGCTCCTCGGCGATGCCGACGTCGAAAAACTGCCCCGGCACTTCGCGCGCGAGCACGGTGAGGCCCGTGCCGCTCGGCATGGCGCCGGTGATGCCGAGCACCTTGGGATTCGCCTTGGCGAAACGCGTCAGCGCCTGCCCGAACACATCCTGATAGTTCGGCGGCGTGCCCGCCGCGGCCTTCGCGTGTTCGCCGGTGACGGCGTCGTAGGGGCCGGCGCCGTGGAATTTTTCCGGGAACGCGATGGCGGCCTCGAGGCCCCGGCCCTTATTGGTCAGCACATGGATGATCACGGGCACGTCGCAGTGCTTGGCGAAATCGAGGTTCTTGGTCAGCGCCTCGAGGTTGTGGCCGTCGACCGGGCCGAGGTAACGCAGCCCGAATTTCTCAAACAGCGACGACTCGACGAAGAAGTCCTTCGTCTCGCGCTTCCACTTCATGTAAGTGCGGTTCATCTCCACGCCCATCGGGAAGCTCTTGAAGAACGCCTCCACCTCGTGGTGCAGCTTGTTGTAGGTCTCGCTCGTGCTGATGCGGTTCAGGTATTTCGCGATCGCGCCGACGTTCTTGGCGATCGACCATTCGTTGTCGTTGAGGATCACGATGAGGCGCTTCGTCGAGCTGACGACGTTGTTGAGCGCCTCGAGCGTGACGCCGCAGGTGAACGCCGCGTCGCCGCAGACGGCGACGACGTGCTCGTGCGAGCCGCGGAGATCGCGCGCCGTCGCCATGCCGAGCGCGGCCGAGAGCGCGGTGCCCGCATGGCCCGCGCCGAACGAGTCGTGCGGGCTTTCCTTGCGATAGAGAAAGCCCGAGGTGCCGCCGGTCTTGCGGAGCTTGCGGAAAAATTCGCCCTGCCGGCCGGTGAGCAGCTTGTGCACGTAGCCCTGGTGCGCGACGTCGAACACGAACTGGTCCTCGGGCGTCTGGAACACGCGGTGCAGCGCAATCGTCAGCTCGACGACGCCGAGATTGGGGCCGACGTGGCCGCCGTTCCGGGCGGTGACGGCGATGATCTCGTCGCGAATTTCCTGCGCGAGTTGCGGGAGTTGCTCCGGGGCGAGCGCCTTCACGTCGGCGGGGCCGGCGATGCGATCAAGCAGTTTGGGAGCGGACGGGGACGCGGGGGTGGTCATCAGGAGGGTGGGGTGGAAACGCGGCGATCATTCGCTGCGGCCGGACGGAAAGGGCTCGAACGCGGCGGCACCGTCCTTCGTTTTCTTGAGTTTCTCGATTTTCAGCTCGGCGTCTTTCAGGCGGCCTTCGCAGACTTGGAGCAGCTTCGTGCCTTCCTCGTATTTCGCCAGCAGTTCGGCGAGGGGCACTTCGCCCTGCTCCATCGCGTCCACGACGGACTCGAGCTTGGTCAGGGCGTGTTCGAAGCTGAGCTTGGTTGTTTTGTCCGATTCCACGGGGCCACTGTGCGGCGGGAGTCCCCGATTTCAAACAATCTTTCGGAGCGGGCCGGCGCGGCGACAGGTGCAGGTTTGCCGAGCCCGATCTTCGCCCGCGCGGCGGACAGGACCGGCGACGGTGTTGCTTCGCCGCGGATTTCACGGAGGACACGGATCGATCGAGGAGTTGGGGCGGCCCGGGATCGCGTCCGGATTGAACCGTGAAACCTGCGGCCGACAGCCAGGTGCTGACGCGGCCTGACGACAAGCGGGGCCCGCAGAGCCGGAAAGATCATTGGCAGAAAACTGAGACGGGACCGCCGCCCGCTCATCCGCTCGCAGGAAGAACAGACTCGCCAACCCGGCGCGCCGCACCCATATCCTAGGCGAAATTCACGCATGCCCACCTACGAATACGAGTGCCCCAAGTGCCGTGAGGAATTCGAAGTCTTCCAGTCCATGAAGGCTGCGCCGCTCAAGACTTGCCCGAAGTGCGGCAAGGCCGGAGTGAAGCGCAAAATCGGCGGCGGCGCCGGCCTGATTTTCAAAGGCTCCGGATTCTACATCACCGACTACAAGAAGAAGGACGGCGCGCCCGCGCCCGCGGCGGAGAGCAAACCCGCCGCCCCCGCCGCCGAGGCCAAGCCCGCCGCCGGGACCAAGCCGGCCGCCCCCGATTCCAAACCCGCCGCCGCCGCCCCGGCGAAAAAAGAAACTGCGTCCAAGTCCGCCGCCAAAGCCGGCCGCAAATAACCCTCGCCCCCCATGAACAAGAAAATCGACCGGGCTCTTTACGGCCCCGGCGTCATCGAAGTCGCGCTCGGCGCCGTGCTCGGTCTCGCCCTCGGCGTCGTCGTGGCCTGCGTTTTCCTGCTGTTCAAACCCGTCAAAGTCGTCAAGGAGCCGCCGAAGGAAGCGGAGGCCGGCGTCGTCTATTACCAGCCCGGCTCCGAGAACCTGAACAAGGGCCGCGGCTGGGTGCAAAAGCAGCAGGCGCTGCTGGCCGGGGGCGCGGTCGAGCTCTCGGAAGAGGAGCTCAACGCCTGGGCGGCCTCGCGGCATCCGGGCGCGGCCAGCGCGACGAAGCCCGCGGCTCCAGCCAAGCCCGGCGCCAAGCCCGCGCCCGGCAAACCCGGTCCGCCCGCCGCCGCGCCGGCGCCCGAAAAATTTCTGACCGTCGGCGCCATCAATTTCCGCCTCAAGGACGGCCGGATGCAGCTCGGCACGAAAGTTACGCTCAGCGCGTTCGGCGTCGCCCAGGATTTCCCCGTCATCGTCACCGGCACCTTTGCGAAAAACGGCGCGACGTTCGTCTTCAACGCGGAGACGCTCTACGTCGGCTCGTGCCCGCTGCACAAACTGCCCGGCGTGGCGGGCCCGTTGCTCCGCAAGGCCGCCGCCCTCGAGCCCATCCCCGACGAGCTGCGCGCGGCGTGGAGCCGGCTGACCACGGTCGCGATCGACGGCTCGACCCTGCGCCTCGCCGCGCAGTGACCGGCCTTCGCCAAGCCTGCGGCTGGCAGGCGCGCGGCCCGCGGCGAAACCTGCCGGTCTGATTTTCCTTTGTGTCGAAGCACCTGAAAAACATCGGCCTGGTGGCGACCGCCACGGTCGTGTCGCGCGTGCTCGGCCTCGTGCGCGAGATTTTCATCGCCGCCGTGCTCGGCACGAGCGCGCTCAACTCGGCCTTCGTGTCCGCGTTCACGCTGCCGAATCTTTTCCGCCGCCTCCTCGGCGAAGGCGCCCTCACCGCGGCCTTTGTGCCGACCCTGGCGCACGAGCTGGAGCACCGGCAACGCGCCGCGGCGTTCAGCCTCGTCAGCAAAGTGGCCAGTTGGCTGCTCGTCGTGACGTGCGGTCTCGTGCTGGTGGCGATGGTGGGGTTCAGCCAGGCCGAGCTGTTGCTGCGCGCGGCGGAGCGCCTCGGGCTCTCGCCGGAGACGGGGCAGCGGCTGCTCCTCGGCGCCGACTTGGCGGTCATTCTGTTTCCCTATTTGATCTTCGTGTGCCTGGCGGCGGCGTTCAGCGCGGCGTGTCAGGTGCTCGGCCGCTTCGCCGAGCCGGCGTTCTCGTCGGTCTGGCTGAATCTCGCCGTCCTCACCGCGCTCGCGCTCGGCGCGTGGTGGGCCTGGGACGCGCCCGCGCGCGTGACTCTCCTCTGCGGCGGCGTGCTCGTCGGCGGCTTCCTGCAGCTGCTCGTGCCGGTCCGCGTGCTCCGGAGCGAGGGCTGGCGCCCGCGCTTCGATCTGCGCCGCGACGAACGCGTGAACGAGATCGTGCGCCTGATGGCGCCGACGATCATCGGCTCGGCGATCTACCTCATCAACATTTCCGTCTCCCGTTTCATCGGGCTCTCGCTCAACGACCACGCGGCCTCGGTGCTCAATCTCGCCACCCGCGTCATGGAGCTGCCCATCGGCGTGTTCACCGCGGCCATCGCCACCGTGGTTTTCCCGCTCATCGCGCGCCACGCCTCGCGCCAGGATTGGACGCAGCTCGGGCACGACTACCACAAGGGCCTGCGGCTCGTCCTCCTGCTCAACGTGCCCGCGGCCGCCGGGCTGGCGCTGCTGAGCGAGCCCATCGTGCGGCTGCTGTTCCAACACGGGGCGTTTCACCCTGCCGACACCGCGCTGATGACGCCCATTCTCGCCGTCTATGCGCTCGGGCTGCCGCTCCTGTCGTTCACGAGCCTGGCGCTGCGCGGCTTCTACGCGCTGAAGGACACGGCCACGCCGGTGCGCGCGGCGGCGCTCAGTTTTGTCGTCAACCTCGTGCTGAGCGTGGTCCTCATGCGCTGGCTGTCCACGGTCGGCCTCGCCCTCGCGAGCACCGTCGCGATCCTGGCGCAGGCGTGGTTTCTGCAGACGCGGCTGGCGCGCAAGCTGGCGGGGCTCGGCCTCGCGCCGCTGCTGCCGAGTCTCGGCAAGATCGTGATCGCCACGGCGCTGATGGGCGCAGTCGTCTACGGTGGCGCGCGCGGCCTCGAGCGTTTGGCGCTCGCGCCGAAGCTGCGCGACCTGCTGGCCGTCGCCGGCCTGATCCCGCTCGCGTGCGGCGTCTATGGCGGATTGCTCTGGCTGCTGAAGATCGAGGGGCGAGCGGAGCTGCAAACGCTGCTCGGCAAACTCAAGGCGAAGCTGGCCGGCTGAGCGGCCGGCACAGCGTGCAGAGTTTCCGCCCGAACATCGGCGCATGACGCGATTGCCGGTTGTGCCCCCGCGAAACGGGTGCGAGCCTGCGCGGGTGGACACCGCTCTCCCGCCGCTCGCCCCGCAACTCTTCGCCCTCGATCCGGGCATCCGCTATGTCGCCGTCAACCAGGGCGGCCGCATCGTCGAGCTGACGCAGCGCGGGTCGGCGCCGACGAACAATCCGCCCGAGACCGACCGCATGGAGGAGTTGTTCGTGAATCCCACCGTGCTCGACCTGACGCGCCGCCGCGGCGAGCTCGACCTCGGCGGCGTGAGATACGTCGTCGTGCGCTACGGGCCGATGTTTCAATTGCTGCTGCCGTATCGCGCGGGCCACCTCTCGGTGGGTTTGGAACTGAGCGTCGATCCCGTCGCCGTCGCCCGTCGCATCGCCGGGCAACTCGGTTTGCCCGTCTGATGGCGGCCGATGCAATTTTCCCCGTGCGTCTGCCGCCGATTTTTCCCCAGTGGTCGACGCCCCTCGTGGCGGACGCGTGCCTGCGCCTCCGCGTGCCGTTGCGCGTCGCGCCCGCCGGCCTGCGCCCTCTCGCGCCCGGGATGCGCGCGCACGGCCCGGCGCGGCCGGTGCGGCACTACGGCAGCGTCGATGTGTTTCTGGAGGCGGTGCAGCACGCCGCCCCGGGCGAGGTGCTGGTGATCGACAACGCCGGCCGCACGGACGAGAGCTGCATCGGCGACCTCACCGTGCTCGAGGTGCGCGGCGGCGGCTTGGCCGGCATCGTGCTCTGGGGTTTGCTCCGCGACACCCCCGAGCTGCGCGCGATCGGACTGCCGGTGTTCAGCTACGGGGCGTTTGCGGGCGGACCGCAGCGGCTCGACCCACGCGACGCCGACGCGTTCACGGCGGCGCGCTGCGGCGGGTTCGCGGTGACGGCGGACGATTTTGTCTTCGCCGACGACGACGGCGCGGTGTTCGTGCCGAAAGCGAACCTGGCCGAGCTCGTCCCCGTGGCCCATACGCTTTGGGAGACTGAGCGCGCGCAGGCCGACGCCGTGCAGGCCGGACGGTCGCTGCGGGAGCAGTTGCGGTTCACCGAGTTTTTGGCCGCGCGGCGCCTGAACCCGGCGCTGACGTTCCGCCAGCATCTGCGCGGGATGCGCGGCGCGATCGAGGAATAGGCCGCAGTTGCGAATTTCTCCGGAGCGCGCAGGTTCTGCGGCATGAAAGCTGACGGCGAAGTCTGGAACAACACGGCGGCGAGCCGCTACGAATGCACCATCGACGGCCACGTTTCCGTGGCTGACTATCAACTGGCCGACGGGGTGATGGCGCTGACGCATACGGTCGTGCCGCCGGAACTGCGCGGCCGCGGCGTCGCGGAGAAACTCGTGCGCGCCGCGCTGGCCGACGCGCGCGCGGGCGAACTCAAGGTGACTCCGGCCTGCTCCTACGTGGCGGTGTTCATCCAGCGCCACGCGGAGTTTCAGGACTTGGTCGCGTGAAGAGATTTGCTGCGCGTCGGCGAGCGACCGCCTGCCGGCCAACAAAAAACCCGCTGCGGTCGGCGGCGGGTCGGGGAAAGGGAACGAGGGAGGACTCAGACTTTCTGCACGAGGCCGGCCTTGATGGCCTTGACCGAGACCCACATGCGCTTCGTGCCGCCGTTGGGCAGTCTGACGCGGATCCACTGCAGGTTCGGCCGGAACTTGCGGGTCGTGGCGCTCGTGATGTGAGTGCCGATGCCGCCGCTCTTCTTGGACTGCCCCTTGCGATTGATTCTCTTGCCCATTACGGGGCGTTTGCCGGTGATTGCGCAGATTCGTGCCATGGTGTTTCGGTTGGTTAAAGGGTCAGGAGTAAAGGTCCGCCGGTTGGCTTAGCAAGGGAAATTTGGTTTCCGCATTTTTCGGCCGGATCAAACCCGCAACGCGTGCAGCGCCTGGAATTTTCGGCCCATGTTGCCGGGGTGGAGGAGCTGCTGGACCATCTGTTTTCGCGGACTGAATTTGCCCGCTTCCGCCGTCGTGATCGCCTCCAGGGCCGGCGCGGCGTGGCGCATGAAAAAGCTCTCCTGCGATTCGACGACGGCCTCGCCGAAGCCGCGGTTCTGCAGGCCGTCCGCCAGCCAGTCCCAGCAAACGTGGCAGGTCAGATCCTGTTCGCCCGGCCGGCCGAGCAGGTCGCTGCCCATTTTCTGGCGGTAATAGGTGCGGCCGGTGCCGCCCGGGAGTTCCTCGGCGAGTTCGCGCCAGGATTTGCCGTAGTCGAACGCGAGGAAGAGCCCGGTCCACGGCTGCGCGGCGATCGGCTGCAGGATCGTCTCGGTGCGCAGCGGCAGGTCGAGGTGGTAGTCGTTGGCCGCCGCGGCCGGCAGCCGGTTCGCGGCCGCCGCGACTTCCGGCGAAAATGCCGCCAGCTCCACCTCGCGCAGCGCGCCGTCCTGCAGGGCCACGCCGAGTTCGCGCCACGCGCCGCGGCGGAAGACGACGCGATGGAACGGCTGCGCGTCGAACAGCTCGTTCGAGAACGCCACGCAGCGCGGCGGCAGCGTGATCGGCTGGCCGAACGAAATCGTGCGATACTCCTTGAACGGATGCGCGACGTTCTTGAGCGCGCCGCCGGCCGGCTCGGCGCCGATCTCGACGAAAGTCAGCTCGCCGGGCGGCACGCGGCCGAGCAGCCGGACGGTCGCCGCCACCACGAGTTCGACGAAAACCGGGCTGAACGTCGTCGCGGTGAAAAAGTCCGCGGCCTTGTCCTTGCCCACCCGCCGGAAATCCCGGGTGTAGTAGCCCGCCGTCGGGTGATACATCGCCAGTTCCATGTAGCGCGCGAACGGCACGCCGGTCGCCGCCGACGGCTCTGCGGCGAAGATTTCAAGAAACAGTTGCGATGAACCCATTTGCCAAGCGAAGCATTTGCTCCCACTAAAAGCCATGCCCAAACGTTTTTTCGCCATCGTCGCCGCCGCGGCCGCCGGCTTTGCCCTCGCGCAGTCGGCCGCCCGCCAGAGCGGCGCGCCGAGTTGGTGGCCCGACCGCGACCGCGAACGCAACGTGAAGTATTTCCGCGACGTCCTGCAGGTCGTGAAGGAAAACTATGTCGACGGCGCCAAGGCCGGCTACGACGGCCTCACGCGCGCCGCGCTCAAGGGCATGGTCGCCCAGCTCGACCCGCACTCGGAGTTTCTCACTGCCGAGGAGTTCGCCGCCACCGAGGACGACCTGAGCAACGAGTTCACCGGCGTCGGCATCCGCATCGAGCAGCGCGACGGCAAGATCGTCGTCGTCACGCCCATCGCCGACACGCCCGCCGAGCGCGCGGGCATCCGCCGCGGCGACCAGTTGCTCAAGGTCGACGGCCGCGCGCTCGACCACCCGGGCGTGGACCAGACGATCAGCCTCATCCGCGGCGAACCCGGCAGCCGCGTCGTGCTCACGATCTTCCGGCCGTCGCAAAACAAGGCGCTCGACTTCGCGCTCCAGCGCGAACGCATCCGCCTCGACAGCGTGCGCCACGTGCAACTGCGGTCCGACGGCATCGGCTACGTCCAGATCACCCAGTTCGGCGAGCACACGGGCGAGGAATTCACCCAGGCGCTCGCGGCGCTCGAGAAACAGGGCCTGCGCGCGCTCGTCATCGACCTGCGCAACAATCCCGGCGGCTTGCTCGACGCGGCGATCGACGTGTGCGACCCGTTCTTCGAACGCGGCGAGCTCATCGCCTACACCCAGGGGCGCACGCCGGCGTCGCGCGAAGATCATCTGGCCGACGGGTCGCGCCGGCCGCGCGCCTATCCCGTCGCCATCCTGATCAACGGCGGCACCGCCAGCGCCGCGGAGATCGTCACCGGTGCGATGCGCGACACGAAGCGCGCCGTCATCGTCGGCGAGAAATCTTTCGGCAAGGGCTCCGTGCAAAGCGTCATCCCCCTGAAAAACGGCGAGGGCCTGCGGCTGACCGTCGCCAAGTATTTCACGCCGGGCGGCGTGAGCATCCACGAAAAAGGCATCCAACCGCAGGTCGAGATCGAGCTGTCGCCCGACGACGAGGCGAAGATCCGCCTGCAGGAGGCGCGCAACGACCTCGCCGCGCCGGCGGAGTTCGCCGCGCGTTTTGGCTTTCAGCCCGTCGAGGACCTCCAGTTGCTCGCGGCGCAGGAGGTCCTCACCGGCGTCCTCGCCGCCCGCGCGGTCGGCAAATGAATCCGCGCCCTTCGGAAACGGTTGGACGGGTAGGGCGGCCCCGCCGGGTCCGCCGCGTTGCGCGTGGCGGTTGTCTGGGCGCAGTCTCGCGGCGCACCTGCCCGGTTTTGCCGTGGTCGACTGGAGGAGCGGCTTTACGCCGCGATTTCACGACCCAATCGCGGCGTAAAGCGGCTCCTACAGTTCACAGCAAGGCTCGGTGGCTTTCGACACGGGAACGGAGACTTTCTCCATGATCCTCGGCCTCGAAAGTTCCTGCGACGAGACGGCGGTCGCGGTTTTCGATCCCGCGCGCGGCCTCGTCGGGGAATGGATCCACAGCCAGATCGCCCTGCACGAAGCCTACGGCGGCGTCGTGCCCGACCTCGCGAGCCGCGAGCACCTGCAACACTTCGGTCCGCTCTTGCAGCGGGCGCTGGTTGTGATGCCGGCGTCGGCCTGCGCCAAGATCGCCGTCACGCGCGGGCCCGGGCTCGCGGCGTGCCTCGCGATGGGCGTGGCGACAGCGAAGAGCCTCGCCCTCGCGTGGCGCGTGCCCGTCGTTGGCGTCAACCATCTGCGCGCGCACGCTTTCTCGCCGTTCATCGGCCTGCACGCGGCCGATCCGGCGGACTTCGACGCCGCGTTCACGAAACTCCTCCCGCATCTCGGCCTGCTCGTCTCGGGCGGCAATACCGCGCTGTTCACCATCGACGAGCAGCGCCGCCTCAAGCTCGTCTCAGCGACGATGGACGACGCCGCCGGCGAAGCGCTCGACAAAGGCGCGAAGCTGCTCGGCCTCGGCTATCCCGGCGGCCCGCTCGTCGAGCGACTGGCGAAGGGCGGCAACCCGACGGCATTCACTTTTCCGAAGGCGGTCGCACCGCGCGTGTCGCTCGAGTTCAGTTTCTCCGGCCTCAAGACGAGCCTGCGCTACACGCTGGAGAAAATGACGGCGGCCGAAATCGAGACGCGGCGCGCCGACTTGTGCGCCAGTTACCAGCGGGCCGTGTTCGAGGCGCTCACGCGCAAATCCGCGCTGGCGCTCGAGCGGCGCCGCTACCGCAGCTTTGGGCTCTCCGGTGGCGTGGCGAACAACCGCACGTTGCAGGAAGGTCTCTCGCGCGTCGCGGCCGAGCGCGGCGTCGCCTTTCACCGTGCGCAGCCGGCGCACACCGGCGACAACGCGGGCATGGTTGCGTTCGCCGCCTGGGCGGAACGCGAGAGCGGTGGCGTCGACGAATCGGGCCTCGCGCTGGAAATCGCGCCGAGTCTGCCGCTGGCGCAGGGGCCGGGCGATGCTTCAGCCCGCGGCGGATAAGTTTTCTTTGCGGGGCTGATCGCCGGGCTTTTCGCCGGCTTGGCCGGGGTGGCGGGAGCTGATGTAGGAGCGGGCTCGCTCGCGACCTTGGGCGAACGAGTCGCGAGCAAGCTCGCTCCCACAAACGAGAGGCGTTGGCCGTGACTCGCCGCAGCCTTGCTCCGGAGAGTGTCACGATCGCGGACTCAAGCATCGCGCTACTGCCTCAACTTCTCGCGCAGATACGGCGCGGTCGGGCTGCGCTTCACTTTCAGCAGGCCGGCGAGCGGACCCTGATACATGATCTCGCCGCCGGCCGGGCCGCCGTCGGGGCCGAGTTCGACGATGTAGTCGGCTTCGGCGAGGAGATCGAGGTGGTGCTCGATCACGACAACCGTGTGGCCTTGCTCGACGAGATTGTGCAGCACGCGGATGAGTTTCTCGCAGTCGCTCAGGTGCAGGCCGATGGTCGGCTCTTCGAGGAGGTAGAGATTGCGCACGGCGATGCCGCGCGAGCGCTCCTGATAACTTTGCAGGCCGCGCGCGAGCTCCGTGACGAGCTTGAGCCGCTGCGCCTCGCCGCCGGAGAGCGACGGGCTGCTTTGCCCGAGCGTCAGGTAGCCGAGGCCGCAATCAACCATGAGCTGGCAGACTTGCGAGAGCTGCGAATGGAAATCGAAGAAGACCGTCGCCTCGTCGAACGAGAGCTGGAGCACCTGGCCGATGCTCTTTCCTTTCCACGTGATGTCGGCCAACTCCGGGCCGTAGCGCAGGCCGCCGCAATCGTCGCAGGGCAGGTAGGAGTCGGGCATGAAGGCCATCTCGAATTTGATGCGGCCGGCGCCGGAGCAGGCGTTGCAGCGACCGCCCACGGTGTTGAACGAGAAGCGGCCGGCGCTGTAGCCGCGCATCTTCGCCTCGGGCAGCGACGCGAAGAACTGGCGGATGAGATCGAAGATGCCGAGGTAGGTCGCGGGCGTAGAGCGCGGCGTCTTGCCGATGGGCGACTGGTCGACCTCGATGACGGACTTGAAGCCGTTGGCTCCGCAGAGTTCTGCGAAAGGCAGCCGCGAGCTGAGAGCTGAGAGCTGAGAGCCGTCGGATTCAAACGAGGCATGTTTGAGAAATTCTTTGCCCGTGAGCTTTGCACTCTTGCGCTTGATCGCGCAACTGACGGCCGGGTGCAGCAGGTCGCGGAAGAGGGTGGATTTGCCCGCGCCGCTGGGGCCGCACACCATCGTGAGCCGGCCGAGGGGCAGGCGCAGGGTGACGGCATCGAGATTGCGGTAGGTGGCGCCGGTGAGGGTGAGCCAGTCGGGGTTTTCTTGCGGGAGGCTGCTGGCAGCCGACTTCTTTGATTTGTCGCGAGCAAGCTCGCTCCCACAGCCGACCGGGCGGTAGCTGCCGCGCAGCGGATGCACGATGCCCTTCGCGAGAAAGATCCCGGTGAGTGACGAGGAGTTCTTCTTGAGGGCGGACGGAGTTTCGTTGGCGAGCACTTCGCCGCCGTGCCGGCCGGCGCCGGGCCCGAGGTCGATGATGCGGTCGGCGCGCGCCATCACCACGTCGTCGTGCTCGACGACGAGCAGCGTGTTGCCCTTCTCGCGGAGGGTGAGGAGCGTCTCGATCAGGCGTTCGTTGTCGCGCGCGTGGAGGCCGATGGACGGTTCGTCGAGCACATAGAGGACGCCGGAGAGATTGGAGCCGAGCTGGGCCGCGAGGCGGATGCGCTGTGCTTCGCCGCCGGACAGCGTTTCGGTCGGCCGGTCGAGCTCGAGATAGTGCAGGCCGACGCGCCCGAGGAAGCGCAGGCGCTCCTCGATCTGCGGCACGATGTCCTGCGTGATGAGTTTGCCGCGGGCGTCGAGCTGCAGGTTGCGGAGGGTGGCGATGAGCTCGGCGGAGGTCAGCCGGCTCAGCGCGGGCAGCGAGATGGGGGCGCCTTTCTTCAGAGGGAGTTTGACGGCGCGCGCGATGCGGCCGAGGCGTTCGCCGTGGCAGGTCGGACAGGCCTTGCCGTGCGAGGCCGGATCGTCGGGGTCGAAACTGCGCAAGGCGTCGGCGACCTCGTCCGACATCTCCTCGTCGTCATCGGGCTGAAGCATCCAGTCGTAGATGCGTCCGTGGCCGCGGCACGTCGGGCACCAGCCGCGCGGCGAGTTGAAGGAAAAATATTTCGGGTCGAGCTCGGGGAAGGACTCGCCCGTCGCGATGTCGGTGCGCGTGGTGGAGAACCACGAGAGGACTTCGCCCGCGGGCGTGAGGAGGAAGCAGGCGCCCTTGCCGAGGCGCAACGCCTCGGCGAGCTGAGAGCTGAGAGTTGAGAGCGGAGAGCTTTTCGGAGTCGGTCTTTTCCCGCTCTTAGCTCTCGGCTCTGAGCTCTTAGCTTCCTTCAGATCGGCGACCACCACCTCGACATCGTGCTCCTTGTAGCGGTCGAGTTTGGTGAAGGCGTCGACGCGGAGAAGTTGGCCGTCGGCGCGCATCAGCTCGTAGCCCTGCTGGGCGATCCATTTGGCGATAGGCTCGTGGTGGCCCTTGCGGCTGCGGACGAGCGGGGCGCAGAGATAAAGGTGCCTGGACTTTCTCGCTTTGGGCGACGCGAGGACTTTGGCGAGCAACGCGCGGAGTTGGCCGGCGGAGAGCGGCGTGACGGGGCGGCCGGTCTCGGGGTGATGCTGCACGCCGAGGCGGGCGTAGAGCAGACGCAGGTATTGCGCGACCTCGGTGATGGTGGCGACCGTGGACTTGCGCGAGCCGCGCGTGACGCGTTGCTCGATGGCGACCGTGGGCGGGATGCCGGTGAGGCGGTCGATGTCGGGTCGCGGCAGTTGTTCGACGAACTGGCGCGCGTAGGGCGACATCGACTCCATGAAGCGGCGCTGGCCCTCGGCAAAAACGATGTCGAACGCGAGGGTGGACTTGCCCGAGCCCGAGACGCCGGTGACGACCGTGAGCTGCCGGTGCGGGATCGTGAGGGAGATGTTCTTGAGATTGTTCTCCCGCGCACCGATGAGCGTCAGCTCGCCGCCCGTCAGGGAGAGGCCGGTTTGGTAGGGCGCGGGCTCCTCGGCCGCCGCGAGAACGTCGGTCCGGTCGTCGCCCGTCGGGTAACCTATCAAGTTACTTTGGGCGGAGCGCGCGACTTCGCGGGTGCTCGGCCCTCCGTGTTCAGCAAGGGCGGCGGCGAGGAACGGCGAGGTGGCGGTGGCGGTGCGGGCGAGGTCCTCGGGTGTGCCTTCGGCGATGACGCGGCCGCCTTGCGCGCCGGCCTCGGGGCCGATCTCGAGGATCCAGTCGGCGGACTTGAGGACGTCGAGGTTGTGCTCGATGACGACGACGCTGTGACCTTGGCCGACGATGCGCTGGAGAACTTCGAGCAACCGCTTGACGTCGTGGCGGTGGAGGCCGGTGGTGGGTTCGTCCAGAAGGAGGAGTGCGCCCGCAGCGGAGGCTGGAGGCGAGAGGCTGGAGGCGAGAGAGTCGGAAGTAAATTCGCTGAGGTAGCGGACGAGTTTGAGGCGTTGGGATTCGCCGCCGGAGAGGGTGTTGAGCGGCTGGCCGAGCGGGAGGTAACCGACGCCGACTTCGTCGAGTGCGGCGAGGCGCCGGCGGATTTCCGGATGGGTCGCAAAGAGCGGGAGCGCGTCGGCGACGGTCGTGGCGAGCAGCTCGGAGACGGTGAGGCCGCTCCAGCGGACGGCGAGCACTTCGGGTTTGAAGCGGCGGCCTTCGCAGACGGGGCAGGGCACGAAGACGTCGGAGAGGAACTGCATCTCGACGCGCTCGCTGCCGAGGCCCTGGCAGTGGTCGCAGCGGCCGTCGCCGCTGTTGAAGGAAAAACTGGAGGGGCTGAAACCGGCGGCGCGCGCGGCGGGGGTGACGGCGTAGAGTTCGCGGATGAGCTCCCACGCTTCGCAGTAGAGCGCGGGGTTCGAGCGCGGCGTGCGGCTGAGCGGCGACTGGTCGACGAGCACGATCTCGGCGAAGGCGAGGTCGGACTTGATGCTTTCGACCTCGGCCGGGTCGTCGGTCATCTGGCCTCGCTGCGCGAGCAGGCCCTGGTGGATGACGTTGTCGAGAAGCGTGGATTTGCCGGAGCCGGAAACGCCCGAGAGGCAGACGAGGCGTTGGAGGGGGAGGGCGAAGGTGAGATTGCGGAGGTTGTGCTTGGAGGCGTTCGTGAATCTGAGCCAGTTGGTCTGCTTGGATTTTCGATTTTCGATGCTCGATTTTTGATCGGGAGAATCAACGGGGCGGCGTGTGGCGGGCGGATCGACGCGCTGGCGGCCGGAGAAATAGGAGCCGGTGATGCTGCGCGAGGAGCGGAGCATGGCGCCGACGCTGCCCTGAAAGACGATGTGGCCGCCGCGGGCGCCGGGCTCGGGTCCGATCTCGACGATGTGGTCGGCGGCGCGGATCATCGCCTCGTCGTGCTCGACGACGACGACGGTGTTGCCGGTGTCGGTGAGGGTGCGGATGATGCCGAGGAGGCGGTCGATGTCGCGCGGGTGGAGGCCGACGGAGGGTTCGTCGAGGACGAAGAGGGTGTCGACGAGCGAGGTGCCGAGGCAGGAGGTGAGGTTGACGCGCTGGACTTCGCCGCCGGAAAGGGTGCGCGAGGAGCGGTCGAGCGTGAGGTATCCGAGGCCGACCTGGACGAGATAACGGAGGCGGGTGACGATGGAGTCGTGGGCGACGGAGGCGCTGTGGGCCGAGGGGGAGGCGGAAGGAGCAGTGGGTGACGAGTCCGACGCGATCAGCGCGAGCAGCTCGCCAACGGGGAGTTGGTAGAGTTGGGGGAGTGTGTAGCCGCGCCATTTCCAGCAGAGCGCCTCGGGTTGGAGGCGGAGGCCGCGGCAGTCGGGGCACTGGTTGTAGGCCCGGAAGCGCGAAAGGAAGACGCGCACGTGCATCTTGTAGGTCGTCTTCTCGAGGTAGCGGAAGAAGCCCTTCACGCCATACCAGTATTTGGGCCAGTGGTTGACTTCGCCGTCGTAGCCCGGCGAGCCGTCGATCACGAACGCCTTCTGCGCGGGCGTGAGTGCGGCGAAGGGGACGTTGGTGGGCAGGCCGACTTTCTTGGCGAACTTGATGAGGTCCTTCTTCGACTCGCCGTAGATCTCGCCTTCCCACGCTTTGATCGCGCCGTCGGCGATGGAGAGCGAGTGGTCGGGTGCGGCCCGTCTGCGGCGAGTGGAGGCCGCGGGAGAAATGACCGGCGGGCGGGAAGAGCTGAGAGCCGAGAGCTGAGGGCTGAGAGCCAAACAAGAAAACTTGTCCGTGCCCGAAGTGCAGGGCCGTTTCGCAGGCTTCGAGGAAACGGGATTTGTTCGCGGCGGCGATGGCGAGCCGGTCTTGGATGACGAACAGATGCGAAGTAGCGAGTAGCGGGTAGCGAGGAGCGGGTAGGGAGGAGAGCAGGTCGTCGAGCTTGTGGAGGGACGACCGGGACGAGGGCGTCCCGGCTCCGTCAGCGCACAGCACGCGGGTGTAGCCTTGGCCTTTGATGCTCGTGAGGACTTCGGTCCACGCGAGGTTGGCGGGTTTGTCGATGCGGAAGCACAGGAGCAGCGTGGCGGCGGCGTGACGGGAGAAAGTCTTGGCCCAGATCGTCTGCGGGGTGTCGTCGGCGACCTCCTCACCGGTCTCGGGGTCGTAGCATTTGGCGACGTGGCTGAACCAGACTTTGGCGAAATCGGTGAGCTCGGTCATCGTGCCGACGGTGGAGCGCGAGGTCTTGACGGTGTTGGTCTGCTGGATGGCGATCGACGGGCGGATATTTTCGACGGAGTCGACCTTGGGTTTGTCGAGCAGCTCGAGGAACTGACGCGTGTAGGCGGAGAAGGTTTCGACGTAGCGGCGCTGGCCCTCGGCGTGGAGGGTGTCGAAGACGAGCGACGATTTGCCGGCGCCGCTCAGGCCGGTGACGACGATGAACTGGCCGAGCGGCAGGTCGAGGTCGAAGCCCCGGAGGTTGTTCTGGCGGACGCCGCGCAGGCGGATGGAGTCGGGAGCGGGATGAACCACAGGCGGAGACGGATGGCCATGCGGCGCGAAAACTCAAACGCTCAATGGTGGGTGGCAGTGTCCCGTCGGCGCTTGCTAGCGGCCGAGGGATCGTCCGCCGGTCTGCGCCGGGGCGACGGTCGGGCCGTCGCCCGGCAACGGCGCGGCGTATTTGTTGAACAAAGTGAGGTGCGCCTGCACCTGGCGCTGCGGGAGAAAATTGCGGCGGGCGTAGTCGCGGGCGGCGGCGGCGAACCGTGCCCGCAGGGCGGGCTCGCGGACGAGGCGGACGAGCTGGTCGATGAAGGCGGCGCGGTCGCGGTTGCCGATGAGGTAGCCGGTGAGGTCGGGCCGGAAGCACTCGCCGACGCCCACGATGTTGTAGGCGACCGCGGGCAGGCCGTGGAGCTGGGCCTCGATGAGGAAATTCGAGAGCGACTCGCTTTGCGAGGTGAGTGCGGCGAGGTCGGCCGCGCCGTAGAGCGGGGTCGGGTCGGCGAAGTAGCCGACGAACTTCACGCGGCCGCCGAGGCCGAGATCGGCCGCGAGTTTCTCGCACGCGGCGCGCGCGGGGCCGTCGCCGGCGAGCCAGAGCTGCCAGTCGAGATAGCCCGGCAGGCGCGAGCAAAGTTCGATGAGTTCGCGGTGGTTTTTCTCCGGGCGAAACATCGCGACGTTGAGGATGACGACGGTGTTTGGTCCGGCGCCGTGGCGGCGGCGCAGCTCGAGGTTGCGGGCCGGCGCGGTGTCGCTGAAACGCAGGAGGGGATTGTGGATGACGGTGACCTTGACCTCCGGCACGTGGTAGATCTCGGCGAGCACGCGCTTGGCGACGAAGCTGTTGGCGATGATGTGGCGGCAGACGCGGAGCGAGCGGACGTAGAGGAACGGGAGGGGTTTGCCGGTGCGCATCGTGCAGATGACGGTGGTCTGCGGCAGACGCATCTGGACGAGGACGGCGTAGCAGTTGGCCATGCGGCCCATGCAGAGCACGATTTGCGGGGAGATTTTGCCGACGAGATCGCGCAACCCCGGAGCAAACCAGTCGAGATGCCAGTCGCGTTTTTGGAGCGAGTGATAGGCGAAGTTGGGCTGCCAACTGTCGGTGGCGAGCTGGCCGCCGGGCCGGAAGGTGACGAGGGAGACATCGTGCCCGGCATCGGCGAACGCACTGGCGAGAAAGACCGAGTGCCGCTCGGTGCCGCCGCTGCGCAGGTAGTCCTGAAGGATGAGAATTTTCATTGCTCCGGCGGAAAGGATGGCTCCATTTTGGCATCTTTCCATGAACAAAGGATTCGTCAACCTGCTCGTGCGGTGGTCGGTGCTCGCGGTCGGCGTGGTGCTCAGCACCAAGCTGGTGCGGGGCATCAGCTACGACGACGGTGCGACCCTGCTCATCGTCGTGCTCGTGCTGAGTTTCTTCAACGCGGTGCTGAAGCCGCTGCTGCTGCTGTTCACGCTGCCGTTTATTTTTCTGACGCTCGGGATCGGCATCTGGATCATCAACGCGTGCCTGTTCTACTTCGTGGGCCGGCTCGTCGAGGGCTTTCACGTCGCGACGTTCGGGGCGGCGTTGTGGGGCGCGCTGATCGTGAGCCTGACCAACATGATCCTGAGCCACGTGCTCGCGCCGAAGCCGGCCGTGCCGGCGACGCGGCCGGCGGCGCCGTCGCCGGCGAAACCGGATGACGTAATCGACATCTGACTTGGAAGGACGAGTTCCGAATGACGAATGCACCGTTCGGCCGTGTGCGGCACTGATTCGTCATCTAAAATTCGTCATTTGTTCGGCGGAGGCTGTTCTCCAGATTCCGTTTGACGGGCGCGGGGCGGGGGGCGACTTTGGCGGCCCTAATCCTCAAAGACTATGTCTGACGCAATCTACGATTTGGTGGTCATTGGCGGCGGTCCGGCCGGCTACGTCGCGGCGATCCGCGCCGGGCAGCTCGGCAAAAAAGTCGCGTGCATCGAAATGGAGCGCGCCGGCGGCACGTGCCTGAACTGGGGTTGCATCCCCACCAAGGCGCTGCTCAAGAGCGCCGAGCTCTACCGCACCATCCAGAAGGCCGACGCCTACGGGCTCAGCGTGCAGGGCGTGTCGTTCGACTTCGAGAAGATCATCGCGCGCTCGCGCGGCGTCTCAAACAAGATGGCGGGCGGCGTCGAATTTCTCTTCAAGAAAAACAGGGTCGACTACTTCGTCGGCAAGGCGCAGGTCACGATTCCCGGCATGGTGGAGGTGACGGAAGGCGCGCAGCGGGGAAAATTTTTCAAGACGAAGGCCATCCTCCTCGCGACCGGCCAGAAGCCGAAGCTGCTGCCCGGCCTGCCGGTCGACGGCGTGCGCGTGATGACGTCGCGCGAGGCGCTCGTCGCGAAGGCGCCGCCGAAATCCCTGGCGATCATCGGCGCGGGGGCCATCGGCGTGGAGTTCGCGTATTTCTTCAACGCCTTCGGCACGAAGGTGACGCTCGTCGAGATGCTGCCGCAGATTCTGCCGGTGGAGGACGAGGATGTCGCCAAGACGCTCGACCGCAGTTTCGCCAAGCAGGGCATCGCGACCCACGTCGGGACGAAGTGCGACAACATCCGCGTCGGCGCCGACAGCGTGAAGCTCAACCTCGTGAAAGACGGCGCGACGACCGAGATCGAGGTCGAGACCGTGCTCGTCGCCGTCGGCATCACGGCGGCGTTGGAGGGACTGCTGTCGTCGAAGGTGAAGCTCGAGCTCGACCGCGGCTTCGTGAAGGTCGATGCAAATTACCAGACGAGCGTCGCCGGCATCTATGCGTGCGGCGACATTCAGGGGCCGCCGTGGCTCGCGCACGTCGCGATGTTTCGCGCGATCAACGCCGTCAACGGCATCTTCGGCCACAGCCAGCCGAAGCAGGTCGGCAATTTTCCGGGCTGCACTTACTGCCAGCCGCAAGTGGCCAGCACGGGTCTCACCGAGAAGGCCGCGAACGAGAAGAAACTCGACTACAAGGTCGGCAAGTTCCCGTTCACCGCGGTCGGCAAAGCCGTGGCGGCGGGTGACACGGAAGGCTTCGTGAAGATCATCAGCGACGCGAAGACCGGCGAGATTCTCGGCGTGCACATCATCGGCAACGAAGCGACGGAACTCATCGCGGAGTTTGGCCTCGCGATGAATCTCGAGGCGACCGTCGACGAAATCCATCACACGATCCACGCGCATCCGACATTGTCCGAAGCGCTCGGCGAAGCCGCCGCTGCGACGACGAACGAGGCGATCCACATCTGAGACTCGACGCAGTCGCGCCTTTTTCCGAAGGCCGGCCGAGCGCCGGCCTTTTCTTCACGGTGGGTTCAATACTCCGAAGCTTGCTCCGGCTTGGCTGGAGTGTGGGAGCGTGCTTGCACGCGACTGTCGCGACCAAGGTCGCTCCCACAAATTCCGAGAAAAGCTGGCTTGGCCAAATGCCTCGGGGCTTGCCCGAGGATCCTTACTTCGGGCCCCTTGGCAGATCGGTCTGGGGCGCAACAATGGTAGGCTTGAATTGGCCGAGCAATCGGTCGACCTCGTTTGGGTCGAGTCGGAGGTCGATGTGGCTCGGAGGATGACTTTTCGTGATGGAGTCTGAAACAGTTGGAACGGGTTCGATCGCAGGAGCAATGTCACCAAGGACGACGGTGCGGCACTCCTCGAACAAATCATTCGGCATATCGACGCTCACCCCATTGGAACCACCCACCCGGTAGAATCGCTGCGGCGAGCCTTCCTCCTGCATTTCCCACAAGACGAGCAGCACCGTGCCGACGAGGGCGACAGCGGCCCCGTGTTTCAACAGATGGCGCGAGTAAGATACTTCTTTGCCCGGGACGGGGCGGCGGATGGCGATTTGGTAACGGCTGCAGATCGACGCGGCCGGAGATGAGAGCAAGGCCACACGTTCAGAAACCGACAGCGTTTCAAGGTTGTGCACGTGCTTTTTGCAGTAGGCGCAGAACCGGCGGGTCTCGTCGCCCGACATGGATTCCCAAGACTTGGGGCAGAATAGGGTGGGGAGGAGCAGCATGTTGGAAAGTGCTGCCAACACTACGCGCCCGTCGTGATTTTCTTAGAAACTAGGGCGTGTCTTCAAACCCAGTGCCGGTGGGTCAGTGAGCTTGCTCGCGCCCGAAGCGAGTCCGTCAGCGGACGGTCTCGGGAGTTTTTTTAAAACGCGGCTCGAAGACACTCCCTAGACTGTCGCATCGGAGACTTTCTCGACCGGAACGCCGGCGCGGCAGAGCGGACACTCGGCGGGTTTCCAGAGGGCGAAAGGCAGGCGCGCGATGCCTTCGAGGGGGAGGTTTTTCTCCGCGGCGAACCGCGCGGCGGCGTCGCCGAAGACGAACAGCGCGCCGCAGGCGACCGGGCGCGCGCCGCAGGCGAGCAGGTCGTCGTAGGTGCCCCGCACGGCGGAGCCGGCGCTGATGGCGTCGTCGACGAGGGCGACGGTCTTGCCGCGCAGGTGCGCGCGTTGCGCGGCGGGCACGACGTAGCGGACAGGAAAGAGGCCCGTGGCGCCGGGAGGCTCGATGCGGTCGGTGTGGAGACTCGGGAGGCCGAGTTCGGCGGCGATCAGCTCGGCGAGGACGGCGCCGCCCGTCATCGGGCCGCACACGGCGTCGGGCCGGTGCGCCGCGAGGCGCTGCGCGAGTTCGCGGACGAAAGGTTGCAGCAGTTCGCGGCGGGCCAGGAGCCGGTCGAGGTCGAACCACTGCGCGCCGTGGTAGCCGGATTCCAGCTGAAAATGTCCGCGGCGACCGGCGAGGAGGGAGAGGAGTGCTTCGGCCATGCGGGTTCGTCGCTACCGCCTCCGGCGCCGGCTGACAAGGCTGCGGTGCGACGGCCAGCGGTCTTCGCGCTTGCGGCACGCAGTGGGCGAACCTAGCTTGGCCGGCGATATTGCGAGACCAAGCGACTCTCTCCTATCGAACATGGAAACCCAGGCCAATCTCTTGAAAGTATTGTTGGTGGACGACGAGGCCTATTTTCGCCTGTTTGTCGGCAAGGTCATTCGCCTGGCGGTGAACTGCGCGGTCGACGAGGCGCGCGACGGAGCCGAGGCCATCGCCTACTGTGAGACGCACGACCCCGACCTGATCGTGCTCGACATCAACATGCCGCGCGTCGACGGCGTGCAGGCGCTGGGGAAGCTCCGGCAGATGAAACCCGACACGCCGATCATCATGCTGACGTCGATCTCGGAGGAAGCGATTGTCGAGGAGTGCGTGGCCAAGGGCGCATCCTATTTCATCCGCAAGGATGTCCGTGCGGAAGAATTGCAGGCGGAGCTGCAGGAGATGCTGAAGATTTTCCCCCAAGTCTGAGCCGTCGCCCATGGAACCCAACGAGCCGCCCAAGATCAACCTGCCGTCGCTGGCCGACTACGTGGTGCGCTTCGATCTCACGGCGATGATCGAGGAAGCGCGGGCGGACTACAACCAGACGTCCTCGGGCGCGCCGCGCCTGATGGCGCAGAAGGACATCGCGGCGCGCTTCAAGAAGCCGCTGCCAAGGCCGCCGGCCAAACCCGCCGAATGAGCCACGTCGAGACTTTTGTGGAGGCGTTGCAGCGGGCCGCCCCGGAGCAGTCGAACCTGATCAAGACCCGCGCCGCCGCGCTGAAGGACGAGCCGATGCGGCTCCTGAAGGACCTGATCGACCGCACCTCGGTCGGCAAGAGCCGCCTCTTCCAGATGTGGGCCGACTCGCTCGGCGTGGCCTATGTCAACCCGATGACCGTCGCCGTGCCGACCGACGAGTTCCAGCAGCTGCCGGTGGAGATCGCGCGGCGCGTGATGGCCGTCTCGCTCAATTCGCTGGGCAACACGGTGACGGTCGCGATGGCCGATCCGCTCAATACCCGCGCCGTCGAATCGTTGAAGAAAATCCTCGGCCGCGACGTGAGCCCGGTCTTTGCGCATCCGGAGGAGATCACGACGGCGATCGACATGTATCTCGGCGCCGAGGGCAACATCGCGGCGAACCTCCAGAGCGTCTGCTCGAACCTGCCGGACATGGTCGGCGCGCGCGAAATCAAGTCGGCGGCCGACGTGGCCGACCTCGTGGAATCGCGCGCCGTGATCGAGCTGCTGAACAGCATCATCCTGACGGCGTTTCGCCGCCACGCCTCGGACATCCATTTCGAGACCGGGGCCGAGGAGGCCCGGGTGCGCATGCGCATCGACGGCGACATGCAGCCGGTGATGAGCATCCCGCGGGCCGTGCACGTGACGCTCGTCGTGCGCATCAAAGTGCTCTGCAAGCTGGACCTGTCGCAGAACCGGATGCCGCAGGACGGCGCGTTCGAACTCGACTTCGGCGTGTTGCACACCGCCTTCCGCGTCTCGACGCTTCCGAGCCTCTACGGCGAGAAGGCCGTGCTGCGGGTGCTCGGTTCGCCGCTGGACCAGTCGATGCTGCGGCTGGAAACGCTCGGCTTCCCGCTCTCGACGCTCGACGCGATGAAGCGCGTCATCTCGCGGCCCAACGGCATCCTGATCGTTTGCGGGCCGACCGGCAGCGGCAAGACGACGACGCTCTACGGCTGCATCAACGAGCTCAACCGGCCCGACCTCAACATCGTCACGATTGAGGATCCGGTCGAATACCGGCTGCCGGGCATCACGCAGCACCAGGTCCACAGCGCGATCGGGCTGAATTTTTCCATGGTGCTGCGGAGCATCATGCGGCAGGACCCGGACGTCATCCTCATCGGCGAAGTGCGCGATCTGGAGACGGCGCTCATCGCCACCGAGGCGGCGTTGACGGGGCACTTCGTGCTCACGACGCTGCACACCAACGACGCGCTCCAGGCCGTGACCCGCCTGATCGAGATCGGGGTGGAGCCGTATCTGGTCGCGCCGACGACGATGGGCGTGCTCTCGCAGCGGCTCGTGCGCCGGATCTGCGCGGCGTGCAAGGAACAGTATGTGCCCACGGAGAAGGAGCTGGCGCCGTTTTTCACCGGCATCGAGGGAGTGCCGGTGAAGCTGTATCGCGGCAAGGGCTGCCCGAAATGTTTCGGCAGCGGCTTCAGCGGCCGCGTGGGCATCTACGAATTCGTCGAGGTGTCGGAAAAACTGCGCGAGCTCATCGTGGAAAAACAGAGCGTGAAGTTGCTCGTCGAGGAGGCGAAGCGCGTCGGGCACCACTCGCTGCGCTACGATGGACTGAAGAAAGCACTGATCGGCTGGACCACGCTGGAGGAAGTCGAGCGGAACACCGTGCAGGAGCTCAGCTTCGATCCTGTCGATCATTCGCCGACGGTGCACGAACCGTGAGCAACCGGTGACGGGTCGGGCGCCCGCCGGAATATCCTAGCGGTCAACCGGGGAACCGCTAGCGTGGCCGGGCTTCGATGACGTCCCGGAAAACACCACTGACGATCGCTGGGGCCGCGCGCGGCGTCTCGCTGATCGAGGCGTTGCTCGGGCTCGTGATCGTCGCGCTGGTCGGGTGGCTGGCGTTGGCCGTGTTCCAACAGAGACGGCAGCGCGCGGCCGCCGAGCGGCTCGGCACGGACTTGCAGGCGTTCGCGGCGGAGTTTCGGAATTACCGGCAGCAGCAGGCGCATTGGCCGCCGTCTACCAACGGCGAAAGCGCGGTTCCGCGCGGGATGGAAAACGCCTTGAGGGGCACGAACTGGCTGAACGGCACGCCGGTCGGCGGCAACTACGGCTGGGTGGCGCCGGATGCGGCCGATGCCTCCGCCGAAAACGCGGGCCGAGACTGGGGGGCCAGCGGGGCGATCGCAGTGACCGCGTTCTCGCCGAGTTTCCCGCTGACCCTTTCCGCGGCCGATTTGGCCGCCATCGACGCAAAGATCGACGACGGCAACTTGGCCACGGGACGGTTCCGCACCGGTTTCAACGGCTGGCCGGTCCTGCTGGTCGGAGAGAAACACTGACCACCATGTATAACCTCACCCTCGTCAATCTCTCGGCCGACGCCCGCACCGCGGCGGCCAATGACGGGGGGGCGGTTGAGCTGAAGGGAATCTCCGGCGAGGAACTCCAGACATTGCTGGATAATTTTTGCGGGCTCGATGCGGTCCAGAACGTCACCACCGATCCGGAAATCCGCATCCAGTCCCGGCACGAGAGCTACCTGGTCCGCACGGGGCAGAAAAAACTCTTCCTCTACGACGTGCTGAACCGCGAGGCGCCCGCACAGGTGCTCACCCCGGCGCAGGTGATCGCGGAACTCGACGGGAGCGCGATGGCGTCGCGCACGTCGGCGCCGTTCCCGTTCGCCCGTGCGGTGGCCGACGAAACGGCCTCGGTGGTCAGCGCGCCGCCGCGCGATGTGGTGAACCTAGCGCGCGTCGCCGTCATGCTCGTGTTCATCGCGGCGTTGTTGGGTGGAGTCCGTTTGGTCCGCCCGACGGATGAGACCGACACGGCGGCCGGGCAACTCGTGCCGCCGGACCCGACCGAGCAGCGCCGGCTGCAGCTGGCGCTGGCCGGCGTCTTCATGACCGGCGCGCAGCCCGGCCAGCACGGCATCGTGCTGACGAGCACGGGCGGACTGAAATTGTTCGAGGTCAATTCCCGGACGGCGCCGGGCGTGGTCCACGCCAAGGGCCGACTGGGCCGCATCGGCCCGAAGCTCGCGCTGGCGACCGATCAGCCCGGCGGAATCATCCGGATCGCCGACAACGACACGCTGGTCTATTGCGGCGAGACCTACCGCCGGATTCCGTGACCATGCCGAGAGCGCGGACACCGCGCTTGAACATTCGGCGCGACGGGTCTCCAATCCTCGCGCAACACATGCGGACTGATTTCACAGCGTCCCCGGGGTTCCGGGCGCGGTCGGCGCGCCGCGGCTTCACCATCGCGGAGGTGGCGATGGCGGTGATCGTGCTCGCGATGGCGATCACGACGTCGCTGACGGCGATGCAGCGGGCGTTCCTCGACCTCGACACCGCCCGCAATCTCGGGATCGCCGCAAACATCCTGCAGACCGAAGTCGAAAAAGAACGGCTCTTCACCTTTGCGCAGGCGAGCGATTCGAACTACGTGCCGACGATCGACAGCAGTTTCGCCGGCAATCCGGCCATCGCGGGCCGGTTCACGCTGTCGCGCTCAATTTCGCTGCTCGCCGCGCACAGCAACCAGATGGTGCAGATCACGCTCACGGCGCGCTGGCGCAGCTACGACGGCCACAACGTCTCGCGCAGCTACACGACCTACTACCTGCAAGGCGGGCTCAATGAGTATCTCTACAACAACCCGTGACCGGCGTGCCGGTTGCCAGTGCGGCTTCACCTTGGTCGAGGCGATGGTGGCCGCGTTGCTCGGCGGCCTCGTGCTGTTCGGGGTGTTGTCGACCAACCTGCAGCTGATGAAAAGCGGCGTGCGCATGACGCAATACGCCGAGATGAACTCGCAGGTGGGGCGCGGCCTCGACCAACTGGGGCACGACCTCAAGAGCGCGAGCGACGTGGCGCTGAACAGCGCAAGCGATCTCACCATCACGATTACCGACGCCGCCGGCACGACGACGCAGGTCACCTACGCTTGGACGAGCGCGTCGCAGAGTTTTTTTCGCGTTGCGGGCACCGACAGCACCGTGACGACCGGCCGGACCGTGCTCGTAACGGGCATTCCCGCGCTCGCCAACGGCAGTCCTGGCGTGAGCTTCGCGCGCTTCGACCGCGACGGTGTGGCTGCGACCACCAACGCCGCAACGAAGCGAATCCAAGTCCTCATGAACATCACCCGAACGGCCGTCACGACGGTCGCGACCAACGACAGCGCCGTGTCGGCCACGTTTGTGCTGCGCAACAAACCCGTTTCATGAAGCGCACTTCACGGCATTCGAGCCAAGCTGCACGCCGTCGTCGGACGAGTGAGGGCGGCGGCCTGCTCGTGACGGCGATGCTGCTCGCGGCGATCATCGGCGTGGCGCTCGTGAGTTATCTCAGTCTCGGCCGCACCACGCTGAAGCTCTCGCACCGCACCTTTTTTGCCAATGACGCGGGCAATCTCGCCGAGGCGGGCATCGAGGAAGCACTCTACAGTTTCAACCTCATGGGGACGGGCGCGTCGGCGGCGACGGCGTGGACGGGTTGGACGGCCTCGGGCACCAATGCCTCGCGCACGTTGGCGCCGTTCAACCGCGATCAGAACGCCATCGGCACGGTGAAGGTCTATGCCAAGGGCTACGACGGCTCCGACAACGCGCCCTATATCGTCTCGCAGGCGACGATCACGCCGTTCGACGGCAGCGCGCCGATCGTGCGCACGGTGCAGGTGACGCTGCGGCGGGTGGAGGGCGCGACGGCCAACGGGCTCGTGGCCCTGAACGGGCTGTCGATCGGCGGCTCGGCTTTTGCCGACAGCTTCAACTCGAATCCCACGAACAGTCCGACTGGGCCGTGGGCCAGCTACAGCAGCGGCATCGCACGCTCGAAGACCACCGTCATCGTGATGGCCGGCAGTATCAGCGCCGGCAGCGGCGCGATCAAAGGCGACCTCAAGTTGGGCAAGGGCGTCGTGGCGCCCTCAAGCAGCGTCTATTCCGGCACGCTCACGACCAACTACAACGCAACCTTTCCTTATCCGGTGGTCCCGACGGCGGCGAGCGTCAGCCAGAGCTACAGTCTCGGCGCAAGCATACCGGCGAACCTGCCGCGCGCGGGCGACGTGGCGGCCTCAGACGGACGGTTTTATTATTTTTGCAGCGGGGCCACTATCGGCGCACTTGCCATCACGTCGGGGAGAAACGTGTCCATCGTCGGCTCCGGCGGAACGAGCATGACGTCGGGTTTGGCCATCAAGAGCCTCGCGACCTGTTTCATCTTTATGGACGGCCCGATGACGCTCACCAAGGGCAACGACATCAGCAATCTCGCGTGGGCCGGCGGACTGCAAATCTGCACCACGACGACTTCCACCTGCTACATCGGCAACAAAAGCACGTTCGTCGGATGCCTTTTCGCGCCCTTCGCTCCGCTGAATCTGACCGGCGGTGCCAGCAGCAGCATGATTATCGGTAGCGTCGTGGCGAAAACGGTCATAGAGACAGCGGGCATGGATTTTCACTACGATGAAACGTTGCTCGCGTCGAACCCCTCGACCGGCTTCGGCGTGTTCATCTGGCGGGAATTCCAGACCGCCGCCGAGCGTGCGACCGTGGGTGCGCTGACGAACAATTTTCTGCCGTAACGCCGCGCCCCGGCTGGTGCGAGTGCCGGGAGTCGAACCCGGATCAATGGCTTCGGAGGCCACTACACTATCCATTGTGCTACACTCGCGATCGGCGGGACGGCACGGGCCGCCACCGGCGCGCTAGCATTCGCCGGGGCGGTCGCTTTTCAAGCTGTTTTCGCGACGGCGACCATCTCGGCCGGCGGCTGGCCGAGGCCGGCGAGGAGTTCGGTGAACCACGGGCTCGTGACGTCGAAGGGTTTGCCGCCGCGGATGCGGTCAAACTCGATGGCACGGAGCACGCCGCCGCGTTCCTCGTCGTGACCGACGACGCCCGCCTCGCCGCGGCGGGCGCAATCGACGGCGTGGTAAACGCAGTCGCGGATGAGCGCGAAGTCGCGGTCGTTGGCCGGAGCGGAGCGGGCGAAGTAACCGCTTTTCTGGACGAGCACTTTTTCGGCGCCGAGCATGAAGGCGAAGCGTTCGCCGAACCATTTGCCGGGATTGACGAGGTCGAGTTTGAGGTGGCCGAAGGCGTCGCGCTCGATGGGCTGGCCGCGCGAGATCATCTCGCTGACGATGCTCTCGCGGCTGGCGCCCTCGCTGATGAAGAGGTTGACGTTGCCCTGCCGGTCCATGATCGCACGGAGGCGGCGGGCCTCGGCCTCGATGTCGAACGCCATCTCGGGGAGATAGAGGCCGTGCACGGCGACCCGGTCGCGGGTGAGGCCGAGCCCGGGGACGTAGTGGCCGTGGTCGGTGAGCTGCTGGTATTCGCGGGCGGTGGCGGCGGCGAGCCAGCCGCAGTCGCGCCCCATGATTTCGTGGACGATGAGCATGCGCGAACTGGCGCCGTGCTCGGTGACGATGTTTTGGAAAAACCGCGCGCCCTGCTCGGCGGCGGTGTGGGCGCCGAGACTCTGGCGGACGGGCGTGATGTCGTTGTCGATGGTCTTGGGCAGGCCGATGACGGTGAGCTGGTGGCCGTGGCGCGCAAGGTAGGCGGCGAGTTCGGCGGCGGCGGTGTTGGTGTCGTCGCCGCCGATGGTGTGGAGAATGTCGATGCCGTCGCGCCGGAGCTGCTCGGCGGCGACTTGCTGCGGATCCTGGCCGTCGCGCACGAGCCCGCGGCGGACGCAGTCCGGGACGTTGGTGAGGCGCACGCGGCTGTTGCCGATGGGGCTGCCGCCGTAGCGGCGCAGCACGTAGGCTTGGGCGCGCAGGTCGGGCGTGACTTCGATGCGGTCGCCGCGGAGGAGGCCTTTGTAGCCGGAGCGGTAACAAACGAGGTCCCAGCCGGGCTCGAGTTCGGTGTAGCGGTGGATGAGTTCGCCGACGGTGGCGCTGAGGCAGGGAGCGAGACCGCCGGCGGTGAGGATGCCGACTTTTTTGCGGGAAGAGGTCATGGGTGAAGTGGAGCCGGCTAAAAGCAGTGCCCGTGCCAGCCGGAGGGGTAATTCCGGCCGGATGGCCGGAGGAGAGGGCTTTCCGGTTTGCTCGCGCGAACGGTTTCCCGCGTGGGTCAACGCGCTAGCGCGCTGGCCCACACTGACGAAACCAAACCGGAAAACCGTGGGCCGGAGGAAGCGGCGGGCCTCGCGCGGTCCGGCCCCGGGCGGGTCGGCCGCCGGCCGGCGACGGCGGTTCAAGCGGCCCGCGGGCGCGCCTTCCGCCAGGCGCGGGCGGCCTCGATGAGGATCGGCAGCACCGACAGGATGATGATGGCCACGATCACGAGCCCGAAGTTGCGCTTCACCGCGGGCAGGTTGCCGAAGAAGAAGCCGAGGTAAACGAAGCCGTAGATCCAGACGAAGCCGCCGACGACGTTGTAGAGGAGGAAGCGCCGGTAAGTCATCGCGCCGACGCCGGCGACGAAGGGCACGAACGTCCGCACGATGGGCACGAAGCGCGCGAGGATGATCGCGCGCCCGCCGTATTTCTCGAAGAACTCGTGCGCCCGCTCGAGATGCTTCTTGCGGAGCCAGACGGAGTCTTCGCGTTTGAAGACGGCGGGGCCGATCTTGCGCCCGACCCAGTAGTTGACGGTGTCGCCGAGCACGGCGGCGACGAACAGCAGGAACGCCAGCAGATGCGCGTCGAGGCCGCTGCCGGGCAGGGCGCAGAGGGCGCCGGCGGCGAAAAGCAACGAGTCGCCCGGCAAGAGCGGCAGCACGACGAGGCCGGTCTCCGCAAAGATAATCAGGAAAAGCACGCCGTAGGTCCACAGACCGTAGTGAGCCACGATCTCAGCCAGGTGGCGGTCGATATGCAGGACGAAGTCGAGGAGCTTCCCGATGAGGCCGATCATAGGGACGGGGCGAAGCGGCCGGGCGGGCGCGAAAACGAAAAAGGCAGGGTCGCGGAGCGATCCTGCCCGAGAGCCACGGCGGGGCGAGGCTCAGACATCGGGCTTGGTCTTGCGGAGGCCCAGCACGCGGTCGCCCTCTTTCCATTGATTGCGCTTCTTGAGGATCGCGACGCGCTCGAAGCGCTTGAGGACATTGCGCTTCACGACGAGGCCGCCGGAAGACTTGAGGGAGGGATGCTGGGACATAAAGACGGGCGAATTAAGGTTGGTTCGGATGCAGGAAAGGGGCGGGTGTAGAGTTCGCCATCACCCATGACAAGTATTTTTCGCCCACCGACTCGGCACTGACCACGATCCACTGCGGCGTCGCGTAAGGATGATGGTGGTGAACCCAGACGCTGAGCGCGGCTCCGTTGGCCGGGAGGCACTTGAACCACACGCGGAATTCGGCCGCCTGCTCCAGCTTGCCCTCCCAGTGAAAAAACGACGTGACAGGGCCATCGACCTGCGCGCAGGCCGCGAGCCGGGCCGCGACGGCGCCCCGGGCGAGGCGGTCGGCGTCGGCGCGTTCCGCGGTGGTGGTCCAGGCGACGAGCATGGGCGCAGTTTCGCCGGGCGCCACGCCCGAGCAAAGCCAATTCGTGCGCGGCGCGGTTTCAAATTAGCCCTTGACGGCTCCCGGCGCGGCCCGGAGCTTAGCCCCTCACCATTTTTCCGAACGAAGCCATGAGAGACGAATACATCAAGGAAGCCCAGAAAGTCATCCAGGACCCGAACATCCTGATCAACGTGATTTCCCGCCGCGTAAAGCAGTTGCGCCGGGGCAGCCGTCCGCTCGTCGAGTCGCTGGAGAAGCTCAGCCCCGAAGACATCGCCCTGCGCGAGGTCATCGAAGGCAAGATCAGCTACGAACTGCATACGCCCTGAAGCGCCTGCCGCCGCCCCGCGCGGCCCATCCCTGAAGCGTGGCCTCGCCGGTCGCGCTTCTTTTGTTTGCCGTGCCGCACCCCGCGGCGCATCTCTATTGCCGCTCCATGGCCGCCAAGCCCAAAGACACCTCCCGCTACACCGAGATGCGCAATTCCAAGGCGCTGCGGGATTTTTTCATTCACGACAAGTTCGAGGCGGGCATCAAGCTGGTCGGCACCGAGGTGAAATCCATTCGCGGCGGCCAGGCGCAGATCACCGACGCGTTCGCGCGGATCGAGAAGGGCGACGTGTGGCTCTACGGCGCCTACATTCAGGAATACTCGCACGGCGGCCTCAGCCAGCACGCCCCGCGCCGCGTGCGCAAACTGCTGCTCAACGCGAATGAGATCCGCAAAATCCGCCAAGCGGTCGAGACCGGCGGCAAGACCATCGTCGCCCTCCGCATGTATTTCAAGGAGGCGCTCGTGAAGGTCGAGATCGCGCTCGCGACCGGCAAGAAACAGTTCGACAAGCGCGCCGACATCCGGAAGCGCGAAGGCGACCTCGAGGCGCGCAAGGCGCTGAAATTTCGGAAATGAAAAAAGACGCGAAGCGACCGCCGCGGGAGGTGACCGTGCGCGTGCCGGGCAGCACCTCGAACTGCGGCGCCGGTTTCGACACGCTCGGGCTCGCCCTGCAAATCTACAACGAAGTGACGCTCGCGCGGGCGCCGCGTGGCGTGCTCGCCCCGGCGGCCGGCGGCAGCCGGCAGGCGCTGCCGATGTTGCGCGAGGTCATCGCGGCCTGGCAGGCGCACACGGGTGCCGAATTGGATTTCGGCCTGAGCTTTCGCATCGAAGGCGATGTGCCGGTCGCGCGCGGCCTCGGCTCCAGCGTGACCGTGAGTGCGGGGGCGCTGGCGGCGCTGAACGAGCTGACCGGCGCGGGACTTTCCAAGCACGACCTGGTGGGCCTCGTGGCGTCAATCGAGGGCCATCCCGACAACGCCGCGCCCGGCGTGCTCGGCGGATTTTGCGTGGCGCGCTCCGATCCGGGTTCGGGGGCCTACCTCGACGCCGTGCGAGTTTCGGTGCCGGCGGCGCTGCGGTTCGTCGTCTGCTCGCCGTCTTTGCGAATGCTCACGAAGCAGTCGCGCGGGGTGCTGCCGGCGGCGCTGCCGTATTTCGACGCGGTGAAGAGCATCAACAGCGCGGCCTATCTCGCGGCGGCGTTTGCCACCGGTGACTACGCGAAGCTGCGGCACTCCGTCAGCGACTTCATGCACGAACCGTATCGGCTGCCGCGCATTCCGGGCGGGCGGCAGGCGATTGTCGCCGGCGTCGCGGCGGGCGCGCTGACCGGGTGGCTCAGCGGCAGCGGATCGAGCGTGCTCTGTGTCGCGCGGGCGGCGGACGTGCCGGCTGTCGGCCGCGCGATGGCGCGGGCGTTCCGGGCCGAGCAGACCGACGGCGAAGTTTTCCCGCTGCGCGCCGACAACGCCGGTCTGAAAATCACCCGCCGTCGTTAGGGAACGGCGGCTGCGAGACCGACGGCCAGTGCTTCGCGATGTGGACCGCGAGTTCCTCCCACTTGAACGGTTTGTGGACGACGGCTTTCAGGGCGGGCAAGCCGAGGACCTCGTCTTCGGGAAATTGCTCGGGCACGGCGGTGATCATCAGCACCGGCACGCCCGGGAGCAGCCGCTGGACGCGCCGCACGAACTGAAATCCGTTCAAACCGGGCATCTGGAAGTCGGAGATGATCAGCCCGACGTTCAGCTCGGCGATCTCCTTGAGCGCGGTTTCCGGGTGGCTGAAGCTGTGGACGGGGCAAGCCAGATTCTCGGTCACCTGCTGGGACAGCAGTTCCAAATAGGCCGTTTCGTCGTCAACGAGCACGACGCTTTTCGTGAGCTGGCGAGGCAGAGTCTGAGTCATAGAGAGTGTGAGTGGCGGCCCGACGGTCGGAACTCCGGCACGGATTTTGCAGACCGTAAAGACTGTAAGTGGTCGCGCGCGCCCGGAGCGGACATTCATGCATTTTTTAACACCGCGCCCGGCGCCGTCGGGCGGCAGTGCGGCGAGCCGGAGGTTGTGTCGCCGCCGATCTCCGTTCACGAAGGAGCGATGCTGCACCTCGTGCTCTTTCAGCCGCAGATCGCGCCCAACACCGGCAACATCGGCCGCCTGTGCGCCGTCACCCGCGCGCGGCTGCACCTGATCCACCCGCTCGGCTTCGAGATCACCGACAAGCACCTCAAGCGCGCCGGCATGGACTACTGGCACTCGCTCGACGTGCATCACCATGAGAGCTGGGAAAAGTTCAAGCACAGCGCCGGCGCGCCGGCGCGGCTGTGGCTGTTCACGACGCGCGCCCCGCGGACGTTCTGGGACGTGCGGTATGCCGACGGCGATGGCTTGGTGTTCGGCAACGAGGAAGCTGGCGTCCCCGACTGGCTGCACGCCGAGCTCGGCGACGACCGCCGCGTGAAAATTCCCCACGCCAACGCGGCGCTGCGCTCGCTCAATCTCTCCACCGCCGCCGGCATCGCCTGTTACGAGGCGCTGCGGCAAGTGGGGCGGGCGGTGTAAGTATGGGCGCTCTTCTTGGAGGGATGACCTCTGTGTCGTCCGATTTTCTACGACGCACAGACCGAACGGAGCCAGTCCCTCCGTCCGAACCAGGATCTCGGCTGATCGCGAGAACAGGGGGTGTCTGCCGTGAATAAAAGCTATGGGAAAAAGAAAGCCGTATCCGTGCTGACGTTGTTGCGCAGAACTCTGTTCGCGGCGATCAGCTTCTGGAGCGCGGCGGCTTCCTCCGGATTGTTCGCCGCGTGGGCGGCAATCAGAAGGATCCGCTCGAGATCCATGACTCTCACCCGAATTCGCCCGAGTTTGGCCCGGCTTTCCGCTGTCGGGTCTTTCAACAACGCCAAACCCGGGACGCTTTGGGTTCGGTCTTCGCTGAACGACCTCAAGAGCTGGCTCTCGCTGGCTTGTTCGCGGCCGAGGGCATCGAGTCGTTTGCTCAGTTCGGTGGGCCGGGTCGCTTCCACGCGGAACTTGGGCAACTCGATCGCGGCCTCGGTCTGAGCTGCGAGCTCATCGGAGCGCCGTCGGGCGGCGAGGCGTGGACCGGGCGCGGTCGGGCGAGCCGGATCGCTCAACAGAATTTGCCTGGTCCGTTCCCGCATCGTCGTTTCCGCTGCCTCGGCACCAGAGGTCCCAGCGGGAAACGTCACCGCGCCCAAAATCACGAAACGCACCATACTGAGAAAACGGGGCATAGGAGCAGCGTGAGACCGGTTCCGCCGGCAATGGTTCAAAATTCTCCCAGCCGCACGCAGGCGGCTTCGCGGTTGGGGCCGGCAGACACGAGCGGTGGCACGGCGGCGGAGCAGATTTCCTTGGCGTAGGGGCAGCGCGGGTGAAACGCGCAGCCGGCCGGCGGGTTGAGCGGCGAGGGCGGGTCGCCGGGCAGCATGATGCGCTGGCGTTTTCGCTCGACGTCGGGGTCGGGCGTCGGGATCGCGCTGACGAGCGCACGCGTGTAGGGGTGGCGCGGGTGCTCGATGACCTCGGCCGCCGGCCCCAGCTCGACGATCTTGCCGAGATACATCACGGCGATGCGGTCGGAGATGTGCTTCACCACGGACAGGTCGTGCGCGATGAAGAGGAGCGTGAGATGCATCTGCCGGCAAAGCTGCGCGAGGAGGTTGAGAATCTGCGCCTGGATGGAGACGTCGAGCGCGGACACGGGCTCGTCCGCCACGATGACTTTCGGGCTGAGCGCGAGCGCGCGCGCAATCGCGATGCGCTGGCGCTGGCCGCCGGAGAATTCGTGCGGATATTTCTGCATCGAGCGGGGAGAGAGGCCGACCGTCTCGAGCAACTTTGCCACGCGCTCCCGCACTTCGCCGGGCGGGC
>JACQFT010000103.1 GCA_016199925.1 Opitutia bacterium | reverse complement strand
TAGAGAAAAATGTCCGCGCCGTTCTGGTAAACGATGCGGCCGCCCTGTTGCATCGGGCGCTTGAGGCCGAAGTCGGCGTGGTGGGTGTGCTGCCGGAGGTCGGAGCCGTCGGGCTTTGACGACCAGAGGTTGCTCGTGCCGTCGCGTTCGCTGGCGAAGTAGAGGCGGCCCTGCCACCACATCGGCCAGTGGCTCTGGCCGCGGTAGTCGGCGAAGAGTTGCACGGCGGCTTTGTCCCCCGCGGTGAAGCGCCAGAGATTCTGCGCCGTGCCGCCGGCGTAGCGTTTGGCGTGGCTGCCCTGGAAACCGTAGCGGGTGAAAAACAGCGTGCGTCCGTCGTCGTCGTAAACGCCCTCGTCGGCCTGCGTGAGCGGGAGGAAGGTCCGCCGGCGCGTCGTCGGGTCGAGGGCGACGAGTTGGTTGTCGGGCAGGGTGGCGAAGTGCCGCGTCGCGTAGAGCACTTTGCCGTCGGGCGTCCAGCCGCGCACCTGGGCGTTTTCGCCTTCGTAGGTGAGGCGCACCGGCAGGCCGCCGCTCAGCGGCATGACATAGACCTCGGTGGGGCCCTCGTATTGGGCGGAGAAGGCGAGGAGTTTCCCGTCGGGCGAGATGGCCGCAAGGGTCTCTTGGCCGGCGTGGGTCGTCAGGCGCTGGGCGAGACCGCCGCCGGCAGCGACGCGCCAGAGGTCGCCCTCGGCGGTGAACA
The DNA here is from genome assembly GCA_016199925.1 of Opitutia bacterium. GTDB lineage: Bacteria > Verrucomicrobiota > Verrucomicrobiia > Opitutales > Opitutaceae > JACQFT01. The sequence continues at coordinate 2,664 of JACQFT010000103.1, read as the reverse complement.
CGACGGTGTCGCCGTGGATGGCGGGGAAGCGGTAGTAACCGGGAGCGGTTTGCGCGTGAGTCGGGGCGAGCGCGGCCGTGGCGGCGGCGAGCGCGAGAAACGGGCGGAGCTTGGCAAGGATCATGGGATGGGGCGGAGAAAATTGGTGGACAGCAATCTTAGTCGGTAGGGCGAAGCGTCCCCGCCGAGCCGCGGCTCACCCGGAGGGTTCGCCCTACCAGTGCTGCCGAGCGAATCTGATTTATTGGGTTCAACTTGGAAATCGATTTGGTCTGCGCCTGATCGAACTCTCGGGCCGCGCGACGCAACGCCGGAGCGACCAGCGGCACCGAGTCAGCGGCGGTGGGTGCCGTAGGCGGTCTTGAGGGCCGAGGCGACATTGGCCGGGACAAACTTGCCGATGTCGCCGCCGAGCTTGGCGACCTGCTTGACCAGCGTGGAGCTGGTGTAGCTGAACGACTCGGCGGGCATCACGAAAATCGTTTCCACGTTCGGCTCGAGGTGGCGGTTCATCAGCGCGAGGTTGAACTCAAATTCAAAGTCGGACAGCGCGCGCAGGCCGCGGATGATGGCGTGCGCCTGGCGGCCGCGGGCGAATTCCACGAGCAGGCCCTCGAAGCTCACGACGTCGACGTGGGGGAGATGCGCGAGGTTGGCGGCGATCAGTTCGACGCGCTGCTCGGAGGTGAAGAGCGCCGACTTCGTCGAATCGACGGCGACGGCGACGGTCACGCGGTCGAAGAGTTTGGCGGCGCGCTGGAGGACGTCGAGGTGGCCGTTGGTGAACGGATCGAAGGTGCCGGGGTAGATGCAGAGTTTCATGCGGCGGGCGCGGGAAAGTCCGGGTAACATTGCCAAGCGCGGAAAGATGGCGAGGAAGTTTTGCGCGACCGCCCCGGCGTGGGTGTGATTAAATCCGGGCCAGGTTCCAGTGAAGCGCGCGCCCGGGCGCGCCGGGTAGGGCGAACTCTCCGGGTAAGCCGCGCCTTGGTTGCGCCATCGCCTGAACGGCTCAGGCGGAGGCTTCATGGCCTCTACCCGGGGCGGCAGTCAGGCGCAGATTTATTCACCCCCCCGGTGTGCCGGGTTTTCCGGTTTGCTCGCGCAAACGGTTTCCCGTGGGTCAGCGCGCTGGCGCGCGCCAAACCGCGCGTGTGCGCGCCGGCCCACACGGACGAAACCAAGCCGGAAAGCCGTGGCGGTCGGGGCGGAAAAAATCCCGGGATTGCCAACCGGTCGTCGCGGGGTTCGACTCGGCGCCTTCCCTCCCGCATGAACCTGCCCAATCTCCTGACGATGTCGCGCGTGCCGCTGATGTTCATCATCGTCGGGCTGATGTATGCCGACTTCGCCTTCGCGGCGTCGCTGGCGTTCTGGCTGTTTATCTGGGGGACGATCAGCGACTGGCTCGACGGCCATCTCGCGCGCCGGCGGAACATCGTGTCGAATTTCGGCAAGCTGATGGATGCGCTGACCGACAAGATTATGGTCATCGGCATCATGATCGCGCTGGTGGACAAGCACCAGTTGCCCGTCTCGTGGGCGCTGCTCACGATGTGCCGCGAGTTTCTGATTTCCGGGATGCGGATGGTCGCGGCCTCCAAGGGCGTCGTCGTCGCCGCCGACAAGGGCGGCAAGACGAAGACCGTCACGCAGCTCATCGCGCTGGGTTTCCTGCTCGCGGTGCCGATGGTGCAGGAAGACTGGGCGCGCTTCGCGCCGTTCGACCTGAGCGCCGTGGCCGAGTGGACGCACTGGGTCGGCCTGCTGAGTTTCGTCGCCGGCACGTTCTTTGCGCTGTGGTCGGGCTACCGGTATTTCACCAGGTATCGGGTGCTGGTCTTCAGCGACGACGACAAATAAATACCCTTGGGCAAACCCGAGGCGTTCGACCAAACCTTATGCAACGCACTGTCTCATTTTGGCTCGGGGAGCGCCCGCATCCCGCGGGCGCTGCCCGGAATTTTCCGCTCCCGACCAGGCCGGAGTTCGCCCGCCGCGGCGGGCAAGGTCCGGGCTGCCGGACCCGCCGCCGATGGAACTGACCGACCCACGCTGGACGCGCGCGCTGCCGACGAAATTCGTGTGCGCGGTGGCGACGCTCGGTCCGCTCGGCACCAGGCTGCCCGCGCCCGGCACGTGGGGTTCGCTCGCGGGGCTGCTCTGCTTCACCGTGTTCTTCCGGCACGCGCGCTGGGAAGTCGTCTTCGCCTGGAGCGTGCTGGCGAGTCTGGTCGCCGTCGCGTTCTGCGGCGACGCCGCGCGGCGCCTCGGGCGGGAGGACCCGGGCGAGGTGATCCTCGACGAGTTCGTCGTGATGCCGCTGGTGTTTCTCGGCTGGCGGGCCGGCGCCGGGGCGCGCTGGCCCGAGTGGGTCGTGCTGCTCGCGGGCTTCGCGCTGTTCCGGTTCTACGACATCCTGAAGCCGCTCGGCATTTCCCGGCTGCAGCGTCTGCCCGGCGGATGGGGTATCGTGGTTGACGACGCGGCCGCGGCCCTCGCGGCGTGCGCCACGCTGCATCTCGGGGCGTGGCTCTGGGCGCTGCGGTAGTCGGGCAGGACGGCGCCGGCGCGGCGCGGCGGCCGAGGCGGGCCGCGCGGCGGCCGAGGCGGGCCGCGCGGCGGCCGGCCGGTTACTCGGTCTCTTCGGCGGCGTAGATTTTC
>JACQFT010000105.1 GCA_016199925.1 Opitutia bacterium | reverse complement strand
GTGAGGCCGCCGGAGCCGACGGAGATGAGCGACTGGCGCTGGTTCCAGCCGATGCCCATGGGGTCGATCTTGTCGGGCGCGGCGAAGGCCAGGATGCGGTTGCGCTGGTAGTCGTGGAGCGGCAGCAGCGAGTGCGCCTCGTAGGCCCCGCGATCGGTGGTCGGCGAAAGGTTGTTTTTCTCGAGAAAGTTCGCGTAGTTCCAGGTGTCGAGCGCCACCACGCCCACGAGCAGGGCGAACACGCCTACGGCCGAGGCAAAAAACCGCAGGGAAAGATTGGTGGCATAGAGCATGGCAAAGACCATCGGGGCGATCACGAGCGCCGACCCGAGGTCGGGCTGGGCGATGATCAAGAGCATGGGTATTCCAGCGGCAAGAGCCAATTTGATCAGCGTCGCCAACGAGTCGCGCACCGTGCCCATCTTCGCGCCGGTCAGCACCGACGCCGTCATGATCAGCACGGCAAACTTGGCCGCCTCCGAGGGCTGGAACGAGATCGGGCCGAAATCCAGCCAGCGCCGCGCGCCCATCCGCGTCTGGCCGATGCCCGGCACGACGACGACGAGCAGGAGCAGCAGCGCGGCGAGATAGACCCAGTGCGAGTAGCGCAGCCAGAGGCGGTAGTCCACGAACGACACCGAGAAATAGACGACGGCGCCGAGCGCGAGCCACACGACCTGCTGCTGCCACTGCTCGCGACCGGTGGCGAGCTGCGCGCTGTAGATGAAGAACACGCCGAACGTCGCGAGGCCGACGAGGCAGACCGGCGTGATCCAGTCCAAGCGCTCGCGGGTGGAGAACTTGAAGAAATTGCCGAGATCGAGGGCCGGGTTGCGTTTCACGAAAAGAAGAAGCCGCCACTAAGCACGCCGGTGCGCCGCTGGCAACGGCGCAGTGGGGAATTTAGCTAGGCGGTGCAGTCAGATCTCTTTTCCTGTCAGCGAAAACCAACCCCGAGGCGCAAATCGCTCGCAGGCGCGCTGAGGGTCCATGGTTCCGAGAAATGTAGGTGAATCGATTTCCTTGGAATTTTTCGCCTGAGGTGGCAGCAGAACCGGACCCAGCAAGCCTCGTGCGACGCGGAACACGGCGTAGCCTTTGGATTCCAGGAACGAAATCGACGGTGTTGGAAAAGGATTCTTCTCTTCGAAAATAATATCTCGAACACGCCGAGTATCGAGCAGTTGGCTAGCACCGCTGAAGACATTGAATTCGTTGCCTTCGACGTCGACCTTGATCAGCGCCAGCCGTCCCGGCTCGGGGAAAGTGTCGTCCAAGCGCATGCATTGGACGGTGATTTCAGTCCCGGGGCTCGCCGAAGCAGTCGGATGTTGCAGACTTGCGAGGCCGTTGTTGTTGGCAAAATCCGGCGGGGAATATAGGGTGGCGGTCCCAGAATCGTTACTGACGGCTAGCTCGTGAATTTCGATGGTTGCGGTTGTGAGTGCTCTCCAGCTGTGGGCGTTCATGCGGAGTCGGGCCGCGAGTTCCGGCATGGGCTCAAAGGACAGCACCCGTCCGCCTCGGCACAAACGGGCTGCCATGGCCGAAGACATATAACCAATGTTTGCGCCAATGTCGGCGGCTGTTTCCCCGTCGTCCAACAGGCGCCAGATGGTTTCAGCGACGGGTAAATCGAAACTGTTGAGAGCAGTGATAGAACGGCCGATGGATTCTTGTGGGTTTATTTCCAGGGGATGGCCCCAAGGCAAAAAAACTGTGGCATGCCGCCGTCTACTCACACCGGAAAGTTTGCGCCAAGCGCGTCGCGGCAATTGCCCCGGCTGCCAGTAATTTTCCGCTCTCAGCAATTTCCAAATGAGGCTCATGCGAAACAGGGTCTACCGGTTGTCGCTCTTGATCGAATCGATCACGCAACTGGTCGGTAAGGCTGCGGCTATGGGTGCGGCGTTTACTTCAGATGCCGCGAAGTGAACCAACCCGAGCATGATCCAAAACGGCATGGCGCCCATCGGTCCCTCGAGCACCACCCCGAAGCAGGCGCTAATCATTATGACCCAAATGGCCGCATACAAAGTCATGTTGTCCTGCTTGGTCGAATCTAGTCGGGCCAATTGCGCGGCGCGTGCGGTGCCCCGTCCGATGACCCAGTAAATTGCCAGCAAGGCCGCAACCCCCAACAGGCCCATGCGGCCAAAGACGGTCACGAACACATTGTGCGGACTTCGCGCCGTGAATTCGGTGTCGTTGGTAGGGTAATATTCGAGAAGAAATCCCTTGGCGAGGTCGTGGCCGAACCCGAGTCCCGTCACCGGAGAGGTCGCAAGTGTTTCCTCGGCGACGTTTTTCCACCAGATGAGGCGAAAGCGGTTGTTGTCGCCCTTGTTGCTGCTCATTTCGTTCTCGTAGTTGGCCGTGCCGCTGTAGTCGAAGATTGAGGCGGCTGCTTCGTAGATGGCGTAGGCTTTTGTTCGGGTGAAATCCTCGCGTCGGAGCAATGAATACACCGTGACGGCGAAAAGGCCAACCGCACAAACGGTGATCAGGGTTCTGAGGTGACGAAATCGACCGGCCAGCGCGAGCCAGCCAATGGCGACCAAAAGGCCAACCAAGCTCGACCGTGAAAGGGTGGTTAGGCCGAGAGTCAGCGAAACAAGAGATGCGGCCCACCGCCACAAACTATCGTTCCAACTAATCCTGGCGCTCGGCAATAATATGACGTATCCCGTGAAAAGGAACGTCGCCAGCAAATCGCCTTTGATAAAAATGAGCGGCACGCCCGCGACAAGGAAGTGAGTGAGAAAGAAGACAGGGAGAGTCGTGGCGAGCAATCCAACCACCGGCAGCACGGCGAAGGTCAGAATGATCGCTTGATGAAGCAGGCGCCGCGAGGGTTCGTGCTGCGCGAGGGCCTGGGCCGTGAAAAAATACAGCACGTAATAAACCATCGCGAAGTCGCGCATCGCCATGAATCCGTATTGACGGATATCCAGCGCGAGTCGTCCGGCTCCGAGCGCGAGCCAGAACAACAAGAGACCGTTAAGCCAATCACGCCGCAGAGGTAATTCTCTTTTCAGGGAACAGCGCAGAACAACCATGGAAAAAGCAAATCCGAGACCGAGTTCGCTGAAAAAAACCGGTAACCCCGGCACGGGGTTTATCTGAGCAAATCCACGATTGCCGATGACATAACCGACAAACAGGAAAGCGAGTAGCCAAGCTTCCGCCAACGGACCTCGTGTCCAAGACAGGACGACCCAAAGGCTCGCGCCCGCCGAAAGTGCGGCCACAAAATAATCCTCCTGGGCCAAAGAAATGCCGATCCATACCGCAAGAACTGAGGCGGTAATTGCGACGAGAAAATTGCGTAACCCGGGCAACATCCTGTGCAGCAATACTGGGTTATCGGACGCGTGCAACCGTTACGTAGTTCGACAAGAATCTTACGAAGCGCTCTTTGTCTTGCGAAATTTTGTGCGATATCAGTGGAGGCAGTTGTCCCGAGTTTGAGGTAGATCGTGGGCTAGCGATACGTAAGGACTGATCTCGACGGGCAAACGGTTGGATTATCGTGTCGTGACGGCCTAGTTTACCAATGACGACAACGAATTTTACTTTAAATAAGAAGGCCCACTCTATGTGCGTGGGTTCAAGGGGCGTTGGGCAGAAGCCGAATACTAAGATCTTCTGTCTCGAAGATTTTCTGCCATCTGGCGGAACTTGGGGTGTCTAAATCGCTCCAGTTCTTTCGTGATTTTTGCCTGTCACCGATGACCTCAAAAGCTGCCCTTTTCGGCGACTGGCTCAATAGCACCAATTTTGTGTAACCGAGGGACCTAAGTCGGGCGAGTGTTGCCGGATTTTCGAGAAAGGCCGCATCAGTTAGTGTGAGTCCCATCCGACCGCTTAGCATTAGCTCCTGGCCGCCCCATCCTCCACCGGCGATCAATAATTTTTCGGCGGGTGACGTATGCGAAGAAATGATCTTGGCAACGTCTCGGGGGAAATCGTCTCGGGAGAAAATATGACTGGCATAGGAGCCTTGGACCGCCGAGCAAATGAGTATAGTGAATCCTAAGCTCGGGACGATCCATTCAGGAAGGCGTTGTCGTTCGCTGATCCATTCGGCAAGCTTTACCAAAGCGCCGCCGACCAATAGTGCCAACGCTGGGCTGCACATCAAATAGTAGTGCCAATGGTGCAAGACAAGATGGGCGAAAACGAGTGTTGTAACGAATGCTCCGGCGAGCCACCAGCGAGCTAATCGTTGTCTAGCGTCTAGCAGGGATAAAAAAGCGACAGGTAAAAACGCGTAGGTGCCGAGCACCGTCGTCAAAACGCGGTAACCGCCGCGAATCCAGTTTATTAAGTTAGCGCGATAGCTTAGGCTTCCGAAATACCAGTCCTTCATGAGGGGGGTATTCGCTCGCAATTCTTGGAATGGAAATTCCGCCCGGCCCAGCTCTCGACTAGCGTATGAGTTCCAGATAAAGAATATTCCCGCGCCGATCAACCCAACAAGACCAAGCTGAACCCAACGACGCCACAAAAATGGCCTTTGGCAGGCAGCCAAACCGATCCCGACAATTCCGGCAGACATGAAAAACGGAAGCTTTTGGGTCGCCGAAAGCGCGGCGAGCAATGCTGCGGCAACGCAATAAAACCAACCACCGCTAGTGAGCATGAGATCCATTGCGCAGACGAACCAAATCATGACGGCCAAAGCTGTTCCGTCGGTTCCCGCTTGACCCGCTTGCAATATAATTAACGGCTGTAGAAGCAACGCGAGTGTCGACCAGCGGGCAGCGGCAAGGCCGAGATGTCTGTTGGCGAGTTGGTAAAATGGAAAAACGCACGTCGCGAACAATATCCATGATACGACGTTGCCCCAGCCCCACCAAGGTCCGAAGACTTTCATCACAGCGGCAGTCGCAGCTTGCCAAAAGGGAATCTCTTGTGGGGTTGGGGTGCCGGTCGCATTGAATCCGACAATTATCGGACTTAGCAGGTCGATGCTGCCGTTGGCGTATTGTATTGCCGCGCCCAGATGTTGGTCTCGAAACAAACCTGCGCCACGGTATACAAGCGCAAGGTGAAAAACGAGAATTCCCAAGAGAGTGGCAACAATTAGCAGCGATTGAGGTGAGATTCGTTTTTTCAGGGGACAAAGGTGCATGAAGATAATTTGAAGGAAGTGTGCCGGCCCATAAGTTGGGATGTAAAATGTTCCTTTCGAATGCAAGTCAGCTTCACGGCGAAGCCTCGGCCGCAGCAGCGTCTAAGGGACAAAAGTCAAATCGACTTTTGCCGCGGTCGAATACAGGCGCTGGTAACCGCGAGCCATGGCAGCAGGACCGAATCGCGCCAACGCGAATTGCTGCGCGCCATTCACCACGTCGGCCCAGCGCGAAGATTCCGAAAGAGCCTTGCTAATCGCACGAGTAAGGGTGTCGGTATCGTCTGGTCGCGCCAGCCACGGGTAGTTACTCGGCAAAGCCTCGCGCAAGCCGGGGGCATCAGTGGCCACCATGGGCAGTCCGCACAGAGTCGCTTCGACGGCGATGAGTCCGAGGCCCTCGAAGCGCGACGGCATCACGACCAGATCGAATTGCGGAAAAATTTCCGTGAGGTCGGCGGCAGGCGGACGCACAGTCACACTCCATCCGGCAGGTGGCTGTGCTGCCAGTGCGCGCACTTCCAGTTCCTGACGACCGTGTCCCATGAAGGTGATCTCGCCAGTGACTTCGGGTTCCAGCCGGACTTTCGGCAGAGCGTGGCATAATACATCCAAACCTTTTTGTGGCTCAAAACGTCCGGCGAAAAGAATGCGACGCACATTTGCGCGGTGGGGGCTGCGGTGTGCCTCGCGCGGAGAAATCGCAACGCCGTTGTAGATCACCTCGGGCGGTGCTGGTAGCGCACCGACGCCGCTGTCAGTGCGGTAGCGGAGAAACTCTTCGCACGCGGCTTCTGAGACGCACGCGACGTAGGCACGGGACAAGAGTCGATCGCACCAGCGTCCAACTCGCGGCCAGAACCGCCAGAAGACGCTATTGTGTATCGTCCGAATCATCGGGCATCGACCCTCTTTGGCAAAGAGCATCACCATCGTAGCGCCGCAAGCTTCGGCCGTTTCGGCGTGAAAATGGATGATATCCGGGCGAAATTCGCGCACCGCACGTGCCAGTGAAATCGCTCCCGGAATCATGCCGCCACGTTTCATTGGCACGCATGTTCCTATGAACCACGGCGTCCCGCTGGCTTCCAGTTCGTATCGCATTCCTTCGCCTACCTCGTCGCCAATGGCGCCGTGGACCGTGAAAACCGCGAAGTCGATCTCGGCGCGCAATGCGGCCATCAGGTTGAATGACACGCGTTCGGCTCCGCCGAGTCCGAGACGCGTGATGCATTGCAGCACGCGCAACCGCCGCGATGTTACCGGAGCGCTGCTCATGACGGCAGTGCCTCGCTGCGTTTGAAGGGATGGAAACTCCAGAGTGCGCGAAACTCAGTGCGCGCTCGCGCCCACACAAGTGCGATCATGCCTACGGCGACGATTCCGGCGCCCAGCGACGTTAGCAGCCGCGGCAACGGACCCAGTTGGCCGGCGATCTGTGCGCCGAGTTGCAGGCCAACCCCAAAGGCAATTGCCACGCCAAGAGGACCGATGAACGCTTCCAGAAAATCGTTGAGGTGCGCGGCGGTCATGAAAGTCGCCCACCACAATCTCGGCAACAGTAGCGCGAGATTGGCGCAGGCCAGACCGGCCGCGACTCCGGTCGGGCCATAGTCTTTCCCGGCCCACAGTCCGATCAGGATCACGGGAAGCGTGAGCATCGTCAGTTGGGTGAGTCGAATTGTGTTACCGGCGGAGATGCACAGCGGATAGATGGTCACGGTCAGAAAAGAAACGGCAGCGCTCACCGCGACCCAGCGGAGCAATGGAGCGGCTTCGCCCCAATGGGGTCCGAGGACCAGATGCACGACTTCGGTCGGCCGCACGAAGCAGAGGACAGCAACCGGCAACGTGAAATGCGCGATAGCGTTGGCAGTGTCACGGAGATGCCGGGCAAATTCCGGCGAGCGCGGTCCGAGGCGCGACAGCGTAGCCAGCAGCACTTGGCTGAACGGGGCTGCGAGGTGCGTCGTTGGTTGCACGAGCAATTGGCCGGAGCGACTGTAGAGACCGAGCGAACCCGGGCCGAACCATTTTCCCAGCAGCAACACGTCGGCCTGTTGCACGCCGTAGAGCAAAACGTTGTAACCGGTGAGGTGCAGGCCGGTGCGACCGAGTTCGCCTATGCCGGCCCAATCGGCTTTCGCAGTTGGTCGCCAGCCGCACAACCGCCATGCTTCCGGAATCATGACCGATTCTGAAACGAGCACAAATAGTGCAAATGCGTAAGCCCCGGCGCCGAGTGCGCCGCCGGAGATCATCACCAAAGTCCCGACGATCGCGGCGAGCGTCTCAACATAATTCGATTCGCGAAAACGTAGGTCGCGATTGAGCAAGGCGCGTGGCCACGCGTTGAGACCGATCAGAAAAAAGCTAGCGCTCATCACCGCGAGCAACGGGCCGACTTGCGGCTCGCCGTAGAACTTGGCGATGGCGGGAGCGAATAGCAGTGTGAGACCCGTCAGCACGACACCCAACCCAGCATGCAGTTGCCAGAGCGCCGTTTTCTGTCCTTCGGTCAGTTGTGGCACTTGGATGGCTACGGCCCCGGTGCCGAAGTCCCGAAATAACGTAAGCAGCAGCGTCAGGCTGGCACCCATCGCGAACAGGCCGTGATCGGCCGGCGAGACCAGGCGCGCGAGCACCACGACGCCCGCAAGTTTGCAGACGACACGCACAATCTGCGAACGCACAGTCGACCGGTAGCCGGCGGAGGCCTGGGTCAACGGCGTTTCGGGAGCGCCCTCGTCGGAAATCATCGGATGGTGAAGAGGAAGAATTGTCGTCCGGGCTTGCACCCGGCGGACAGGTGTTTAGTCGCAAACTGTGCGGGTTAAGAAACCCATGTTGGCGCAACCTGACGAGCCGAAGCAAGCCCCGGTCGCCTAGGCGATGATCCCGCTTACGGCCGACCGGAGTTTGTTCGCTCGGACTTGAGCGCGCCTACGAGAGCGGCGATGTGTCTGTCCAAGGTGAGTTTTCCCTGGAAATGTTGACGGAGTGAGCCGGCGGGCGGAGGGCATTTTTGCAGTAAGACCAAGGCCTCTTTGATCGTCGCGCCGTCGCCCGGCTCGACGAGGATTGCTTCAGGCGGCAGCGTTTCTGGAATCCCGCGCCAGCGGGTCGCGATGATCGGGAGGTCGTGCGCCATGGCTTCGAGCAGCACGAGGGGCTGGCCTTCGAATGGGTATCGCGTGGGCAGACACAGGCAGTGGCTGCGTTGGAGGAGTTCCGTTTTTGCGGCGCCGTTCACGAAACCGGCGTGGCGCAATACCGATGGGTTGACCGCGGCGAGCGACGTGAACCGTCGTTCGGTCTCGGCGTCAGGAAAAGGTCCGGCGGCCGCGAGCGTGAACTCCGTTCGTCCCGCTGACTGATTTGCTGCCAACACGGCTTCGGCGGTGGCGAACAGGCCTTTCTCTTCGGAACACAGTCCGAGAAACAACACTTGAAAAGGATTGGCCGGCGGCCGCGCGGGCGGCTCGGCTCCGGCGAGCGGATCGGCGATGCCGTTGGCAACCACGGCGATCTTCTCCGCGTGCAGCGCGACGGCGTCGCCGCGCAGTGCCTTGGCGAGCACGATTGACAAGTCGGCGCGACCGAGCAGCACCTGCGTGACCCAACGCTCCGGCGCGGTGGCGTGGGTTGCGAGCCACTCGCCGAGCCCGGCGGCGTGCCAGTGGAGCACGAGCCGGTTGAAGAACGGCCGGCAGAGCAGCATCACGATCCAGTCGCGGTAGAGCGCGCCGCGTTTGCCGGGGGCCGGCACGTAGTAGAGCGTGTCGCAGCCGTGGCGAAAGCGCGCCGCTATCGCGCGGAAGCACGCGCCGAGGACGGCGAAAATTTTTCCCGCCCGCCAGCGCCCGATGTCCGCGGCGTCGCGCGAGAGGCCGAGGTTGACGTGATGCACCGCGACGCCGTGCGCGGGCAGGCCGTCGACGAGAGTTTGCACCATCAGGCTCTGTCCGTGGAGCGGAGGCGGGGTTTGGGCTAGGACAAGGAGCTTCATCTCAGGCTTGGAAATGGGACAAGACACTGGATGATGCGCGCTCACCTTGAGCAATCCAGCCACAAAACTCGCGTCGCCCCGTTCTTTCCCGTGGGCCGGGGTGTGGCTGTGCGCCGTGGTCGGGCTCGTCGTGTTTCACTGGTTCGGCAACGCGTCGCTTGGCTACGTCCGCACGCCGTCGCTGTTCAAGTGGTGGTTTTCGCAGTGGCTCGACCCGTTGGCCGAGAGTGAACACGGCTGGCTCATCCTTGGCATTTCGCTCTGGTTGTTTTGGCGCAATGCGCGCAGCGAGCCGGCAGCGGACAACGGTGTCGACACCAAGCTCGTCGCCGGTGCACTGCTCGGCGGGCTCGCGATTCATCTCTTCGGTTACGCGTTGCAGCAGGCGCGCATCTCCATTGTGGGCTTCCTGCTGTTTTCGTGGGGCGTGCTGGCGCTCGCGGGCGGACGGCGCTGGGGGCGCGCGTCGGCATTTCCGCTGCTGTTCATGATTTTTGCCATCCCGCTCAACATGCTCGATTCGGCCGGATTTTATCTGCGCCTGTGGGTGATCGAGGTGGCATATCGCGGCGCGCACCTCATCGGCATCGACGTCTTGCGCAACGGCACGCAGCTCCTCTCGCCAGGTGGTGCCTACTCCTACGACGTCGCCGCCGCGTGCTCCGGCATGCGTTCGTTGATGGCGCTCGCGGCTCTCTCGCTGCTCGTCGGTTATCTGAATTTCCGCTCGTGGCGCGTGCGCGCATGCATCGGGCTGCTCTGTTTTCCGTATGCATTTGTCGGTAATGTTGTCAGCATCTTCGCCATCATCGTCGCCGCCGAGTGGAAGGGTCAGCGTGCCGGCGCCATGGTGCACGATTCGTTCGGTTTTCTGATTTTTCTCGTCGTGCTCGGTCTCGTGCAACTGACGGTCGTGCTTCTCCAAAAACGGAAAATCGGTGGCGGCGAACCTCTCGCGCCGGAAAAGGCCGAACCGTTTTTCGTCGCGCCGTCATGGTCGAGCTCGCGGCCGTGGCTGGTCGCGACTGCGGTCCCGGTCACCTCGTTGGCCGTCGTTTTTTTCATCCAGAAACTCGACACCTTGCAAGTTAGCCCGCGCGTCGGAGTGAAGCTCGCGGCCGACGGCCTCAACCCCGTCGCGTTGCCCGATTATCTCGGTCTCGACTGGGCCGGTCAGCGGGCCGAGGTCACTGCGATCGAGCGCGAAGTGTTGCCGTCCGACACGGGATTTTCGCGCAAGAACTACGTCTCGCTTCGCAATCGCAACAACAGCGTCTTCCTCTCCATCGTGCTCAGCGGGCGCGACCGCACTTCGATCCATCGGCCGGAACTTTGCCTCGTCGGGCAAGGCTGGACGATCAAGGGCCGCGAGATTCACACCTTCCAGTGGCCCGGCCGCAGCGACGCCGCCGTGTCCGCCACCGTCCTTCGCATCGAGCGCGATTTCACCAACAACAAAGGCCAGACGGTGAAGGTGCCCGCGCTCTACGCCTACTGGTTTGTCGGGGCCGACAAGACCGTCGCCACCAGTTGGGAGCGCGTGCTCTACACGTCGGTCGACCGCTTGCGCTCGCTCCAAAGCCATCGCTGGGCCTACGTGATCGCGCAAACCCTCGCGTTCGACGGCGAGCCCGCGGCGCTCGCGCGCCTCCAGGAAGTGCTCGACCAGACGCTGCCGACCTTCCAGGAGCCGCTGCCGGCGCGGTGAGCCGGATTTGCCGCGGGCCAGCGAGCTCGCTCGCGCTCCGGGATCGCCGTCCGCGGCGTGAGCGCCGCTGAGATTCTGCTGGATTCTGAATTCGGGATTCTGGATTCTCCCCTCCATGGCCGACCCGAAGCTCCTCGCGACTTTTCCCAACCCCGCCGCGCACCGCGACTACGTGATCGAACACACGCACCACGAGTTCACCTCGCTCTGCCCGATGACCGGCCATCCGGATTTCGCCGACATCACGGTGCGCTACGTCGCCGGCCGGAAGTGCGTCGAGCTGAAGTCGCTGAAACTCTACTTCCACGCGTTCCGCAACGAGGGCATCTTCTTCGAGGCGGCGACGAACAAGATTTGCGACGACCTCGGCACCGCGCTCAAACCGCGCGAGCTCACCATCGTCGCCCGCTGGAAGGCGCGCGGCGGTTTCTCCTCGGTGGTCACGGCCAGCTACGGAAAAAAGAAACGCTGACACGGCGCGCCGCCGCCGGCAACGTCCCGCCGTCCGGAAGCTAGCGCCCCAGACCCCAGATGGAAACCCACTTGATCGAATTCCTCGGCCTGCTCGTCCGTTGGCTGCACGTCATCGCCGGCATCGCCTGGATCGGCTCGTCGTTCTACTTCATCTGGCTCGACAACTCACTCGAGGCTCCGCCGCCCGGCTCCGACGCGGCGAAGAAAGGCGTCGCCGGCGAACTCTGGGCCGTGCACGGCGGCGGTTTCTACAACCCGCAGAAATACGCCGTCGCGCCGCCGACGCTTCCGGACCGCCTGCACTGGTTCAAGTGGGAGGCCTACACGACGTGGCTTTCGGGCTTCGCGCTGCTCGGCCTCGTTTACTGGCTGCGCGCGCAGGCGATGATGATCGACCAAAACGTCCGCGCGCTCACACCGTGGCAGGCCGTCGGCATCGGCGCCGCGAGCATGGTGGGCTCGTGGATTTTCTACGACCTGCTCTGCCGCTCGCCGCTCGGCAAACGCGACGGCGTGCTCGGCGCGCTCGTCTTCGCGTTCATCACGGCGCTGGCGTGGGGACTCGCGCATCTGCTCGGCGGGCGCGCGATGTTCATCCACGTCGGCACCGCCATCGGCACGATCATGGCGGCGAACGTTTTCTTCATCATCATCCCCGGCCAGAAGCGCATGGTCGCCGCGATGCGCGCCGGCACTCCGGTCGATCCCCTCGACGGCCAGCGCGCGAAACAGCGCAGCGTGCACAACAACTACTTCACGCTGCCCGTGCTGTTCATCATGGTCAGCAATCACTACGCCTCGACCTACAGCCACCCGCAGAACTGGGCCGTGCTGATGCTGATGGCGGCGGCGGGCGTGAGCATCCGGCATTTTTTCAACCGCAAGCACAAGGGCGTCTACGCGTGGCAATATCCCGCCCTCGGCGCCGTGCTGCTCGGGATCGTCGCGTGGTGGACGGCGCCGCGCCTTGTGCCGCTGCCGCCCGTGCAGGGCGAGGTCACCTTCAACCGCGTGCGCGCCATCATCGGCCAGCGCTGCGTGACGTGCCATTCGCCCGCGCCGACTTTTCCCGGCTACACGCAGGCGCAAGGCGGCGTGTTGCTCCACACACCCGCCGACATCGTGCAGAACGCGCAGCGCCTCTACCAGCAGGTCGTCGTCACCCGCATCATGCCGCTCGGCAACCTGACGCAGATGACCGACGAGGAGCGCGCCGTCCTCGCCGCGTGGATCAAGGCCGGCGCGAAAATGGAGCCGTGATCCCGGCCCCCAGCCCCGGCGAAAGTGTCACTTATTATATGACACTTCGCCCGGGCGGAGGTGGGGGCGGGTGGCCGAAGGCGCGCGTGTGAAGTCGTCTATGATTGAGAATCGCACAATAGACTGACCGTGACGCGGAGCAATTCCCGGGGAAGCGCATGCGTCTCGCGTGCTGGCGCTGGCGTCCCGCCAGCACGTCCGAAAGTTCTCGGCGAGACGCCGAGGACAGCCTGCTGGACGCGGGCGCTCCCCGAGAACGAAACGGCGTCAGCATCACTCAGCGGGCGGTGGAGCGTGCCGAGGGCGCGTCGGGAAACGCGTCGCGACCGGAGACGGCGTCGCGCTTGCGGTAGATGGGAAGCGGCAGACCGCGCAGACCCGGCTGCGCCGCCTCATCGCGGACGAGCACCCAGGCGAGCGGGTCGGCGTAGACAAGCTTCCAGCCGCGATAGAGCAGGCGCGTGACGCTCGCGAGGTTCGCGGGCAGCAGCGCAATGTCCGCGCGGCCGAGATCGAGCGCCTCCGGGTCGACCGCCTCATCGCGGTAGAATTTCCAGTGCGCGTCGATCACCTTGTGCGGATAGACGGTGTCGAGCCGGCCGTCGAACGACACTTGGTTGTCCGGCAACTGCCAGATCGCCAGTTGCCCCCACTCGAAGAGCACGAGCAGATTGCCGCGCAGCTCGTGGCCTTTGATGAAGCGCACGGCTTCCATCGGATAGATGTTTCGCTCGACCTCAATCGTCCACGGTTTGAGTCGTGGCGCGCGCACACTGTCGACGAGGAAAGCCGCACCCGCGGCGACAAATAGAACCGCGAGGAAGGCGCGCACGGCGGTCTGGCGGAAAAGTTTCGCGAGCGCGTCGAGTTTCGCGGCGGTTTGCAGGCCGAGATCGCGCAGGTGCGCCGTGCTGAACATCAGGTTGCCGAGCAGGAAGAGCGGCGCGTGCCGGCGGTGTTGCAGCGCCATGACGAGCAGCACGGCGAGCACGGCACCTTCCCAGGTGCGGCGTTCGCGCCCTGTGAACATCCACGCGGCGATGCTCACCGCCGCGAGCACGAAGAAAGGCAGGTGCAGCAAATCAAACGGCAGCGGACGCCACTCCGTGATCTCGGGCCGCGAGTAGGCGACGCTTTGCAAGAGCCAGCGCACGCCGTCGAGTCCCCACGGGCTCAGCGGCAGGGCAAGCACGGCGGCGACGGCGACGAGCGCGAAGCGGCCGGCAACCGGGGAGCGTTGCAACATGAGCACGCCGGCCGCGACGACCGTGAGCAGCACGCCGGCGAGCACGCCGCCGTGCGTGTTGGCCCACACGACAGACATGATCGGCAGCGCCACGAGCGGCCAGCGGCGCCCGTCGTGCAAGCGGCGCAACGCCACGAGGAGAACGGCGAGGCCGAGTGCGGTCCAGAGTTGCGGGCGCGCGGCGAAACCCATCGAAAGATTGCGCGCGGAGAGCGCGAAGCCGACCGCGAGGGCCACGGCGCCGCCGGGCGTGTCGCGGGCGGCTTCGCGCAGCGCGATCCAGATCGTGGCGCCGCTCAGAGCGAGCATCAGCAGCCACAGCCCCGGGCCGCCGGCGTGCAAGTGAACCCAACCGAGCGCGAGTTCGGCGAGCACCTCGTGGTTGATCCAAGGTGCGCCGGCCGCGGTCCACGAAAACGGATCCGTCCACTCGAGCTGTCCGAGCGCGAGCATCCGCTGGCCGTAGAGCACATGGCCCCAGAGATCGCTGTCGGCGGTGTTGTTCGAGAAGAGCGCCCAACCGAACGCGGCGACGGCAAAGAGAAACGCGCGGCGCAACCAGGCGGCACTGGGCGCCGCCGGGTTCACGGCCGCAGCGCCGCGAGCACGGCGGCGTGGAGTTGCGGCGTGGCGGCGGCGACGGTGGAGGTCGCCGGATAGGCCGGGCCGCCCTGCCAGTCGGTGATGACGCCGCCCGCGCCGCGAATCACCGGCACGAGCGCGGCGATGTCCCACGGGTTCATGATCGGATCGAGGCACACATCGGCCCAGCCGCTCGCGAGCAGCAAATAGCCGTAGCAATCGCCCCACGTGCGCGCGAGGCGCACCGAGCGGCAGAGCCGATCGAAGGCCGGGCCGTTTTGGTGAACGGCAGGCGAAAGCCAGTCGCACGTGAGCAACGTGGCGTCGGCGAGCTGCGCCGTCGGGCGCGTGCGGACGGTCTGGCCATTGAGCTGGGTCGAGACGCCGTCACCGACGAGGAGCTGGCGCAAGACGGGTTGATGAATGCAGCCGAGCACCGGCTGGCCTTCGTGGAGCAAAGCGATGAGCGTGCCGAAGAGCGGCACGCCGGTGACGAACGCCTTCGTGCCGTCGACCGGATCGAGCACCCAGACGAACTCCGCCTCGGGCCGGTCGCGGCCGAGCTCTTCGCCGATGACGCCGTGCGAAGGGAATTTTTGCGCGATCATCCGGCGCAGCAGTTCCTCGGCGCCGCGGTCGGCGAGCGTGACGGGAGTCTGGTCGGCTTTCAGTTCGACGCCGACGTCGTGCCGGCCGAAGAGCGGGCGGATGAAGTCGCCGCTGGCCGCCGCCAGTTCGAGCAAGAATTCGCGATAGGGCGCCGGATTCATCCCAGATTTTGAAACCGCGAAAGACACGAAACACACCAAAAAAAGAAGAGAGCTTTTGATTTTCGTGCCGTTCGTGTGTTTCGTGGTGATTCTCTCATGCACTGGGCCGGCACACCGATTCACTTTCTCGACTTCGAGGGCAACGGCACGTCCGGCATCCTCGAGTTTGGCGTCGTGACGCTGCGCGGCGGCGAGATCGAGGCCGTGCGCACGCGGCTGTGCCGGCCGGCGGGGCGCCTGACGGCCGAGGACACGGCGGTGCACGGCCTCGACGCGGCGGCCCTTTCGACGGAAGCGCCGTTCACGGAGGAGTGGGAGTATTTCGCCGGGCTGCGCGGGAGCGGGCCGCTGGCGGCGCATTTTGCGCACGTGGAAAATTTTCTCATCCGGACCGCCTGGCCGTATCCGCGCACGGCCCCGGACTTCGCGCGGCCCGGCCGCGAAGCGAACGAGTGGGGGCCGTGGATCGACACGGGCCGGCTCTACGGGCAGCTGTCGCCGGCGTTCGCGTCGGCAAAGCTCGAGGCGCTGGTGGCGGCGACGGGTTTGCAGGGCGAGCTCGACGCGCTCGCGACGGCGCATTGTCCGGCGGCGCGCCGGCGCTACCACGCGGCGCTCTACGACGCCCTCGGCGGGGCGCTGCTGTTGCGGGCGTTGCTGCGACGGCCCGAGTGCGCGGCGGCGACGATCCCGTGGCTGCTGCAGACGAGCACGCTCGACGGCGGCAAACGCCGCGCGCTCCAGCAGGGGGATTTGTTCGGGGGTGGTTGATTCGGCGCCGGCCGGCTGCTCAGGGCCGGGCCCCGCCGCCGGCTTAACCGTCCGCCGAACGGAGATCACACGCGGCTCACCGGGGACGGTTCGTTCTCCCGGCACAAATTTGATTTTGCCGGATCTGTTCTAGGAGCCGCGTTTTAGCTGGTCGAAGACCCAGCGATAGAGGACTTCGAGGCCGCGGATCAGCGGGGTGGACGGTTGCCAGTCGTATAACGACTGTATCAGGGTGTTGTCGCTGTTGCGACCGCGCACTCCGCAGGGCGCGTCGAGATCGTAACGGCGCAGCATTCGCACGCCGGCGATCTTCTCGACGTGGGAAACCAGCTGGTTGATCGTTACCATTTCTGAGCTGCCTACGTTGACGGGCTCGGCGTAGGCACCGGCGGTCACGAGGAGCGACCCTTTGATGCAATCGTCAATATAGGTAAAGCTGCGGGTCTGTTCGCCGTCGCCCCAGATTTCGATTTCATTGGAGCCGGAGAGGACGGCCTGGGCCACCTTGCGGCAGATCGCCGCCGGGGCTTTTTCGCGCCCGCCAAAGTAGGTTTCGTGAGGGCCGTAAACATTGTGATACCGGGCCATCCGCGTCTGGAGTCCGAAATCCTCACGAAAGTGCCGGCACATACGCTCGCCAAAGAGTTTTTCCCAACCGTAGCCGTCCTCGGGCATCGCGGGGTAGGAGTCGGCTTCCTTCAGGGGCGGGATAGCGGCGGTGAGTTGTTTGTCTGCGGCATAAACGCAGGCCGACGACGCGAAGAAAAACCGCGCGACCGCGGCCTCCTGCGCGGCCATGAGCAGGTGGGTGTTGATAAGGACGTTGAGCATACAGGCCGCCTTGTTGCTCTCGATATAGCCCATGCCGCCCATGTCCGCGGCGAGGTTGAAGACGGTCGTGACGCCGCTGACGGCCTTTTGGCAGGCGGGCCGGAGGGAAAGGTCGGCCGAAAGATTCTCCGCTCCCGGAAAGAGCTGATACCACTGGTCGAGCGGCTTGCGGTCAACCGCCCGCACTCGGTGACCGTCCGCCATCAGTTGTTGGACGAGATGGCCGCCGATGAAGCCCCCAGCTCCGGCCACGAGAGAGATTTGCTGCATGAGACCGGCTGGCTAATTTACCGCCGAAGGGGGCGCAAGGGGATACTTGCGCAGACCGGTGAGCTGGGCGCCGGTGCGCAGGATGAACAGCGGATTGTTGACGAGGTAGCGCGTCCCGAGCCGGCGGGGCTCAAGGCAGAGCCGGAAAAACCACTCGAGCCCGCTGCGCTGCATCCAGCGTGGGGCCTGGCGTATTCGTCCGGCGTGAAAATCAAAGGCGGCGCCCACCGTGACCAGCACTCCCGCTTCGAGTGAGCTGCTGATGCCGGCGGCGAAGCGCTCTTGTTTGGGCGTGCTCAATCCGATCCAGATGACATCCGGCCGTTTCGAGTCGACGTCGCGCCGGAACTGGTCGCGCTCAGCCTCGTTTAACGGCCGAAACGGCGGGGTGAAAGTGCCAACGACCCGCAGGCCGGCGAAACGCGCCGTCAACTTCGCCCGCAGTTCCTCCGCCACCCCCGGCGCACCGCCGTAAAAATAGTGGGTGAGTCCGGTGAGCCGGCCAGTGTCGCAGACGGCGAGCATGAGGTCGGGACCATAAACGCGACTGATGTTGCGGTGGCCGTGCCAGCGACCGAGCCAGACGAGCGGCATACCGTCTGGGACGTTGAGCCATGCGCCGTTGAGGACAGAGCGGAAGGCGGGGTCGCGCCTCGCTTCGCACACGCCGTGGACACCAGTCGCGCAGACGTAGCCAAGGCCTTTCCTCCCGCGCGCCGCCACGAGGAACGCGCCCGCCTGAGCGAGGGTCAGCGCGGAAACGCCGGTGCCGAGGACGTTGTATTTACTGACCGGGAACATTCGGCGCAGGATTCTTTTGAGCAAAGATGACTTGAGAAACCCCCAAGCGACAGACGATCGGTATCTGCTCACACCTGTTTGCTATCCGCCGCAGTTGTGGGCGGACAAGGGCTAACCAGCGCGGCTGGTGGTGAGAGATATTTTCAAAAGTTTGCCAGAGCCAGTGCCGTTTGACGAGATGGAAGTCGGCGGCGGTCACGAGACGGGCAAGTTCTCCGGGCCAATAGTTTCGCGCGGGATAGACCAACCATCGCCGGCCGATTGCCAGGGGCAGGTAGGGCACCCCGAAGAGCCAGGGCGAGAGTGCCCGACCAGTTTTTCTCCAACTCACGCCATGGGTTTCGAATGGGTAAAGCCGGTTGGGACAA
The DNA here is from genome assembly GCA_016199925.1 of Opitutia bacterium. Lineage (GTDB taxonomy): Bacteria > Verrucomicrobiota > Verrucomicrobiia > Opitutales > Opitutaceae > JACQFT01. The sequence goes on along the minus strand of JACQFT010000105.1, from coordinate 20,602 downwards.
AAAACGGCGAGCCAGCCGTCGGGCCGCAGGACGCGGCGCATTTCCGCAAGAACCCGGCCTTCGTCAGGCGTGTGCTCCAGCACTTCGTTCAGCACGATGAGATCGAAGCTGTCGTCGGGAAACGCCACCGCCTCCAGGTTCCCTTGCGAAATCCGTTTCGAACCAGGATGACGCCGTTGGTATTGAGCGACCTTGTCAGCACAGAACTCCACGCCCTCTGCGAAGGCACCTTTGGTCGCAAAGGCTTCGACATATTCGCCGGCACCGCACCCCGCGTCGAGCACTCGGCGCCCTTTTAGGCCGACCGCAGTCTCAAGCAAAGCGACTCGCTTGAGGAGATTGAGTGGCGTCGCAGTGTCGCCGCCGGCGATCCGGATTTCACTGGCGCAGGGGTTTGGGAAGATTGACAAGCTAGGGTTTTGGTTTGGCCGAAGGTGCGGAGCGAGTCGGGCTGGAAGAGACCTCGCGATACCGCGCGTGGGCCGTTCGTCGACGACGGAAGCAATGTGAAGCTGAGGGCGTTCTTGTCCACGCGAAAGCCGAGCCCAGACCGTCGCCCGGGCGCAGGTCGCGGTGCAGGGTTTCGGCTCCGGCGCGGAGGGTCCGCCCGCCGTCGCGCCCGCGCGAGTCTGCACTTCGCTCTGGTTGGAGCGACCGCCTCCGTCCGGTCGGTAGTGAAAGGCGAATAGGACGGGCGGCACGGAGATCGTCCCCCAAAGGAGGAGAGTCGGCGGTCGCGGCAGGAGGGGGCCTCGACGCTGGACGCGGGTGTCGCGGAGGAGGGCTTTCACGGGGTGGGGCGGCCCAGCGCGGATATTTCGTGGGGATGCGGCGCTCTCGCCGCGTTTGGCGCGCAGACCGCGGCGAGGGCGCCGCGGCCCCAGTCAGGCGGAGGCCCGGCGCTTTCTAGTTCTCGAATCACAGCCCGTGCTGATCGACGAGGTAAACGAGGGCGGCCATCGCGGCGGCGCCGAGGGCGAGTTCGCGCGGGTTCACTTTGTCCATCGTGTCGATGCGGGTGTGGTGGTAGTCGAAGTAGCGTTGCGAGTCCGGCACGAGTTCGGCGACGGGATAGCCGAGGGTTTCGAGCAATGGCTCGACGTCGGCGCCGCCACGGCCGGCGCGGAAAACATGGATGCCGTAGGGGGCGAAGAGCTCCTGCCAGCGCGCAGCGCGGGTGTGGGCGTCGCCGGCGGGACTGCCGAGGTTGAAACCGACGGGCTGGAAGCCGCCGTTGTCGGACTCGAGCGCGAGCAAATGGCGTTCTTTTTTCGCGCCGGCGAGGCGCGCGTATTCCTTGCCGCCGTTGCCGCTGTTTTCTTCGCTGGTGAACAGCACGGCGCGGATCGTGTGGCGCGGCCGGTAGCCGATAGCTTTGAGCAGGCGGAGCACCTCGATGGACTCGACGACGCCGGCGCCGTCGTCGTGCGCGCCGGGGGTGATGTCCCACGAGTCGAGGTGGCCGCCGACGAGGATGATCTCGTCGGGAAACTCGGAGCCCCTGATCTCGCCGACGACGTTGTGCGAGGGCGCGTCGGGGAACCACTGGGAGTTGATCTGGAGCTCGACCGTGAGCGAAGGGTCGAGCCGGAGCTGGGCGCTCAAGTGATTGGCGGCCTCGGTGCTGAGGGCGGCGGCGGGGATGGGGGCGGGCGCGCCGGTTTCATCGCCGGTGTAGCCGGTATGCGGCACGTCGTCGAGGGCGAGGGTGAGGGAGCGGGTCAGCACGCCGACGGCGCCGAATTTGGCGGCGGCGGCGGCGCCTTTGTTGCGCGCATCGCCGGCTTCGCCATAGGCGCGGCCGGTGTTCACGTAGTCGGGGTTCATCGCGCGGTTGAAGAAGACGATCTTGCCTTTCACGTCGGCGGTCGGGAGTTCGGCGAGGGTGTGGAGCTCGACGACGGGCGCGCGCAGGCCGCCGGCGGGCGTGGGCACGGAGCCGCCGAGGGCGACGGCGGTGAGCGCGGCGCCCGTTGAGCCGTCGGCTTTGACGAGGTTCACGTTCTCGGGCGCGCCGCGTTCCCAATGCGGCACCATGACGGGTTGCAGCTCGGTGCGCTCGGCCCCGGCGCGCTTCAAGGCGGCCTCGCCCCAGCGCACGGCGCCCTCAAGGCTCTTCGAGCCGCTGAGCCGGCCGGGGTGTTGGGTGACGAGTTCGGTGAGGTTGTCGTAGGCGGCGCGCGAGGGCAGCGCGGCGCTGTAGAGGGCACGCAGGGTCTGAGCGTCGTCGCGCGCGGGAGTTTGCGCGAGGAGCGGAGGGGCAACGAGCGCCGTCAGGAGAGCGGCGCGGGGGAGGAAGGTCGGCAGGCGCATCGGGGAAGCGTTGGCAGGAGAGGCGGGCTTGCAAGCGGGGAGTGACTGTCTTCGCCCGGCGCTCTGGAAACCTTTGGTGGGGCAACCGTCGCGGTGAGCCGCGGCTCGGCGGGGACGCCTCGCCCGACCGATGGAATCGCGAACACGGCGTGCCGCATCACGCGGGCGTTTTCAAAACCACTCTTTCTTTTTCAGGTAGATCGCCATCAGGACCGTCGTGCCGAGGGTGAACGCGCAGGCGTAGAGATAGCCGTGGGGGGAGTGCAGCTCGGGGATGTGGTCGAAGTTCATGCCATACCAGCCGCCCACGAGCACGGCGGGCAGCGTGACGGCGGTCAGCGCCGTGAGGAACTTGATGCCTTTGCCCGCTTCGAGCGCGGCTTTGTTCAAATAAATGTCGAACGCCATCATCAGGCGTTCGTGGTAGCCGGTGACGGTCTCCTCCAGCCGCGCGAGGTTGTCGCGCAGATCGCGGAAGTAGGGGAGCAGTTTGGTGCGGATCATCTTGCTGTCGCCGCGGGCCAGCCGGTCGATGACATCGCGCTGGGGGCGCACGATCTGGCGCAGCTTGGAAAAATCGCCGCGCACGCGCAGCAGCTCGGCGACGAGTTTTTCCGAGGAGGAGGTCTTGCTCAGCACGATCTCCTCGATCTCCTCGAGTTCGCCCTGCAGTTCCGCGAGCACCGGGCCGTAGTTGTCCACCAGCAGGTCGAGCAGCGTGTGCGCCAGCCGGTCGGGGCCGCGGGGGCCGACGCCGGCGCTCTTGGCCAGGCGCTCCTTCATGGTGGCGACCGAGCGCAGGGGTGCGTTGTGAAAGGTGACGAGGTAGTCTTTGCCGAGAAAGAGATCGAGCTCGGTCGTTGCGAATTTCTCCGTGCGCGAGTAGTCCACCGCGTGCGTGACCATGAAGAGATAGTCTTCGTAGTCCTCGATTTTCGGCAGGCTGCTCGGGGTGACGCAGTCCTCGATGGCGAGCGGGTGAAACTGGAAGACGCCCTCGAGCACGGCCTTGATTTCCTCGGCGGTGGGATTGTCGAGGTCGACCCAGAGGAGGAGGCCCTTGTCCGCGCAGACGAGGCGGAGGGCTTCGACCTCGAGGTCCTGGCTGACGAGCCGGCCGTCGCTGAAAATCTGGGAATGGATCATGGGCGCCGCGGGCGATGCTGCCGCCGCGCGCGGACGAGGCAAGCCCGGCTTGCGGCGGCGTGGTTTCTCACGAAGACGGCCGAATCGCGACGAGCGTCACCTGTGTGGCTTCAAGGCTCCGGCGCGAACGCCAACCCAGGCGCGCCCGCAGTCCCCAGTCCGGCCGGGACCAAAACGGGGTCGAAGTCCGGACGAGGTCTTCGTTGAAAACAAAGCCCGCCTGCCGCACGAGTTCCTGATATTCGGCGGGGCTTTTCTGGGCCTCGTTCGGATGGGCGAACAGCCACTGCACCGACGACGACAAAATAAAGGAGCGGCAAGATTCCGCGAGCAGCAGAGCGCCGCCGGGGACGAGCACGCGGTGCAGTTCGCGGAGAATCGCTGCCTGCCGGCTCTCGTGGTGCAACAGTTGGTGGCAAAAAACCAGGTCGACCGAGGCGTTGGCCAGTGCGAGCCGCGCGGCGTCCCCGAGGCGCACTTCCACCGGGCAGGCGCAAAGCGCGGCTGGGCGGCGAGCGCGGGCGACTTCGCGCGGATCGAGGTCGACGGCGATCATCGCCCGCGGGCGAAACCGCCGGTCGAGCAACGGCAGCGCAGCACCGGGGCCGCAGCCGACATCCAGGATTCGCTTTGGCGAAACGGCGTCGGCGGGCAACAGCGCCCCCAGTTCGTTCACCGCGGGCTCCACGACATAACGCGACCAGATACTCGTGCCGAGAAACCAGCGGCCGAAACCGGTCTCCGGCACTTCGGCGGCAGGTGTTTCGCGTTGCAGTCGGTCTGGTGATCCGGGGGAGTGGTCGTGGGCGACGGACTGGTAAGGGTTCATCGGTTCGGGGTGTGAGCTGCCCGGCCCGGGGAACAGCGGTCGCGGACGGCGGCGCCGTATTGGCCGGAGCAGTCTTGGGGTGGCATGATGGGAATGATCCGCTCTGGTCGATACCGGGAAAACGCTATCGCGCAAGCCCGCAGGCGGCGGGGAAAAACGGCCACGGGGTTCGGCGCGCCGGGTTTGTTTTTCGACTGGTGTTGGCGGGGCCTCTCTCGCTAAGTGCTCGGATGACCCCGCATCCGACCCTGGCCAAACATTACGCGAGTGCCGCCGAAAAACCGGCGTTCGTGAACCAGCTCTTCGATGCCGGCGCCCCGCACTACGACCTCGTGGTCGATTGGGGATTTCTGCGCAGTGGCGCTCATTACCGGCGCACGACGCAGCTCAAGCACGGCCTCAAGCCCGGCGACTGCCTCCTCGACGTCGCGTGCGGCACCGGACTCGTCGCGGTCGAGGCGGCGAAAATTCTTGGCACGGCGGCCAACATCACCTGCCTCGACCCGAGCGCGGGCATGCTCGCCGTCGCGCGCACCAAACTCGACGCCCGCTTTGTGCAGGGTCGCGCCGAGGCGCTGCCGTTTCCGGACAATTCGTTCGATTTCCTCACGATGGGCTACGCGCTCCGCCATGTCACCGATCTGGAAACGACGTTTCGCGAATACCGCCGCGTGCTGAAACCGGGCGGCAAGCTGCTGATCCTCGAGGTCACGAAACCGGCCGGCGGCTTCGCGGGCGTGCTCTTCCGGATTTATTTCGGCCGGCTCTACCCCGCGCTCGCCCAACTCTTCACGCGCAGCCGCGAGGCCCGCGCCATGATGCGCTACTATTGGGAGACGATGGACGCCTGCGTGCCGCCGGCGGCGGTGCTGGAGGCCCTGCGGGCCGCCGGCCTTGCCGCCGTGCGGCGCGACACGGCGCTCGGACTTTTCAGCGAGTATGTTGGGGTGAAGTCCTGACCGCCCGCGCAGCTTTTGCCTTTGCAACGCCGCGCCACTGCCCCATCCCTTGCTTCGGGCCAGATCATATGAACATGGATTCGTCTCCCTCAACTCGAACTGTCGCTTCCGGCTCTCCCATTGACCAAGCGGAAGCCCTCCGTCATCTCCCGCCCGCGGCCCGAGCGGCCTATCACCACTTCGCCGCGTCGGGGGAGGTGCAGTCGCTTGATCCGGTGATTCTCGCCATCCTCGAGGATTTTATTCCCCGCAAAGCCGACCGGCCTCTCGGCGAGTATGCCGGTGACACGCGCCTCGTGGATGATCTGGGCTTCGATTCGCTGGCGATCACCGAGGTCGTTTTCTTTACGGAAGACTTGCTCGCCATCCGCATCGCGAACGAAGAGATCATCCAAGTGCGCACCCTGGACGATCTGCGGGGCTTCGTCCGGCGCAAGGTGACTGAGCGGCTGGCCGTCTGAGCCGGGCGATTTCGCATGACGCCGCTCCCCGTCATCACCGGACTGGGTTTCATCACAAGCATCGGCAACGACCGCGCCACCGTGCTGCGCAGCCTGCGCGAACTGCACCACGGGTTCGAGCGCCACGAATTTCTCGGCAACCCCGACCTCTCCGTCAAAGTTGCCGGCACGGTCAAAGGGTTCGCTTTCCCCACGCCCAACTGGCGCGACTGGCGCTGGCCCGGTGAATTCTCCGTCGATCGCGAGCTCCTGCGCGGTCTCGCCCCGCACGGCGTCTATGCGCTCTGCGCGCTCCAGCAGGCCCTCACCGACGCCGGCCTCGCGCCCGCCGACCTCACCGACGGCCGCACCGGACTTTTTTGCGCGTCGGCCGGCTCGCCGTTTCTGCTCGGCCATTTTCTCAACCAGATGCACGCCAACCGCGGCGAGCGCGGCAACCCGATGGGCATCGTCTCCTCCATCGCGGGCACGCTGAACTTCAATCTCGCCGCGCACTACCACATCAGCGGCGCGGTGTGCGGCTTTGTCTCCGCCTGCGCCTCGTCCAGCCACGCGCTCGGCTACGCGATGGACGAGATCCGGCTCGGCCGCCAGCAACGCATGCTCGTCGTCGGCGCCGAGGACATGACCGACGAGAGCATCCTGCCCTTCGCCAGCCTGCGCGCGCTTTCCACCAACCCCGACCCCGCCACCGCCTCGCGGCCGTTCGACGTCCGGCGCGACGGCTTCGTCGGCACCGGCGGGGCGGTCGCGCTGATCGTGGAGGACGCCGCACTCGCGCAACGCCGCGGGTCGCGCATCTACGCCGAGCTCGCCGGCTGGGGCCAGGCCGGCGACGGCCACAGCGTGGCGGCCTCGCACCCCGAGGGGGCGGGCCTGGGCGCGGCAATGCGGCGCGCGCTCGCCGATGCGCGCGTGAATGCGGGCGACATCGACTACGTGAACGCCCACGCCACCTCCACGCCCGCCGGCGACCGTTCCGAGGCGCTCGCGCTGCACGCGGTGTTCACCGCCGCCGGCGCGAAGCCGCGCATCAGCAGCACGAAGGCGCTCACCGGCCACGGTCTCTCGCTCGCCGGTGCGATGGAGGCGGGCTTTTGCGCGCTGGCCGTGGCCGAGGGATTCATCCCCGGCGCCGCGCACCTCACGGAGCCCGATCCGGTGTGCGCCGGGCTCGACCTGCCCCGCGCTTCGCTTGACGAAGCGCCGCGTCTCGTGCTCAACAACAGCAGCGGGTTCGGCGGGAGCAACGTCTGCCATCTCCTGCGCCGACCATCCTGATTTTTCACGGGCCTAAACTAAAACTCCAAGCAATGAAATCCACCCGCATCCTCATATCCGTGTTCCTCGTAACCGCGGCCGCTTTTCTCAGCGGTTGCGTGACCCAACTAAAATCCGACATCACCCCCGGCACGAATCTCAAGGCGTTGAAGACATTCTATGTCGTCCGTTTGCCGGCCGACCAGCGGGGCACCGACAAGCTCATCGCCGACCGGCTGTCGGTGATGGGCTACAAGGCGACCTCCGGTGAAAAGTCCGCCGTGCCCGGCGACGTCGATGCGGTCGTGACATATCAGGACAAATGGATGTGGGATATTACCATGTATATGATCGAGCTCAACGTGCAGGTTCGCCAGCCCAAGACTGAAATTGCGCTTGCCACCGGGCATTCACTGAGGACCTCGCTCGTCCGGAAGTCGCCCGCCGCGATGGTGGAAGAAGTCCTTGGAGACCTTTTCAAGTAACATCCGCAACTACTCCTCCCAATGAACTTCATTCGCTGCTCTTTGCTCGCTGCTATCGCCACCGCCGCCCTTCTGCTCGGCGGCTGCGCGTCGCCGGCCCAATCCAATGCGATGGTGCCCACTTCCCTGGGCGCCGTCACCAAACACGCGGAGTCCTTGGCCCTAAACGTCACGGGCGGGTCCGAAACGACGGCGACCACGGCTTCCCAGATTTCAAGTGCGGATTTCGCCTCGGCCTTGGACCAGTCCATCCGGCGATCTGGTCTCTTTGCCAAGATCGCGACAGCCGGTCAGGCGGGTGACTACCATTTGGAAGTCGCCATCGTCCGGCTGCAACAGCCCTTGTTCGGGTTTTCCATGACCGCGACGATTGAAACAAACTGGACGCTGACCCGCGTCAGCGATCACTCGGTGGTCTGGCGAAAGGCGATAACCACCAGTCATACGGCCGGTGCCGGCGAGGCTTTTGTCGGCGCCACCCGCCTGCGGCTCGCGACCGAAGGCGCAGCGAGGGACAACATTCAGGACGCGGTTGCCCAGATGGGCGCGCTGACCTTGCCTTGAGTGCCCCATGCCCGACCCCCTGATTGTTCGGCTTAAGTCCCTCCTCATCGCCACGCTCAAACTCGACGGGGTGGGCCCGGCCGACATCCCCGACGACGAGCCGCTGATCGGGTCGCCACGCTTCGGCCTCGACTCCATCGACGCCCTCGAACTCGTGCTCGCGCTCGAGAAGGAATTCGGCGTCAAGATCGGCAGCAGCGAAGAGTCGCGGCAGGCCCTCGCCAGTGTCAATGCGCTGGCGGCTTACCTGCGCTCGCAGCAACGCCACCTCTGAGCCGGACCTTTCCCCCGCACCATGAGAGCGACGAGCAGTCTGCCAGTCGGGGTCGGGTCGCCCTCGCCCCGGTCGGCGCGCGGCGCGCGGCAACGCGGCCGGCCGGCCGGGCGCCGCCCCGTGAACCAACCGGGCTGACCCATGCCCGCGCCCGCCGATCAACTCTCCGTCGGTCTCGCGGCGTGCGATTGCCTCACGCCGTTCGGCGATGCCGGCGCCACGGCGGCGGCGCTGCGGGCGGGCCGGCGCGCACTCGAATTGCGCCCGGTCCTCGGCCGCGACGGTGGCGACGCCGTTCCCCTCGCCCTGTTCGGCCCGATGGACGAGACGCGACCGCCCCGCTGGCTGGCCGAATTGGAAAAACTCGCCGTCCGTATTCCCGCCGGCGCGTGGGGCGCGGCGCGCGAGCCCGTCATCGTCACGAGCAGCAACTTCGGCGTCGGCAGTCTCTACGCCTTCACGCGCGATCAGGATGCGCGGCACCTGGCGCACGGCACGCCCTTCGCGACCGTGGATTATCTGCGCGGGGTTTTCGGCTGGGGCGAGCACGTCCACGTCTTCTCGCACGCATGCGTCACGGCGCATCTTGGGCTCGCGCACGCCGCCCGGCTGCTGCACGCGGGCCTGGCGGACCGCGTGCTCGTGTTCTCGTTTGATTTTGTCAGCCCGTTCGTCGCGGGCGGATTTCACAGCCTGAAAATTCTCAACGGCCAGATGCCCGCGCCCTACGCCGCGCGCGAGACAGGCTCCATCGGTCTCGGCGACGGCGCTGCCTTCGCCGTGCTGGCGCGCGAGCCGGCGCAATTCCGGCTGGCGGCGCATGCGCTGCACAACGAGATGTATCATGTCACCGGCAACCAACCCGACGGCGCGGGCTTCGCGGCGTGCGCGGCCGCGATCGCGGCCGCGGCCGGCGGCCGGCGGGTTTGGATCAAAGGCCACGGCACCGGCACGCTCGAGGCCGGCCGGCTCGAAGCAGAAATTCTGGCGCGCCAATTTCCCGGCGCGCCACTCGTCTCATGGAAGGGCAGCCTCGGCCACACGCTCGGCAGTTGCGGCCTCGTCGAGCTGGCCATCGCGCTCGCCGCGCTGCGCGAGGGAGCAATTCCCGGCACCGTCGGCTCCGCCGCGCCGTGCTTCACCGATACCGTCGCCCTCGCGCCGTTCGCGAGCACCGGCTTCGATGCCGCCGTCCTCACGAGCAACGCCTTCGGCGGCGCGCACGCCGCCATGCTTCTCACCCATGATTGAGCGCTTCATCCACCATCTGCGGGTCGAGCTGCCGGCGGCCGGGGAAACCGCGGCCGAGGCGCGGGTGCGGCTGGCCGACAAGTTTCCCCGCACGGCGTTGCGGCGGATGACGCATCTCGGTCTTCTGCTTGGCTCCGCGCTCGACGGCGCGCCGCTCGGCCCGGAAGACGCGCTCGTCTATGCGTCGACGTTTGCCGAGACGCGTTCGCTGGAGAATTTTCTGCTCAGCTTTCCGGCGGCGAGTCCGCTGCTGTTCCAAGCGTCGATCCATCCCGGCGGTGTGCAGCAAGTGCTGGTCGGCCGCCAGCAACCTGTCGCCCGGCTCTGGCCGCTCGCCGCCCGCGCCCGTTTGGTGGAGCAGGCGCTGCTGGCGACCCTGCTGGAACCGGCCGCGCGCGTCGCGCTCGTCGGCGGCGAGGAACGCGGCACGTGGATGCTCGAGCAGCACATGGCGGCGCCGCGCGCGTTTGCATTTGCCGCCGTCCTGACGCGCGAAGCGGCGGGGGCGAGCGGCCGGGTGGAGTTTGCGCCCGGCGCGGCTCCCGACGGAACACCGCCCAGTCTTGAGGATTTCAGCAACGCGCTGGCGGCGCGGTCCGCGTTGGGCTGGACTGGCGCGGGTGGCGCCTGGACCTTGGAGTGGCTGTGAGCACCAGCGTCAAGCCGCCGCGCAATCCCGGCCCGAGTTGGGGCTACGCGTTTCTCCTCTGGGCGGAGCGCTGGTGGCCGCGGTGGATTTTCCGGCCCGGCCTGATGGCCGGCACATGGGTGGGGCTGGCGTTCCTGCCGGGCCCGCGCGCGCACTCGCGCGCTTACCTCACGCTCATGCTCGGTCGGCCACCGCGCGTGCTCGAGGTATGGCGGCATTTTTTGCCTTCACCGAGTCGCTGATGCTCAAACTTCGCACCGCGCGCGGCGTGCCGGTGCGCGGAGAGCTCGAGCCGGAAAACGCCGCGGCGTTCGACACGCTGGTGCAATCGGGCCGGCCGGCGCTGTTCGGCACGTTTCATTTTGGCGATTCCGATTTGCTTGGCTACCTGCTCGGCGCGCGCGGCCGGCGCGTGGCGATTGTCCGGCTGCGCGTCGGCAACTCCACCGATACGGAGTTGTTGGGGCGACGCTTCGCGGGTCACGTGTCGTTCCTTTGGGTGAATCAGCCGGCCAACCTGCTCTTCGAGCTCAAGGCGGCGCTCGAGGCGGGCGAGTCGCTGGCGATGAAATGCGACCGCCTGGAATTCAGCGCGAAGGCGGAGCCGTTCCAGTTTCTCGGCGCGCGCCGGCTGTTTCCATTCACCATCTATCACCTGGCCGTTCTGTTCGGGCGGCCGGTGGTGTTCTGCCTCGCCTGGCCGGGCGCGGATCGGGATCAGTTGCGCGTCCGCGCCTCGCCGGTGTTCACCCCGGATCCTGCCGCGGATCGTGCGGCCAACCTCCAGGCCGCCCGGGCGCATTTTCAGGGGGTGCTTGGCCAGCTCGAAACATTGGTTCGCCAGTATCCGTTGCTTTGGTTCAACTTTCTGCCGCTCAATCCCGAGTCGCCGTCCGACGCCCGTTGAATTGTTTCTTCGTATGTTTTTTCGCTCAGTCCTGCACCTCCTCGGCTATTACCTGTCGCTGGTCGTGTTCGGGGCGTTCGGGTTGACGCTGAGCCTCTTCAGTTTGCTGGCCGGCGGGTTGCCCGCGACGCCGGCGACCGAGCGGTTTTTCCAGCGGCTGATTCACCGGCATCTTGCGGTGTTTGTCTGGTGGGCGGGTTTTTCGCGCATGTTGCGGGTTCACTATCACGGGTTGGACCGGTTGTCGGGCCGGCCCTGCGTGCTGGTCGCCAATCATCCCGGCTTGATGGACATTACCTATCTGTTGGCGCGAGTGCCGGAGGCGGTCTGCATTTTCAAGCCGGCCATCCGGCGCAATCCCGTGCTCGGGGCCGCCGCGCGGCGCGCGGGGTATCTCGCGAGCGACGGCGGGCACGATCTGGTGCGGGCCGCGGGCGCGAAGGTCGCGGCGGGTCACACGCTGGTCGTTTTTCCCGAGGGCACGCGCACGCCGCCCGGCGTGGAGCTCGGGCCGTTCAAGCCCGGGTTTGCGCTCATCGCCCAGCGCGCCCGGGTGCCGGTGCAACTCGTGCACATCGGTTGGAACACGAACGTCCTCGTGAAGGGCCGCGCCTGGTGGCGGTTGCCGCGCTTGCCCGGCCGGGTCGACATCACCGTCGGCCCCTGTTTGGCGCCCGCTCCGGGTCGGCCGGCCGCGGCACTGGCGGCGGAGGCCGAGGCGTGGTTCCGGGCGCGGGCGGTGGCGGGCGACACGGCTTGCCTCCGCCCGCGGGCCGCCGTTTCCTAGCCGGTCCCGCCTGCCGCGCCATGACTGTCTCCGCCACCCATCTCGTCATCCTCCCGACCTACAACACCGGTCCGCGGCTGCCCGCGGTCGTCGCCGAAGTGCTGCGCCACTGGCAACCCGTGCTCGTCGTCGTCGACGGCAGCACCGACGGCAGCGAACAGCCGGTGCTGGCGCTGGCAAAGGGCGAGCCGCGACTCACCGTGCTGGTGCTCCCGCACAACTGCGGCAAGGGCGCGGCGGTGCTCGCCGGCGCCCAGGCCGCGCGCGCGCGCGGGTTCACCCATGCGCTGGTGATGGATGCCGACGGCCAGCATCCGGCCGCGAGCATCGCGGAGTTCATGGCCGCTTCGCAGCGCCAACCGGCAGCGCTCGTGCTCGGCCGGCCGATTTTTCCGGCGAACGTTCCGGCGGAGCGCCGGCACGGGCGCAAGCTCAGCATCGGCTGCGTGCGGCTCGAGGTGCTTGGCGCGGGCATCGCCGATCCGCTGTTTGGTTTCCGCGTCTATCCGCTCGCGCCGCTGCTGGCGGTGCTCGGGCCGCGCCGCAGCGGCCGGCGCTACGACTTCGACACCGAGGCGGCGGTGCGGCTGTGCTGGGCCGGCGGACCGACGCTGAACCTCGCGGCACCGGTGCGATATTTTTCGCCCGCCGAGGGCGGCGTGTCGCATTTCCACTATGTCCGCGACAACGCGGCGCTCGTGTGGCTCCACACGCGGCTCATCGCCGAGCTGCTGCTGTGGCGCTGGGCGTCCGTCCGCCGGCACCACCGCCGCAGTCGGGTGGTCGGAGTGGCCGTCGCGCTGCTGCTGGCGGGCGCGCTGTTCGGCGGCACCGCCGAGCCCGACCCGCTCGTGAACGCCGCCCACCGACTCGCGCCCGACGCGGCGGGGTGGGCGGACCTCCTGGCCGCCTTCGCGCAGCGACCCGACACGACGGCGGATTTCACCGAGCGCCGTTTTTTCCCTTTCAAGAAACAGCCGGTCGAACTCCGCGGCGAGGTGCGCGTCTCCGCGGCGCACGGACTGAGCCTGCACTACACGGCGCCGGTGGACCGCACCGTCATCCTCGACGAGCAGGGCATGCTGGTGCGCGGCGCGGCGGGCGAGAGGGAACTGCCGGCCGACCCGCGCGCCCGCGCCGCGAACGAAGCGCTCCGCCACATCCTGCGCTTCGATTTCGCCGCGCTGGCGAAAGACTTTGAGATCTACGGCCGGCGCGACGGCGGGGCGTGGAGTCTCGCGCTCGTGGCGCGCACCGCCGGGCTGCGCCGGGGCCTCGGCTCCATCGCGGTCAGCGGCGAGGGCGCCGTGGTGCGACGGATCGAGCTCCGGCACTCGGCGAAGCAATTTGTGGAAATCAACAACGCGCCGCCGCGCCCGCCGGCGGCGTTCACGGCCGAAGAGTTGAAACGGTATTTCCGGTGAAGCGCATGAGTGCCTTTTTGATCTTCGCGCAGCAGTCTGACGTCGTCTTTGGTCCGGGGAGCAGACCGGGCCAAGGGCAGCCTGATCTGCGCGCCGCGATCCGATGCTTGGCCGCCGGCGGCGCCGCCCTTCGGAGTGGCGCGGGGCTTCAGCCCGCGTCTGGAGATGCACGCTCGCGGGCGGAAGCGCCGCGCTACCGGCAGACGGCCCGATGAACTTCCGCCGCCGCCAACTGCTGGGCTGGAGTCTGCTCGGCGCCGCGGCGCTCGCGGGCGGCGCGTGGCTGGCGAACCTCGACTACGCGAAGAAAATTTCGAGCGACGTGCTCGACCTGATCCCCGTCGATGAACGCTCGCCCGAGCTCTCGCTGGTCCGGCAACTGGCGAGTCAGGCCGGGGCCCGCACGATGTTCTTCGAGCTGACCGCGGCCGGCGGCCAACCGGTCCCGGCTGCGCTCGCCCGGGATTTCGCCGCGCGGCTGGCGCAGGAGCCGGCCTTCGACCAGGCGCAGGCGCTGAGCGATCCGGCACCGCGCGAGGCGCTCGGGCGCGCGCTGTTCGCGCACCGGCTGACGCTGCTTTTCCCGAGGTGGCTGCACGACCGCGAAACGGCCTTTGCCGCGACGCGCGGCGGGCCGGCGGATTTTCCGCGCTGGCTGGCCGACGACTCCGCGGCGGCGCTCGGCAAGTTTCTCGCCACGCCGGAGGCCCTGGCGTTTCAAGACCTCGTGCCCGCCGATCCGCTGCTGCTCCTGCCCGCGGTCGTCGAGCGGCTCAAAGGCAGCCTCGGCGCCGGCCCGGCTGACGACCGCGGGCCCGCGCTCGTGTGGGCGCGGTTGGCGGCGTCGCCGCTGAGCGAAGCGGGGCAGGGGCCGGCCTTTGCCGCCATCGCGCGGGTGACGGCGGGGCTGCGCGCCGACTTTCCCGGCCTCCGCGTCGCCGACACGGGCGTGAACCGGTTTGCCGCCGCGAGCCGCGCGCGCATCGAGCACGAAGTCACGTGGCTCAACGCGCTGTCGCTCGCGGCCGTGCTCGCGGTGGCGTGGGCGTTCATCCCGGCGGTGCATCGCGGACTGCATTTGCTGCCGGTCGTGCTGCTTGCCGTGCTCGGGGCGTGGGTGGGCACGACGCTCGTCTTCGAGCGCCTGCACATCCTGGTGTTCGTCATCGGTTCGCTGCTCACGGGCGTCGCCATCGACTACGGATTCTATCTTTTCATGCAGCCGCCGCTGCGGCCGGACGAGGATTACTGGGCCAAGGTGCGCCGGCTCGCGAAGCCGCTCCTCGCGAGCTGCTTCACGACCGTCGCGGGTTTCGCGCTGCTGCTTTTTTCGGAGCTGCCGCTGATCCGCCAACTCGGCGTCTTCGTCGGCGCCGGCCTCGTGTGCGCGCTCGCGGCCGCGGTGGTCTATTTCGCGACGGTGCGAAATGCGTTCCTGCCCACGCGGTCCTTCCGCGGCGGACAGGCGCTGCCGGCCGCGTGGCGGCGCAACTTGCGCCGCGCGCTCCTGCTCGCGTGGGTGCTCGCCCTGCCGGGCCTCGCGCTGCTCCGTTGGCGCGACGACATCCGGGAGCTCGAGATTCCGTCGCCCGCGGTGCAGCGCGAAGACGCCCGCCTCCGCGCGCTCTTCGGCGAGGGCCACGACCGCACGGTCTATCTGACCTACGGCGCGAGTCTCGACGCCGCGCGGGCCTCGCTGGCGAAACTGGAAACCTGGCTGCACACCGCGGGCGGCGGGCGCACCGAGACGGCGGGGCTGGGCGCGCTCGTGCCGACGGCGGCGGAGCACGCGCGCGCGGTGCGTTTCTGGCGCGAGCAGCCGGAGTTCGGGCCGGAGTTGCGCGCCGCTCTCGCCCGCGCCGGATTCGAGCCCGGCGAATTTGCCGCCTTCTTCGACGCCTATGCCCGGCAAGCGCGCACCGCGACAGCGGCCGACCTCGCCGACGCCGTGACGGCGTTGCAGGCCAAACTCTCCGGGCCGCTCGGCCTGCTCGTGCATCGCGGGCAGCCGTTCAGTTGGTTCGTGACCGTCGCCACCCGCGCGCCCGCACTCGCGCCGCCGGCGGACACGCACACGGTCAGCGCGGGCCAGTTGCAGTCGCTCAACCAGCTCTTCAGCCGCTATCGCCGGTCGGCCCTGTGGCTCAGCCTGACCGGCCTCGCGATCGTGGGCGCGGGAGTGTTTTTCTCCTACGGCGTGCGCGACGGCGTGCGCATCTTCGCGATCCCGTGCGGCGCGTGCCTCGGCCTCTTCGGGCTCTTCGGCTGGCTCGGGCAGCCGCTGAATCTGTTCCATCTGCTCGGGGCGTTCCTCGGCGTCTGCCTGACGCACAACTACTCGATCTTTTCCGCCACCTCGGCCTATCGGCACGAGCCGCCGCCGGTGTCGGTGCGGCTGTCGGCGCTGACGACCGCCGCGTCGTTCGGCGTGCTGGCGTTGAGCGGCATCCCGGTCGTGCGCGCGCTCGGCACGACGGTGGCGCTGATGGTCGTGGCGGCGCTGCTCGTGATCGAATTCGAGCATCTCGCGGGCCTGAAAGGAAAGTCATGAGCCGCGCCCTCATTGCCGCCTGGGAAAAGACACTGCGCCGCTGCGGCGGCGAACGTGCGGTGGTGCAGGCCGCTGACGGAGCGAGCGTGACCTTCCGCGAACTCGACGCGGGCGCGCGCGCGTGGCGGGCGGCGCATGCCCCGCCGTCGGACGCGCTGGCAGGGCGCGCGGTGGTGTTCGCCGCGCCGAACGGCATCGAGTGGCTGGAGATTTTTCTCGGACTGCTGCGCGCCGGCGCGCTGCCGGTGCCGCTCGACGCCGCGGAGCCCCTCGCGGCCCGGCGCAGTTTGGCGCAATCGGCGCGGGCAAGTTGCTGGTGGAACGGAACGAAGCTGGTGCCGCTCACCGGCGCGAAACTCTGGCGCGATCCGGAGGCGTGTCTGGTCAAGCTGACGTCGGGCACGACCGGTCAACCGCGAGCGCTGGTGTTCACCGCCGCGCAACTGCTCGCCGACGCCCGGCAGGTGACGGCGACGATGCGGATCACGCCGCGGGATCTGAACTACGCGATGATCCCGCTCGGGCATTCCTACGGTCTCGGCAATCTGACGCTGCCGCTGCTCGCGCAAGGCGTGCCGCTGGTATGCGGGGCGTCGCCGCTGCCGCACGCGATCGCCGCCGATTTCGCGCGGTGGCGCCCGACGGTTTTCCCGGGCGTGCCGGCGTTGTGGCGGGCGCTGGCGGCGTCGGAGGTGGCGTTGCCCGGTTTGCGCCTCGCGATCTCGGCCGGCGCGCCGTTGCCGGTGGAGACGGCGCGGGAGTTCGCCGCCCGGTTCGGGCAAAGGCTGCACAATTTCTACGGCTCGAGCGAAACGGGTGGCATCGCCTATGACGCGACGGGCGCGGCCACGCTCGCGGGCGGCGTCGGGCGGGCGTTGCGCGGCGTGAAGCTCGCGGCGCGGCCGGGACAGCGATTGCGGGTGAGCAGCGCGGCGGTGCTGACGCACGGGCACCGTCGACGAGCCGGAAAACACGGCGCGTGGCTCATGCCCGACCGCGTGGCGGTCGATAGGCGGGGGCGGCTGACGTTGCTCGGGCGGCGGGGGGCGACGGTGAAGATTGCGGGGCGGCGCGTGAATCTGGCGGAAGTCGCCGCGCGCTTGCGGACATTGCGCGGCGTGCGCGACGCGTGGGTCGGGGTCAGCGCGGGCGCGGAACCGGTGCTCGGCGCGGTGCTCGTCACCGACCGGCCCGTGGCGCAGTTGCGCGCGGCGCTGTTCGCCGACACGGCGGCGTGGAAAATTCCGAAGAAGCTGACGGCGGTGCGGGCGTTGCCGCTCACGGCGCGCGGCAAGCCCGATACGCGCGCGCTGCGGGCGCTGGTGTTTTGATCTGGGCCGACGGCCGGTGGGTGTTGGCCCCATCGACCGGGAGGATGCGCGACCGTATCCTGACACCCATGAATCTCAACTACCTCATCGGCCTGCTCTGCTTTGTTTTTTGGCTCGTTGCGCTGGTCGACTGCATCAAGGGCAACAGTCCCAACAAGCTGCTTTGGGTCGTGGTCATCGTCCTGCTGCCGTTCCTCGGCACGATCCTCTACTTTGTGCTGGGTCGCGGGCCGGCCCGGGTCTGAGTCGTCGGACGATCCACCGTCGGCCCCGGCGCGTGGCGGACCGATTTTTTCGTGGGCGCGGTCGGCCGCGAAGTCTTCGGCGGATCAAGCGGGTTTCGTGTCCACGCTGTCGACGACTCCGCCCGTCACGGCATACTTCATCACATCCCCGGAAGCCAAGTGCTCGATGGGCCGGACGCGGTCGCGTTTGACGAGGTAGAGCTGTCCCGCGACATTGTAGGCCTGCGGCACGTAGACCGAGACAAAGCCGGCCCCGAGCTGGAAGTTGTCCAGATCCTTGTTGGTGAGAAAGCCGATCATCCAGACCTCTTCGGCATGCACGTTGACCAGCACGGCTTGAGTGAAACGCCGCTTGTTGCCGACAAAGGCTTCGAAGAAGTCGCGCAGCGTCGAGTAGATAAAGCTGACGCCGGGAGTCTGTTCGAGCCAGCCGTCCAGATGCTTGAACATGCGCCTCATGAAAAAATACGAGGCGAACCAGCCGACCAGCACCACGGTGCCCAACACGAGGACAAAGCCGAGCCCGGGATATTTGACGTAGCCGCGCAGCAGCCCGTCCACTCTTTCGAACACCCACACGAGCGTCATGATCGTCAGGCCGATCGGCGCCAGGACGAAGATGCCCTGCCAGAAATGGCGCAACAATTGTCGCATGGCGAAAGAGGGGCGGGCTTTGGCAGGACTCATGGAAGGAGGAACGGGGAAGCGGCGTTGGTCGAGATCAGCCCACGGCTGCGCCGAAAAGCGAGGCTTCGATCTCGATCCGCAGCGCGGACCGGCAGATGTCTGCTTGCAGGTAGGACACGCGGTCAGCGTCCAGCAGGAGTCGCTCTTGCAGGACGGCCGCGACCATGGATTGGTCCGCCGCGTGCCGGAGATACGCTTTGAAATGGCGGATGGCCCCGGGGCCGCCCCCGATTCCGGGCGCGAGCCCGCAGGCGGTGGCGATGCCCTGCAGATTTTCCAGCGTGCACTCCAACTGGAGGCGCGAGCTTTCCGGAGCGATCGTGGCGTGGCCGCGGATTGCCGCGGTGCCAGAAATGAAAACCGTGGCCCCGGCCGGACCCGCCACCACCGTCGCGCGGGCAAAACTCGGGGCGCGCGGGCCATAGGTGCCAGGATAATCATAGGCGGCCACCTGGAGAGGGTTCTCGACATGGCGCGGCCTCGCGGAGCACGCGACAAAGGCGACCGTCAGGGCACCCGGGCGGCAACCGACCGCGGAAGCCGACGGCAGGCGGGCGTTGAACCCGCGGCCGAAGTGCGCCTCGAACGCGAGCGAGCGACCGCGGCAGAAGAGACGGTAGTTCTCCAGCCCGCCGGGCCCCGGCTCATTGATGGCCGGCACGTAATTCCAGATCCGCGCGAGATGCCGGCCGTGCGCCGCGCGGAAAATATTTTCGTAGAGATGGCGCGCGGCGGCTTCGAGCCCGTCGGGCAACGGCACCGTGGCGGCTCCGAGCAACCAGTCGCCGGCATGGAAGAGCGCGAGCGGCCCGACGTGACCGGCCGGCCGGGCGGGGCCGAAGAGCGCTTCGACTTCTTCGCCGGCGAGCACGGGAAGCCCGGCATCGAACACACCGGTGGCGTCCGCCCCGAGGGCGATGCTCAAACGCGGACGAACAGCGAGGGCGGGAGACATGAACACGCCCACTGATACGGCGCGGCGAGCGCGGGCGCAATTTATCCCGTGGTAGTCGAAGACCCCATTGGCATCACCGGCCCGAGGCTTGGCAGGAGCCGCGGCGCGGGCACACTGGCCGCGTGTGGCTTCTGCTCATCGTCAACCTGGCCGGGAAAGTCGCGGCTGTCGCCGTCGGGTGGAGCTCGCCGGCGGCCGCGGTGACGCTGTGGCTTTTGCCCGACGCGCTGCTGGCGTATCACCTGTTCGTGCCGCGGTCGCAGGGGCTGGTGCGCACGGCGCGGCGTTTCGCCACGACGCGGCGCGAGGCGTGGCTGACGATCGATGACGGCCCCGACCCCGACGACACGCCGCGCCTCCTCGCCTTGCTGGCGGCGGACGGCGCCCGGGCGACTTTTTTTGTGGTGGGCGAAAAGGCGGCGCGGCACCCGGGGCTCGTGCGCGCGATCATCGCCGGCGGGCACGAGGTCGCGCTCCATACGCAGACGCATCCGCTCGCGACTTTCTGGTGCGCGTCGGCGGCGCGCGTGGGGCGCGAACTCGACGCGGCGCGGGAGGTGCTGCGCGCGGCGGGCGTGCGGCCGACGCGGTTCCGCCCGCCGGCAGGGATCAAGAATCTCTGGCTGGCGCCGGCGCTGCGCGCGCGCGGGTTGAGCTGCATCGGCTGGAGCGCGCGCGGGCTCGAGCGCGCGGGCGGCAACGCGGAGGCGGTCGCGGGCCGCGTGCTGCACGGGCTGGCGCCCGGGGCCATCCTGCTGCTGCATGAGGGCCCGCGCGTGCCGGCGGCAATCCGGGTCGAGGCGGTCCGCCGGGTGCTCGGCCGCCTGCGCGAACTGGATTACCGTTGCGTCGTGCCGGCGGCGGAGCAATTGGCCGGCTGACTTTTCGGCGCCGGACGGCCGGGCTGCAACCATCGCAGGTGCAGCACGGCCGCGAGGGCACCGAGCACGGCGCCCGCGACGACGTCGAGCGCGACATGCTGCCGGATGGCGACGGTGGAATACAGGATGCCGAGGCACCACAGCCAGTTGGCCGCGCGCGCGAGGCGCGGCGCGCGCATCTGCCGCAGCACGCGCCCGAGCCACACGGCGGTGAACACCGCGAAGGCGACATGCAGCGAGGGACAGGCGTTGCCGGAAGCGTCGACCGACTTCAGCAACGCGAACGCTGGGTGATGCTGCGACCAATCAAGGTCGGGTCGCGGCACCGCAGTCGGCCAAAAAAAGAATATCCCGAGGCCGAGGAGGCTGAGCGCGAGCGCCGCGACCCCGTAGGAGAAAAGTTCGCGCCGGTCCGTCAGCAGCGCGGGCCCGAGGGAGAGGTAGAGCCAGAGGGAAAGGTAGAGCGGGAGGGCCTCCGGGAAAAAACCGATCAGGCGGTCGACCGCCGTGAGCGGCATGACGGTGACGGGAAAGTGCGGATGCCGGAGCAGCCAGAAGTAGGCGGCGAAGAACGCCGTCATGCCGAGCGTCGTGCCAAGCATCTTGGCGGGCCACCACGTGGCCGCGCGTGCGCCGGCCTGGT